>NZ_JAMXSE010000022.1:0-102054 GCF_024124685.1 Pseudoalteromonas sp. OANN1
GAAGGCACAGGGCGCGAATACATCAAAGAGGCCGAGGTAGCACCTCATCAAGAGCCCGGATATAAGCACGCAATCACACTAATAATGCTAAAAGTGGCTTGTACAATTGGAGGAGTCCATATAAGCGGTTTACTTTTATCCATAAAGCGGCGGATATCTTCAAATAACATAAGGCACTCTATCGGCACTCTTCCATTTTCATTTACAATAGCGGTAATTTTGCCTTTAGGGAACTTCTGTCCATCTTTATGGCTGATTATTGGTGCATAAGTCGTTGCACCATACTGATCTGTAATTACACGTTGATAGCGTAAGTTTATCTCTGAGTAATCAAAGCAACAATTTCCGAACTCATCTCGTTCGGTACAATGAGGTATATCCAAAGTGAATGATACTTTTTGTTTTTCTCTATCAAAATAAACGCATTTTTCTCCAACGAAGGTCGACAAATAGGGAGTAAGATTGACCAGAGCAAAATTTGATAACATTAACCAGCCTATTACCGTTAAGTGTTCCATCCACGGTATACCTTCAAATAAACAAACAATAATAGTGCTTAAAGAACCTAATAGTGCAGTCGTTGATAAAAGAAAAGGAGCAAGTAGTACTAGCCTAACAACAGAATTGCCGATACTGTAGCTTTTGAAACGGTGGGGCTTATGGAAGCGTTTATCATAAATGGTATCAATCATACCCGCTGCAAAGCTTACGCCAGCCCTCTTTTTGTGCGACCCAAACGTTTTTGCATTTAAGTAACAGTTATAGTGAAAAGAGCTAAGCATCATTCTTCTTGAGTCGTCTCTTCAATCTTTTTCATCACCAATTCCATTTTGATTGACCATTATCGGCTTACCAGCTCTCGATCCAATTTTACATCGGTTTTGATGTTAATAGCTGCATAGCAATCAGCATAAACTCTCTTTTAGCCCCCGCCTTTTCTCTTTTTTTGCCATCTGGTTTCCAATAGTTCCAAGGTTCGCTCAGCTCAGGAAGAGGTTCGGTAGGGTGTAACTCATTAAGCTCCAAGATGGGTTCAAATAATTTGTTTCCTATCTCAATTTGTTGCGTCAATGACATCTCGCTCCAATAGCTAGCAGGTCTACCTATCGCTTTATCATGCTCCGCTGTAACTGGATCTAGATGCCTAAACCCCTCATACTCTGGCGATTCAGGGAGTGGCTTACTTTTATCCATAAAGCGGCGGATATCTTCATACAAAATATCGCACTCCATTGTGCTACGAGCATTTTCATTGACTATCGTTGTCACTTTAGCTTTGGGGTATTTATAGCTATCTTTATGACATATAATCGGTACATATGTCATCGCGCCTGTTTGATCTGTAAAAACATGCTTAATATCTAATTTAATTTCTGAGTAATCAAAACAGCAATGCCCAAATTCATCACGCTCTGTGCAATTTGGAATATCAAAAGTAAAGGACACTTTTTGTTTTTCTCTGTCAAAGTAAACATACTTACCAATCATAAAACTAGAGAGGTAAGGCATTATGTTAACTAAGGCAAAATTAATCAGCAATAACCAAGCTATCACTTGTAAATACTCAAGCCAAGGTTTACCCGTGAATAAACATTCGATAAGCACCAAAATATTGATTAACATACAAGATGTTGAAAACAAAAAAGGGCTCAAAAGAAATATTCTCACGACCGAACTATCCCCACCGTAACTTTTAAACCTATGGGGTTTTTTAAATCTTTTACTATATTTACCACCAATCATATCAGCAGTAAAACTCACTCCTGCTCTAGCTTCATAACGCTCAAACGTATTGATGTTTAGATAATAGTTATATTTGAAGTCTGTGCGCAACTTTAACCTCCTATCATTTCAAGTTCGCTATCAAACCTTAAGCGCGCTTTGAAATCAACATCACTAACATACCCTCCCCTAAGACAGTCTTCATCGATCGAGACTGAATAACTCGCTTTTATCATTTTATTACCGTCATTATCTTTTTGATAAGTCGGCAGGTAGGACTGCAACCCCTTTACATACTTCAAATCTCCCTGAATTGGAGAAGCCCCTTTATATTTACCCTTGACTTTAAACTCCATCATTAATTCCAACTCAGACGTACCGCTAATAAAATCAACCAGATCAACTTCTATAATGTATTCAGTACTACTTATCTTGTTAACTAACAACTTTGGAGTTAAAAGTATTTTAATAATATGCGTGAAGTACTTATTCGGATTATCAAACTTTTTGTACTCTCTATCTCCACTATCTGCTAATTCAGCCTTATTTACATCCACACTGCCAAAAGGTCCTAATTTACACCAGCGCTCAATCGCTGAATCTGTCCACATCGCTGATAAAACGGTAAATACAATCGAACCTACAAAGAGTGCCCAGCCTATAGGTCCCATTGCGGCAAAAAAAGTTCCAAAGACAGCGCTCGCAAGCCCTAACCCAGCCGAAATAACACCAGCAACTCCAGCGTCAGAGTCCCCCTTACTTAACAATTTCTGAGAGTCGCAAAATTGGACATACGCTGTGAAAATACCAGCTATACCCGTAGCACTTCTCAATGCGGTCAATTTAACATCGAATTTTTTTAGACTGAAACGCTCCTTTGTAAGCTTTTCAGTAAACTTGGAATCGTCATAGTTTTCTAATACAGCTCCCACTGCAACCAGCCCTCCTAAAACTAATGATAAGTGCTTTGCGAATCGGTAGTATTCATCACCTTTCTCTGCTGCAAACTCTTTCTCATAGTCCATATAGGTTTTTATGACTGTAATCCCCGTGAGCAAAGCAAGTGGAATAGAGGCAAAGCGTTTTCCCTCAAATTCGGTTACTTGACGTGGTGTATAGTTAATTGTTTTGAGACCTCGTTCCGCTCTTATAATGTTCTCTTCATAAATCTCTTCCCTAGAAAAGTTGGATGCGAGTCTGGTGAGTACTTTACCTCCTACATTCGTGTGGTCTTTAAAGGTCCCTTCAATATCAATTACTTCATCTAGCATATTTTCAATTTCGGCTCTCACCACACTTGCGGGCAAGGTTTTAAACGTCTTGTAGCCTTCAAGTTCATTGCGAAGTCGCGTAGCTATCGTTGCAATATGGTTACCATGAATAGGCTTTCCCGCCTTTCTTGCTGCCAAAGCCTTTGTTAGAGCGTGCTCAGATTTAGCATGTTGTTCACCTAACTCTGGTATCACTGTTCGGTTTTGTTTCTTTGCTTTATCTATATCTCTTTGTTGTACCTTAAAGGCTTCAAATAAAGGGTGCTTAGTCATAGGTGCTGTGATGACTACGCGGTTGGCAGGTACATTATTAAAATCGTGCAATTCAATATCACTAAAGGTGCTTAAGCTGGCACTTTTTGCTATGGCTCCTACCTTATGATAGAAACCTATATACTGATTGGCATCTGCAAGCGTTCTATTTGCGAAGCTTTGTTGCCAGTATATAAGGTTTTCACTTAGCCCTTTCTCAACTACTTGGAGAAATCTAAGCTCAAGAAATAAAAAGGGATACTCGTTTTTATCTATGTCTCTTTCAAACGCTGCTTGCGTCAGCTTTTCAGGATTATAAGCACCAAACTCGCTTCGAATATTATCAACGATGTAATTTTCTGATTTTAAATCTTCGCCATACAAATCTTCTCGTGGCGTAAATTGAACGCATAACCATGAATTATCGTCCGCGTGAAGCTCCGAAGTGAAATCTTTATAACCTTCGTGTATTTTTTTAATCTTTTCAGCAATAAACTTGCGGACTTGATGGTCAACCAATGCAGGAAAGTAAATAGGAAATGTTTTTTCAGAAATATTTAAGCTATTTAAGTGCCCGTACGCACATTCAAATGCATGTCGATAAGCAAGCGGCGACAAAAGGCTCAAGTCCCAGTAGGCGGCGGTGAAGCTGGTGGGTGGCGCTATCTGATTATTTCGACAGGTATCCGCCAGATTAATCTCTTTTTGTTCACCGTATTTGCCCTCAAAAAAATGAAGAAGATCCTCTCTAAAGCGTAAAAATTGCTTAATTTTAGTGATAAGGTTCGGCAATTCGTTCGGCGTGTGGACTAAATGCTTTTGCAGCTTTTCAAGACTTAGGCTCTCGCCTATCTTTCTAGTTGCTTCTGATTGTTTATCATTCTTTGTATAAACTAAGTTATGTCGAGTTTCTGGTCCATCGAACCCCCGCACTTGATAAGTTTCCATCTCAGATTCAAAAAGCTCAGGGTTTGCAAACATGGTTGAGGCAAGGAGTGCGGAATCGTAAAAGTCTTGGGAAGCTAGGTGGTTTTGATGCTGCACAAACGCCAGATATAAGACATCACCCTCGAGCTTTAAATTTTGTACAATCCCCAAAACGTCATGAAAATAGATACAGGGTTCACCGTCTTCGTTGGCTTTTAGGTTTTCAATACTGTCCCAGTTGGGGGCTGATGAAAAATCGATGGTTTGCATCCGCTCGCTACGATAGGTCGAGGCTTTACCTTCGTCTGGGCACTTTGACGTCATTGGCTTTTTATCAAAGCGGCTGTCATCAGGTTTCATATCTCCAAGTGCGCTGATGTAATCCCACGACCATTGCACGCGTGAAAAGGCAACTTGATATGTCATGGTTTCAACTGAAGTTGAATCTGAGAAGAGGCCTTTTGCGCGAATTGGCAGTGTGAGTCTTGGCATGTGCGTGCCGTTGTTGGGCCTGAAGCTTTGACCGTGATACTCACGAAGGTCAACTTCACTGAGCATACCACCTGAAATGGCGGCTATTTCTCGCCACAAATAACCATTAACAAAAAAGTAGTAGTAACCAACCGGCTCATCTTCTTGAAATTCTTTTTGATCTTTAAACATGGGCACGTATTCAGGTGCCTTTGCTTTATTAATATCAAGCGAAGCTTCTGAAAATACACGTAGTTCTACCGTCTCCACAAAAGGAATTTGGTCATCCGGTTTTGGTGATGACGCTCGTTGAACTTCAGCAAAACCAAGTGGCACAGTACAATCTTTGCCATTTAATCCTTGAAGTTGCAATTCCAGCATACAAGGTGCTTGCTCGTCGTTGAGTTCCGTATTAAAAATATGTGCGCCCATGCTTTATTGCCCTCCCTGTTCTAGTTTTTTTTGTTGTTTGTTTGCGCCTTGCTTTATCACGAAATTTCCCTGTGAAATAAGACTACGGCTGCTTTGGTTATTTAAACCAAATGCACTTTGGATTGGATCTTGTTCAGTACCCGTTGCATCTCTTTTCGCCACTGACAGTGAACTAGGGGTCGCACCGCCCGGTTGATTCAAGGGAGAAGGTGGCGTGTTTTTACTGTTAGAGATCATAAGATCTCCTTGGCGTACGGCGGGTTTTCCTTCGATATACACATCAAAAGAGCTGGTAATAAACTCTGCTTTGCCTTTGATTGTGCCACTGGCAATGCCTTTCTTTTTACCGGGTTGGTCACCTGTGCTTTTTGAAAAGTTACTTTTTATATTGGCTGCAGGGTTGCCATTAATTTTTACCGAGCTGGCTGTACTTGCCGCGTCTTTGGATTTGGCCATATTACAGTAAGGTATCGGCACCACTACTTTACCAATTTGAGTCCAGCAAACATCTATCGTCGTGAGCGCGCCACCGCTATCTTTGTGTACTGCGGTGCGACCATTAATTAATACGTTTTGGCCGCTTACGATGCCGACTTGCTGTGCTTCGCTATCTACGTCTTTTTCAATTTGTTCCTCAGTGCCAGCTTGCCATCCGATTTTGCGTTCAACCAAATCTAAAAATGCTCGAGCATTGTCGACCGGTTTGTGCATATCCATGCCAGTATCTGGCTCTTGATGAGGTAAAATTGGCTCGTTTTTTTCGTCGTTCCAGTTTGGCGGTGGGACAATATAGTCACTGGCAAACTCAGTTATCATTTCACCCAATACCATATCGCCATATTTAGCGCGCGCAATCTCATCTATAAATGCGTTTTCACCGCTGGCCTTGTCAGGAAATACGGCTATCCCATTTACACAACCAATGGCACCATTATTTTTCGCTGCGATAGTAAGCTTTAGCAATGCGGGATTACTATGTCGCCACGACACACTCCCGCCTACTCTCAGCGTTGCAGACATGGCATCTTGATCGTACTGAATCGAATCTGGCTCTTTTCCCTTTACTGCTGCGATAAAGCTCATAACACACTCCTTGTTACTGAGATTAATTGTGGTTTTTCTTGCTCTGTGATCAGCCACACTCTTTCAATGTGGCTATTTAACGGGTTGTGTAAATAACTGCTGGCAACCGCAAGCCCCATTGCATTATGGCCAGCGCCAATATAACCAATGGTATTTGCCGTGTTGTTGAGTTCAATTAACGCGTCGTGTTCTTGGTACAAGACGCGGCTAGCATTAAGCCATTCTCTTTGCCACTGCTCACTAAGTAAGCGGGTCGAAATATAAGGCTCGTTTATCTCTGCGTGCAGCTCTTTTAATAGCTCACCTAAGTCGCCCTGGTATGCTTTGGTTTGGCATGCATTTTTATTAGCACTTGTACCAAGCAATGCGCAACCGCCTTCACTTAATACAACACCTTCAGGGCCGCCAACAACTTGTAGCTTGCCTACCCAGTTTGGTTTTGACGCTTCATCATAACCAACGCAACTGTCTACAAATACATAGAGGCTATTTGGCAAGAGCGAATCAATATCAAGCGTTTGATGCAACTGAATATCATCAACGTTCAGCTCAAGATGGTCACAAAGCGTCCTAACATCGGACAGTTCTATATATGGCTCTTCTGCTTTTGTGTTGGCAGTAACTAGATTAATGGTGCCATCCCACGCGTTGGCACTACCATCAAGCCGTTGCTTAGTCTGGCTTAATAACGATTCTAGAATGGTTAAACAGCGGTCTTTACGTAGTGTGACCGAGACTTCTTCAATTTGTGCGCGCAAGTATGGGGCATCTAGACTTATATCGTATCTAACAATGGCTTTGCTTGGCGTGCAAAAGCGCATGTTATTTGCGACGGCGGTATATAAAGCACTGGGGTGGTTACCAGCGGGGGTTTCTAGCGCGATTAGTTCAAACTGCATGTGCCACTCCTTGCGCTTGCGCCTCTTCTACTAAGAACACACTGTTACTGCCCGTTTGGCTCTTTTTTACCCTTCCTCGCCAGATTAATGAAAACAGCTGTGTTTGCGAGTCAATTACCAGCGTATCACACTGCATATCAATAGCCGTGGCGTCTGGGCCATTAACCAAACGACAGCGAGGCACGATTCTGGGCAACGTTAGCTTTAGGCTTTGTCCATAAGGTAAATCTGGTGTCAAGCCCATCATATCAATCCACCAGCCATCACTAAATAGGTTTGGAGTTTGTTGGTCTTGCGGCGCGACTTGATAATGCGCAGCGGGGACTGCTGCTTTAAATGGAAACTTACCCGCGAGGGCTTGGGCTTCGTCAACCTCAGGAAGTTTATCCACCCTTGGCGACCAAAATGGTGGGATCGCTGCAAAACTTGCAACCGCAGTGTCGTGACTCGGCTTTTTTAATACCTGATTGGCATATTCCACTTGTGGCAATGGTTGGCCTTTCGCTTCTTTATTTTTGAGCTTATAGCCACGACCAAGGGGATTTTGGGTTGAAACTTGTTCTTCATCCGACGGACTTGTGCCGCCATAGGCAAGTTGGTAATTTAATACACAGGGCGATAACACTTGTGGATCGCTCGCCACAGGCCCGAATAGCGATCGCTTCCACACACGCTCACCAGTAACTCGAAGTAATTTATCAACAAATACCCTGTCGTTACAGCCGAGTTTGAGTCCAACTTCAATCACTCGCGCTTGCTTATCGGTTGGTGGAAAACAGGTCAATTCACCGTATACTTCAAAACCGGTTTTATAAGGCTGAACTTCGCTAACGGCGGTTAGGCAGGCTTCAAGCCCCTCACCGTCAAAGTCATCAGCAAGCACAACTGGCGCTCCAGTTGGATCGGGATATACATTACCCTTTACGTCGTATTCAAAGTTCTGCTTCACAGCGACGACTACGATGGGATCTTTTTCCTCATCCCAAGCCTCAACCGTGCTACTTTGCCACTCGGATTCATTCACTAGCATGGTTCAACTCCTGTTTCACTGATTGCCATTGAAGATAAGCCATCGGCATGTAAAAAAGCGCAGCGCCAAGTGCATGCGAGGAAATTTTGGAAAGCTTGCGCTGTATAGCAAGGCCAGCCAATCCCTGTTGTAACCAAGCCGCTGGCTCAGAGACTTTACGCCCTGCGAGTTGATGTTGGATATTCGCCGTAATTAGGGCTTGGCGTTCGTATTCTGCTCGCTTAAAACTGGGTAATTTTTGCGATTTTTGAGACTTAACGCCAGTTTGTGCATCACTTATTGCAAATTCTTCAGGCAAGTCGAGAGCGGTGATTTGTTTCCACGCCTCGTAAGCTGGACGAGCAGTACTGGGAACTTCGAGTAACTTAACTAGATTTTGTAACGAACGGGTATGAGAAAAGTACGGAAATACTTCTGCAATGTAGCTTGGATTATGCTGACAATAAAGTAAGCATGGTTCATCCCATTTTGGCTCATCGAGTAAACCTGCCAGCTGCAATAATTTTGCTTTTAGCGCGGCATCATCGGTCATCGCAAACCGCTTTACTAGGTGCTCTGAAAGTTGCTCTGTATTACACAACCACATATTTACCAATGCCGTGTAGGCAATTTCAGGGTTGCTATGATCAAGCGCGGCCATGAGTTGGTGGCGCGACAAGTTAGCCGTACTAAATGCTAAATAGATAAGGCTCGTAGGCCAATTTTCATCTGTTGATAAAATTCGCTGCCTGAGTGCATCACCAAAATCAATGCGCCATGCTGATAAGTTATGCATGAGCAGCTCAGCAAGCGCAGGCTCGCTGTTAATCGCCGTGATGATTTCACTAGCTTGATCTTCAAGCGCTCTTGTACCAAAGAGATGGTTAATAAGTAACAACAGCTGTGGTGAGTCAATCTCTTGGGTTAACGTAAATACATCATCAATCGACCCGTGTGCGATACAATCAAGTTGTGAGTGGTTTATCCAGTGTTCTTCGTCCGTCGCAGCTAAGGTATACACATGATTTAATAGTTGTTTTTCAAGGGCATGTAAACGCCCGGTCTCAACTACTTGGCGTGCATTAAACTTTTGATAATGACGCCAAAGCGACTTGAGTTGTTGACGGTGAACGGCCAATTTGGTTGCAGCTAAAAACATAGTCACACCATATCAGCTTAATTTAATCGAATTGGCCAGCCTTGGAGGCTGAGATCTTGCTCAATATCGGCGTTTAGCAGTTTACCTTCAAGCTGTATCTCACCATTGCCGTTAATTGCTATGCTGCCATTTTTGGTTTTGACACAGACTTTTTGCTCGCCATTTAACACCACAGTGCCGTTGTTATTTGTCACCGACGCTGCCGGAAAGTCTTGCGGTGCAGCTAAGCGACCAATAACGATAGGCATTGCCACACTATGTAGCAACACTTCATCGTCAATACTTACGCGTGTCACACTGTCTAATTGACCTTTAACCTTCATTTCTACATTAGATTCGTCACACTTCACTCGTAACACTTTGCCTAATTTATCAATGGCAGATACACGCCATACGATATTACTCAACGATGGTGGAAATTGTACGACATTGGTTTTCATAGACTTTGCTCCCTGCTTAGTTATGGCTAATTGCAGAGCCAGACACTGAAATGTTGCTGGCGCTTAAGTTCAAGTTGTTCGCATCAATGGTAATATTACCTGCCGCATCTATTTCTATTTTGCCGCCGCCTTGAGAAAGCTGAATTGAGCCGCTACCTTGGCCAACGATAGAAATGTTTCTATCGGCATTGATAGTGAAGTTACCATTTTGTGCCGCAAGCTCGACGTTACCATCAACACTGAAGTAACTGATGTCTTGCGCGGCCTCTAGGTTGATGGATTGTTGCGCTTCAAATTGAATATTGCTGTCAGCAGACTGAATTTTAATGTCGGTATCTGCGGTGAGTTGAATCGCCTCTTTGGCATTGATCTCAATATTGGACTCGATACTTTGGATATAAACAGCATCTTCTGCGCGAATGCTTATTTCTTTGTCGGCTTGTGCCACAATATTCGCTTGTGATTGCAGCGTCATCGCTTCTTTCGATTTAATATCGATGTAACCTTTTTTGGTTTCAAGCTTGATAAATTCGCTGCCTTCGGTGGCATTAAATTCGAGCATGTTTTCTTGCGCTTTGGTGAACAGTTGGATTTTCTCTTCGCCTTGTTTGTCATCCATCAACAAGGTGTTTTCTGCCTTTGTTACCAATTTATTTTCAGTAGCATTCTCGGCTGTCACCGGGCTTAGTGCTTCATCGTTAAATAGCGCACCGAGAATAACCGGTCTGTCTAAGTCACCATTTTCGCCCGCCACCATAACCTCGGTTCCTTTGTTTAGAGGAAAGTGCATGCCGTGCCCGCCAGGTCCACCATAGTGCTGCATAAGCCGAGTCGGTTTACTCTCTTCCCCTTCACCATCTTGGTTAAATGGCAGCTTGACTTTATAGCGCCCTTTGTCATCCACTTCTTGCTCAATGGTGGCGTTAAACGATGCAAATACCTTTTTGCGCTTAATAACAGGCGCTTTAAACTGCACATCAATTGGGATAATCGTCGCTTGGTTTTTATAGGTTAAGCCTTTTACCTTGGAGCCGTATTCAACGCTGCCGCCTTGACAGCCTTTGTGGGCAACGGACACCACTAAGTAACGACCACTATAATTAAGGTGATCGGTTATGGTTAAAGCTACGCCCGGGCGAAGCGCTCGGCAGTCGGTATCGATAACAAAAACATTTCTCCGGCAGTCGATGCTTTGCTGGTGTACTTTGGTAAGCGCATCGCCATCTCCTTCAGTCATGAAGTTTTCCGCAAATATACAGTCTTCACCAAAGCCACCAACCTCTGATTGATTATTGCTATTAACAGACAGTGCGCAGCCTTTTTCATAGTCTTCGTCATACAGCCTAAAGCCGCTATTTAGTAGGCTCGCTTTTTTAGAAAAGGCAAAGACAGACTCACTCGGTCTAACTTGTCCGGTGGGTGACGCATAAGGCAAGGTGATCTCTTCCATCTCTGAAGAAAAATCACTGCTACTGCCAAACACCGACAGGTTGGCTTGGCTACCCGTAGACTCTGTGCTGCCGTAAACAAAACCGTAGCGGCGCATTAAACGCGTTACAAAGTCAAAATCACTCTCGTCGTATTGCACTGTCATGGCAAGGGATGGTGATGAAGCCTTAAATTGTAATTTTCCTGACGGGAACCCTGCCTTATCTAACACGCTTTTAATAATTGCATCCGCAGGCATGTCGGTAAAAACGCGATTAGATCGCTGATGTTTGAGCAACACCAAAAGTGATTGAAAAGATAAGGTATAGACGTAGCCTTGATGACTGCGACCATGGCAAACATATTCGGTAATAATTCCCGAAACCGTTCTGTCAGACATGGCCCACGTAATGGAAAATGTAACATCTTTACCAATCACCAGATCAGGCTCAATTAGCTCTTCACTTAACACCTCAATATCGAAGCGATAGTCACTGCATAGGCTGTCATTCTGTGATTCAAAACTCAATACTTTAAATAAACTCCCAGACAGCCCCGCAATTTCGATTGCAAAGTGACTTTCGTTTGCCTTAGGCAGTTTATCGGCAAGTGATGCGAACATTTCCATTTTTGTCTCCTTACTCGTATCTACCGTTAACTTAAGTCGGCGAATACGGCTTCAATTTCACCATTTTCATCCAGTGTCAGCGTCAGCAGATCTGGCATATCTTCTTCGCTCATAAAGCCCAAAATTGAGCGAGCGATCCCAGGTAAAATTTGTTGTTCAATTGTTGCGTTAACCAATCGTGCGCCGCTATCAGACATAGCGCATTTATCGGCTAGATAATCCAGCGCCGTTTGATCTACGCGCAGTTGTATTGCGTGATTGTCACGAAGTCGCGCCGCGACCTTCTCAAGCTTTAGTGCCACGATATGTTTTAACACATCAGTATCAAGCGGGAAGAAAGGCACAACCTGCATACGCGCTAAAAGCGCAGGTGCAAAATGCGCGAGCAAGTTTGGCTTAATTAAGCTGACTAGCTGCTGAAAGCTCGGTCTCTCAAACGGTGTTTCTTCTTCGTTGTTGTCTTGTGCTTCTTCGTCTTCAGGTACGCCTTGCTGAATGATCCCATCCACCATTTGCTGCATGGCTTGCTGCTCGGTTTCTGGTGTACAAGCATTGATGATTTGCTCAGCCCCTAAATTAGAAGTCATGATGATAACCGTGTTTCTAAAATCGATTTCACGCCCTTCACCATCACGCATTACGCCCATTTCAAACACTTGATAGAACATATTCATGACATCTGCGTGGGCTTTTTCCACTTCGTCAAGTAACACCACAGAATATGGACGTTGACGCACAGCTTCGGTCAACACCCCGCCTTCACCATAGCCTACATAACCCGGTGGCGAGCCTTTAAGTTGTGATACCGTATGTGCTTCTTGATATTCACTCATGTTTATCGTGGTTAAGAACTTCTCGCCACCAAATAGTAGTTCGGCTATGTGTTTTGCAGTTTCGGTTTTACCAACCCCTGAAGGACCCGCTAATAAGAATACGCCCAGTGGGCCAGATGAGGCCGATACACCCGCTTTTGCTACCCGTAAGGTTTGTGCAATCGCAGTCAATCCTGCATTTTGCCCCACAACACTTTGCGCTAGTGATTGCTCGAGCTTAAGTAAGTTCTCCAGCTCGTCTTTCACCATGTTACCTACAGGGATCCCAGTCCAACTTGCGATCACTTGCGCTACCGTATCGCTGGTCACTTCGGAGAAAATCGCGTTATCATCTTGATTTAACGCAGCAAGCGCTTGTCTAATCGCAGGTTTCTCTTCGTCACTCGCACCGTGCAAGGCGTTATAAGCATCAATTTGCAGCTCTCGACCTTGCTCAAGCTCAGCAAGCTGCTCTTGGGCTTGTGTAAGCGCATCGGTGAGACTTTGAATACAGGTTTGATCTGCAATCCCAAGCTTTGACTCAATTGCCAAGCGTTCAATTCTGCTTTGATAGTAACGGATCTGCTCTTTGGCTTTATCAATCACCACAGGCGACGTTGCCGGTCCCATTCTGACCATAGCAGCTGCGGTATCTAGTACATCAATGGCTTTGTCAGGCAATTGTCTACCTGTGATATATCGAGCTGACAACGTAACCGCGGCTTCAATTGCACTGTCTGTGATTTGAATTTGGTGGTGCTTTTCGTATTTATCTTTCAGCCCCGTTAGCATGAGCTTTGCAGCTTGCTCGGTTGGCTCATCGACTTTAATTAATTGAAAGCGGCGTTCAAGCGCAGCATCGCGCTCAAAATATTTTTTATATTCGCTCCATGTCGTTGCAGCAAGTGTTCTTACTTCTCCACGTGCAAGCGCAGGTTTTAGTAGGTTTGCGGCATCTCCCATACCAGCATCGCCACCAGCACCAATCAAGGTATGCGCTTCGTCAATAAACAAGATAACGGGGGTAGCTGAGCTCTTTACTTCATCAATGACTTGTTTAAGACGACGCTCAAATTCACCTTTTACACCTGCTCCAGCTTGTAGCAGACCCATATCCAGTACGCAGATCTTAACTTCTTTAAGTTCTGGTGGAACTTGCCCTTCAACAACGCGCTGAGCAAGTCCTTCTACCACTGCCGTTTTACCAACACCGGGTTCACCGACAAAGATTGGATTATTTTTACGGCGACGACACAACACATCGATTGCGAGACGGATCTCTTCGTTGCGCCCAAGGACTGGGTCAATTGCACCAGAACGTGCTTTTTCAGTGAGGTCTTCACAAAATGCTTCTAGCGCGCTTTCACCTTGTGAACGGCTATTCGACACTGTGTTGTCAGCATTTGGCTTACTGAATACTTGACGCTCAGTCGAGCCTTTACAGATCTTATTTAAATTCTGCTTTAAGAAGTGCGTATCAATCTTGTCGAACTCGCGCGCCAGTCCAAATGCAGGGCTGTATATCGCCATGTCTTTGAACGAGTCAATCAGCGCAGCTCCTGTGATCCAATCATTTTGATGGCGCATGTTTGCACTGAGCCATGCTTTTTCTAACCACTCATAGAGGCGACGGGAGAAAACCGGCTTGCTCGGGTTACCAGCATCTTGTTGATTGATAAATTCGAGCGCACTATTCCACAATGCGTCTTGATCAACTTCGAAGAAAGGTAAAATCTTCGCAACATCGCCGTCATTGTGCTCTTCCATTAACTTTAATAGGTAATGCTCTGGTAGCACTTCAAAATGCTTTCGACTCGCTGCGAATCCAGCCGCGGCTTCTAACGCTGTCGCGCTGTGATGATTGAGTTTGTCTATGAGATTCTTTATGCCTGTTGCGTCCATCTTTTAATCCTTGCTATTCCCGTTCGCATTAAAACTGTGATTGTGAATATATTTTCTTCTCTATGCGTGCGTTAACTTTACCTATCGCACAACTTACCCCAAGCTTGCCAGCCCCTAACCGAGTGCCCTCGCGCGCTTGGCGATTGATCTGCACTAACAGTTGCCAATTCATTTTGGTTGAGGTGTGCCAATTTAATAATTGTGATAACCGTTTCGCCTTTACACCACCTGGCTCATATAGCTGTGCCTCAGCCTCGTCCATTGGACCAAGCTCAATGCAAATACGATTGCCGGTGACCAGTACGCGTTTACCCAATACGCCATTGCCACCCAATGAAAAACTGCTTTGTTTTGAGCCTAACTTGCCCGCTTCGGTAATATCTTCCCACTCAACGATATTGTCTTTTAGCGTTAAGCTTTCGTCTTGTAGCGCTTGCTTTAATACTTGCTCAAGCCCAGCTGCACTGGTTTGTTTAGCACTAATAAGATTTAGTTTGCTCTTATCTGACTGATTATTTTCAAATACTGCAGCAACTATCTGATCAAATTGCTGCGCACCAATGCCTGCGAGATTAATCTGAGACTTCTTCCAACTTTGAAATAGCTGGCAATACAATACATGATTAAAGAGATCTAAAAATGCGCGTGTTCTAGCACCTATCTCTTCATCTCCTGCGGCTTGCTCTAATAAGTAGTGCGGCATCGCAGCGTCAACGCCATATAAACCGAGAAATGACGTTTCAAGCCTCAATTTACCTCGTTGCCTTACTTGCAATTCGCAGCGTCTAACGTCTGAGGCTGGAAACCCAAGTTCTTTATACGGTGCAATTTCAACGCGATGACTGTGGCCACTTTGTAACTCGTTATTGCTAGCCCAGTGCTGTTCAATAAGCGTTAGTGCCTTATACAAGCTAAAACGCCAAGGTGTGGCCATCAATTTCGCTATCGGCTCTGGCAGTTTTGCCCAAATGGGTTGGTTTTGCTGCTCCATCATTTACACCTGATAACTATCGCCTGCCGTCACATCCCACTCCCACTCGTGGTAACTTGGCAGCAGCGTAACTCGGGTTTTTAAGCACTCGTTAATTGGCGCATATAATTTAAAGAACTGATGCAACACATCGCAAAAATGATACGCATCAGCTGTGCAAACAAAGCTCTTTTCGTTTAGGGTTAAATGGATCTCTATCCCTTTAACAAACACGCCCTTTTGTAGCAATGAGATAGGTTTAGATTCAGCGCCTTGGATACTCTCAATACGGTTTCGATTTTCAGAGCGCTCCGACCAATCAAACAGTGCCAATAGCTTTTTCAGCTGGGTTGGCTCTGCCAGTTGAGAAAAACGCATATTCAACAAGCTAATGAGCTGCCAATGTAAAGCCTGATCAGGAGAATTAAGCAACTTACTCGGTCTTACGACATTTTTAACGCTAAGTACCGACGGTACATCAGCGCTTTGAGCATTGATATCGCCTTCTTGCAGTGTTTGCCTTGGCCACGCCGCGTTATGCGCCAACAGATCAGTCGATAAAGTAGTAATATCACCCACTTCTTGCATTGAAAGCTGAATGTACGTCTGTGGCGATACCCCGCCAATATCTCGGCTTATCAGTGAATACAAATGGGCGTTATCTTCATATACCGTGCTATACCGAGAAACAAAGTCGATGGCTTCTCCAGTGCTACTGCTTGCGCCTTGTACCGACTTAACGCTATAACAAAAACTTTCTCCAAGCTTATTTTGCACCGGATGCAGTTGGTATTCGGTTTGGTTTTCGCTGACTCGGATAGGCTCCGCATCTACCGGGTAGATATTTACCGCGGGTACACAATTAAGCAGGATATTATCCGCATTTACTTTGTTACCGGGCGGTAATTTAATATCACTGGCTATTTTGATGCTGATGGTATTAGTGTCTGGATCAATATTTAGTGTATCCAGTCCCGTTAGTTCAACAAAATAGAACTTTTCACGAGAGTTAAAGTAATCAAGCAGCAACGCATATGCGGGATGACTCTGTTCGCTATTCGGCAGCATTCCGGTGCTGTCTTTATGAAAAGCAGCATCAATTTTTGACTTGTTCAAGGTATATTGCGTCGTACTGCCAAGTTTTCCTGTCTCAACCTCTATCGCTGCGTTTGGGTTCTTCATCATTTGATAAAGACTGGCACAAAGCGGCGTGTCACCACGTAAATACACCCGCAATTTAGAGAGATCGTAATCATCTAAACTGCCTTGGCCTAACCGCTTGAGGTGCAGGTTTAATGTCGCACCGGTATGGATCTCATGATAGTCCACGGAGTAGATCTCAAACGGCAGCACTTTCGTTTCTGCGGTGGTAGTAAAGTGGCAAGCCACAGGAGCGTTGTCACTTTTATGGGAAGAGATTTTCGCGCCTTTTGGCACACTCACTAGCCCTTGCATGGTGAGTTTTGGCGCAAACTCTAGTACCGTCGTGGACGGATAATAGTTTAATAATATTGGGCAAATCTGTCTGAGTACTTGCTCAGACACTTCAGGTAAGGTCTCGTCTAATCGTTTTTGCGTAAATGCTGTTAGGTAAGCGACTCCTTCGAGCAAGCGCTCAACATGAGGATCTCTATCCTTTAATGCGTCAATATTTAAAAAGCCGGCGTGTTCAGGATACTGCTGAGCAAATTGTTTACCTGCCTGTGTTAACAGCCTCATTTGTGCATCAAAATATTGCTGCATATCCATTAATCTGCTCCTCCTGCATTGACGTTTGCTTTACCACCTGACGCAAACTTAGTATTCAATCTGATTATCTCGCCGGTTTTTAATTGCGCTCTTATCTCAAATCGAATCACACAGTTTTCCTCTTTTATGTCGATGGGTCGAACGATGAGGTTGGTAATTCTTGGTTCGTACTTTTCTATGGTTCTTTTTACTTCATTGGCAAGTGTTTGCTGCGAATAAGGTAGTCCTTCATATAAATCTTCCACATCCGGTAAACCGTAATCACCTAAGTGCTCAAGCACTCCCCTACGCGCATTCAACAGTTGCGTTAGGTGTTTACATACGCTGTCGCTTAGATGCGATAAATTGTTATCGCTATAGGCTTGGCGTGATGGCTGAGCTAGCAAATCAAATAAGGCCATAGAAAAATACGCTCTCTATTCATTATGCGAACTAGTGTAAGCTTGAAAAGGAGGCCAATAGGCCTCCAACACTCGAAATTAACGACCTTCAGTCCATGAGTCAGAGAACTCAATGTTACCGTCTAGGTACGTCCAAGTGATGCGCTTGTAACGCATGTGCACTGTTTCAAGGTGAGGATAACGCTCCTTATCCAAATCTTTAACGTTGTGCATTGTTGGCGTGATTGAAGTGATTTTCACGTCTTCAAGCGTATGGCGGAAGTACTCACGCTCAGTACCCGTGTCATCAATACGGTACCATTTAAGCTCAAGTTGCTTTAATGTTTGACCGTTTGAACACGCTTTGTACATGTACGGAGTAGCAGCATCCACAGCTTTTGTGATAACAAAAGGCTCGTGCTTACGAGTACCTGTTAGCTCGCCGGTGTCGTTATCAGTTGGGATACGCAATTCGTGATCGAAATGCAAAATCTCAATTGAACCTTCACGCTCAGCTACAGTTACTGAACCTTTAACGTCGTTACCTTGGTCGTCCTTTAACCACATATACGCTGGAATTGCCATTTTTAATTTCTCCTTTTAAGATAAGATGTTTCCTAATTATTAAAGGCATTGATCAAACGCATGTTTTTCACGTTTGATCCCCAAACAAAGCGCCACGCTTTATGCCAATTTGGGAACATGTCCCAAGTTGGTGGCAGCCAACTTGGGGCAATCTTTCACTACATGTTATAAGTCACCACGTAATTCCATCACTAAGGTCGCCGCATCAAATGGCGTTTTTAGTATATCCAGCTGCAAAAAGTGCTGCTGAACCGCTTCGGGTAACTGTTTAAATTCGAATTTAGATCTAAGCTCTTCATTCCATCTAAGCGTCACAAAACTGTCTACCGTGATCAGATCATCCTTTGGCGCCGTCTGATTGTAATGCTCAACTGCTTTTAAAAAATTTACATCATGGTCTTGCATACAATCATTAAGCGCCACGTAATGCAGGTAATTTACTGCCTCTACGACTAATTCTGTCTCGAGTTTGTCTGTCTCTAACTCGCTTGGGCGAACGCGTGGAGTATACTCAAAACACGTTTCCATCGCTGCGGTGTAAGAGATAGTTGCTTCTTGTAATTTCTTTTTTGCGAAAAAGAGCTCTGGTGTCATCTCCTGGCTATATGACAAGTTAGTCACCAAGACTGTACTTAGTACCATCAACCAGTTACATACTTTTCGTTTAAACATGACAATCCTTTGCCTCATCGCTTCTTGTCTAAAGCTACCTTCTCAGCCTTAGATAGGTTTATTCACTTATGTTGGCGGTCTTTATCTATCGCTAGGTTGTTGACTAACGAGCTCAAGGCGCACGTCACTTCCACCGTTTAACGCATGCACTAAAGTGCATCATGGAAGTATAAATCGTTTTAACTTTACTCAGCTTTAATAGGTTTTCCTATAAAGCTTCTGTACTTAACTACAGGCAAGGAAAATAAAATTAAAATCCAGATTATATTCCCAAAAAACAACATTTCAGACGAGGTATAACCGCCCAAGTAAAACTCGTTTAACAACGAGTATATATTTGCAAACCACCACACCCAAACTACCAAAATCCATATTCTTCGACTTAACACACGAACTTGTAATATGAGCAATAAGTTTGCTGCCAAAACCAAGTTATCTAAGACAAAGATAACAATATCTACAAACGCAACGCTAATCTCAGACGAGGTAAAAAGCTGATTATCGTATATTAAAAACACAGTTAAAGAACACTGCACTAAAAGTATAACCTTCCAAATAACATGGTCTGCTTTTATGTTCATAAATATACCATTTAATACCAGAAACCATATTAAACTTGGTCTTTTTATTAGTAACTATTTTCCATTATTGCGCTAATCAACCTAACCCGGTTTGAAACTTCTTCCTTTTTCACTTTTAGATGCAAGCTCAACTAACATCTCAAAAGCGCTTGCCGATACTTCTGAGCCTCTACAATTAAGGTTCAATGTCATGCTTAATAATGGGCAGCATTCACTGCCCTAAATACGCTTCATTGGTTCTTCAGGTGGCCTTCATTTTTCGCCAGGCATTTGTCCAACGAGTGCGAGACGTACGTCGATACCTTCCACTTGGAAATGTGGAACCACATACGTATTCACACGGTAATAACCAGGATTACCCGGGATCTCCGACACAGTCACGTTGGCATCTTTTAACGGGTGCGTAGCAATTAGAGACTCGTCTGGATTATTCATCTTAGTAACTAATGCACCTAACCAATCATTAAGTTGCTGTTCTAGCTCGTGACGAGGTTTGCTGGAGCCGATATTTTCACGCTGGATCACCTTCATATAGTGCGCAATACGCGATACCAAGTAGATGTAAGGTAATCTTGCATTGATCCGTGAGTTAGACGTTGCTTCTGGCGTCTCAAAAATTTGCGGCTTTTGCGCGCTATTTGCAGAAAAGAAACACGCAAAGTCACTGTTTTTGTAATAGCTCAGAGGGATAAATCCTTGGTTTGCAAACTCTAGCTCTTTGGTCTCAGAAATAAGTACTTCCGTTGGGATCTTAGTTTCTTGACCACGGCCTGCCTCAAAAGAATGCAGGGGGAGATTTTCAACGCGACCACCAGATTGTGGGCCACGAATATTTACTGCCCAACCATTTTGGTGGAAGCTACGGACAATATTTGCCGCGAACGCAAATGTCGCGTTACCCCATAGATAACGTTCGTGATGCTCGCTGCTAACGTCTTCTTGATAGTTAAAATGGCGAATTGGATTTAAGTCACCGTATGGTAAGCGCAGTAAGAAGCGTGGGAACGCTAAGCCAATGTAACGTGCATCTTCTGATTCACGGAAGTTCTTCCAACGTAAAAACTCAGCACGCTCCATGTAAGAGCCCAAATCCTGAATTTTTGATACTTCTTCAAGCGAATCTTTTAAGAAGAACTTGGCACCAACACTGCCTAAGAAAGGACAATGTGCTGCTGCAGACACCCTTGAAATTTCTTGCAATAACGACACATCCGGCGCTGAACAATCAAATTCAAAGTTTGACACCATAGTCGAAATTGGCTCGCCCCCTGGTGTGTCATACTCAGCTGTATACACTTGCTTATAGAGCGCAGATTGCGTGGTATCTGGTGCTTCTTCGAAGTCGTCACGTAGTGTTTCTTTATCAACATCAAGTAACTCAAGCTTTACGTTTGAGTTATTTGGACAACGATTCACCAAATAACGCAGTGAACGCCACGCCGACTCTACTTTTTGAAACTGCGGATGATGTAAAATTTCGTCCAGCTGTTCAGAGATAATTTTGTCGACTTTAGCGATGTAGTCATCAAGTAATAACTTGTCGATACGTGACACTTCTTTGCTGTCATTAGTGGCCATGTCTAAAAAGACATTGATAGCAGCAGTTAAGCGCTCATTGGTGTCTGTTTCCGCAAGATTATTAGCATCACGGAAGTTATCAATGCTGATTTCACTTGAAACCGGCTCAATAGACACAAGATTACAAATTGTTTCATAAGCTGAAGCTGTCAACGTCTCTTCTTTACGCGCTTCAACGTTTAACGTTTCTTGCATATTCATCGGTTTGTGTCCTTACTCTTGCGGTTGTTTTTCTTGCTCAGACAAAAGCGGCGCCAGCTCATTAAGGCGTGCTTTTAACTCATCAAGTTCTGGTTTGTTTTGCAAAATGCGCTCAAGCTCTTTTCTCAGCGTTGAGTTATCAAGCAAGTTAGATTTCAGATCACGCAATAAGTTACGCATTGACATCATCTTGTTAAGCTCTGGTACTTGCGCTGCAACCTGCTCTGGATCGAATGACTTAAAATCATCAAACGTTAGGTTAATACCGATTTCACCATCACCTGCGATTTTGTTCGATACTTGAAACTTTGCCTTTGGTGACATGTCTTTAAGCACTTGCTCTAAATTATTTTTATTAATAGCAATACGCTCACGCTCAGCGAGGTCACTGTCGTTTTGGCCGTTGGAATAATCACCGACCACCAAAACTTTCATCGGTAGTTCACTCTTTTGCGTTGCACCTTCGGTTTCCAGCTCAAGCGCTATATTAATCCGCGCTCTTGGGATCTCTTTTTGAAACGTATCAGACATAGTCTTTCCTTATTTAATCAGTCGTTGCGCCTGCCGTTACAAGCCCAGCGGTTAACAATCAAACCCAGTCAATCGCTGAGCTTACTTTGGTTACGAGCATCTGCTGCTTTATCGCGGTTGCTCGTAGGTCAAATTCATCCCCTTGCTCCAAGGATACTGCTTCATTGCATTGCTTGGCATAACGCCAAACCTCTAGAGCAAACGACTCGTGCCATAGGTCCAGTCGGTACTGTTCAATGTCTTTAAGCAGCTGCTCAAACATTGGATAGGCAAGATCAGCGCGTTCACTGCGCATCAATAAACGTGCTTGATATAATCTTTGCTTTGCAAAATCGAACTTGTCTTGTGCAAACCCTTCCATTAGCTGCAGTGCTTGCGAAAGCTTATTTTGATCAACAAGCGCCTGCGCTTCTTTAAATTTATCTAACCAAATCTTCTGATTGCCATCAGTGCTTGCACCTTCACCTTGGCTTAGTAATTTATGTTCGCCAATTCGCTCGCGATTTGCTGCTGAGCAAAACTCACTTCCATCTTCATATTTAAGACTGAGCAGTGTTGGGTATTGATCAGCGATTGCGGCGAGTTCTAAATCGATCCACTGTGCTTCTTTAAATAACTTGAGCCCTTCGAGTGCAGCGATGGTTAGCCTTTGTAAATTAAGGTTAAAATGCATCGCCCCTTCCATGAATAAGGCTTCTGCCTTTTCTAACGCTTGGGCAAAGTTCTGTGCAGCTAAGGCGTTTTCAATAGGCACAAATGCTGCTTGCCTTGGGGCTGGTAAGCGCGTTTTCAACTCATTATCGTGTGGTGGTAATGCAAGCGTCCCCCACCTCACTGCACGTGCCAAGCGAATAGCTCGCATCCAATTTTGGCTTTCTTTGTCATACGCCAATAGTTTGCGAACTTGCTCTGTATAAGCCGAGTCTGACTGCGGTGCTTCCACGGCAAGAGCAAGTGTGGAAACTGGCTTTGAAGCAACAGCCGTAGGCTGTGAAGTCGCCGCTACAGCTTGCTGTACTTGAGGCTGCTCAGCTGTGACCACCTCATGCTTCTCGACAGCCTCTTGTACCGTCGCAACAGCTTGTACAGGAACTGGTTGCGAAATCAAACCTTGCTCACACCAGTGTTTTAAATCAGCAAGCGGACCTGAATCTGCATCAAGTATTGCCACGGATTCTGTTGCATACTGTTCAAGTACGCGCTTTAACTCTGGCCACTGCTCCGGCATTGTCGCACTGTGCGCTGTCGCAACACCAAGTAAGCGCTGTTGTTGTTGTAAGAACCAAGTATGAACCGATGCTCTCGCACGTTCTTTCACTGGGTGGATCTGCGCCTGATATTGTTGCAAAAGCTGATTAAACAAATCTAACGAGTGGATCAAACCTTCGAGCCCAAACTCATTAGTAGCGGCCAATGCTAGATACGACGCAATGCGAATATCTTTGGTCTGCTTTTCTAACAGCTCTGATGCCAAAATAAAGTTAGCTTTGAAGTCTGGCTCAGCAACACCTGACGAAGAGGCTTTTAGTAATTTAAATGACTCTTCGTATTTTAAATCGTCACCGCATGGCATGCCGCCTAGAGGCGCTAATAAATTTTCACGCCACTGCTCCCAGCTCTGATACTTATGTGGTTGACTCATAACTTACTCCAACTTCTTAGCGCATCGAAAACACTCATATTTGATGCTTTTGCCAATTCATACATATGGGGTGTCACCGGATGTTGTGGCAAAGTCCCTGTTAGATTAATGGTTGTCGACAAGCTATTGTGCTCAAGCCAAACTGACGCAAAATACGAGGCCGGCATAGGTCTGCAATACACCACCAGCGAAGCTTTCTGGCTCAATTGACCATAGTTGTAAAAACACCAAGGCTGCCAGTGATGATCGGCCACCATATTGGTGATTAGATGCAGCCAAAATGCACCTAACAACTGGGTATCTTCACCCACCTGTGGCATCGGTAACTTCAATCCGAACTGACAACGCAAACAGCCTTGGGTTTTGATCATTTTGAGCGCCGACATCACTTGGCTGATTAATTGTGCTCGCTGGTCAAGATCTTCTAGTTCAAGCGCATCCCATACACGCTGTATCGGTGAAGCTCGTAGTGAAGACATTGCCTTATCAAAATCAATCGGTTGCGAAACCAGCTCACTTACCTGCTTAAGCTCCTGTGCGCTATGGCGCATTTGCTCAACACTACTGCAGTTTCTGATCAGCTCATGGTTTAAACCTAATGATTTAAACGCATTACCACATTCGCTAAATAAAAATGCAGGGTTTTGTTTGTAGTCCGCATTACTCGATAATACAAATGAGCAAAATGGGTATTGTCTTCCACTTTTATCTTCGCTTGGCTGTAATGTGCCTAATAAACAGTTTTCGTCTTGACCTGAGGCGATAAAAAATAGCGTTGACTGCTCTTTTTGAGAAGCTGCATCTTTTATCAACGCCTGTCGGCTCATGTCTGCGTAACCTTCTTGAAGCCAGCGTTCAAGCGCTATCGCTTCTCTTGAGTCAACGTTAAACTTAATAAAGTCCGCTTGAATTGGGTTCTTACCCATAAATCCAAATGGCTGAGTCGTTGGCACCTTGGCGACTTTCTTATTATTAAAAAAACCGAACATGCCTGTGTTACCTCAACGCCAAGTTTTCATTGGAAGCTACACTCACTTTGGTATCAAACAAAGACTCAGGCAGCGCAAATGACGTCATAAAATATTTGCTGAATATGCCACTGTTTCTGCTCGACTTAAGTGCAACTTGAACTTGGATTGGTTCAACACTAGCCTCTGCTTCTCTTTGTAATTGCCATGTTGCCATAAATTCAGTACCACGAACCCACTGTACATTCGCTTCATTCAATACTTTTAGGAATGCCCAAGGCCCTGACTTTTCGATTTCGATTCTGCGGCCTTCACTGTCTAAACCATATACCACTGCTTTTTCAGTACCCGCACGTGCAGGCCAGTTAAAACGACGCCACTCTTCAGGTTCGTTTCTATAGCGGTAATTTTGGTCACTAAAGCCGATATAAGTTTCTTTTAATCCCTTTTGTGCCACAGGCATCATTTGGAAGCTAATCCCTACCTCAGAACCGTCTCGAGGAAATAGAGAACGCGTAACCTTTCTCGCCTTAGTTAGCTTGTCTAGTACCCCAGGCTTAAAGCCGATGCCAATACCATTCCACGTTTTCTCTATCCACTCACCACGTTTTAAACGAAGGTAAGGAGATAGGTTTTCAGCCATAAATTGCCAAAACACACCTGACTCTTGGTTCAGTAGTTCGCTAATATCTTCAACTGCAGCATCTGGCCCGTCGATATTAAACGGATATTTACCACGGATATTTTCTTTGTATGTTAAGAATACTTGATTAGACCAACGCTCATTAAGCTGCACTTTTGCTTCGTTCATTACCGTTTGTACACTCGCTAAAAGTGGTGCTTTTAGTAGTTTTTCAAGTGCTTGCTTAGTATCTGGGTCAAGCGCTCTTACTTGGCTTTCTACCACCACCCATGCACTTTGCAGCGCATGGTTTTTGCTATCTCCATTTAACAGAGTTTGAGTAAAAGACATTGCCATATAGTCATCATTGTTACTCGCGGCTATCGTTTTGATGTCTGAATGGAATGCACTCAACGCACCGAGATATTGCTCTAGGTAGTCAGAGCGTGCATTCTCTTCTCCTTTTGCAGTATAACGACGAAGATCTGCAAAGCGGCTAGACAGTTCAGGTACACGCTTTCTCGCAGCGGCTTCTATTTTTGCACCTTTAACCTTGTTGTTTTTAGACTTTGCAAGTAATGCATTTGCCTGCTCGGTTAACTTTTCTGTCTCTACCGTTTTGTTGGGCGAATCAATTAAGTTCACGTTGTCGTCGATTGACGCCATTAAATCGACCAATGGACCTTCTGGTGACGACAGCTGAGCCAGCGTTAAACTTGCCGCATTGCTCGTATTAAATGGGCTTATTTCTACCGAATTTAAGAACTCAAACCACACATTGGCATAGTCTCTGAAATACAGCGCACGGATAGATTTAACTAAAGCGCTCGCTTTTGCTTCATCAACAGAACCTTGGCTTTCTGCGTTGTCTGTGCCCATCACCCAGTCGCCAGAGAATGCTTTGCTCGCTATGACCTTGATGGCATCGTACACTTCGTTTTCCCATGCTTCTTTGGTGTAAACGTATGGAATGCTGATCTTAGACTGCAAAAAGGTTTTGTTGTTTTGCTGCATCATTTGATCAAGCGTTAGTGCGGCTTTTGATACCGTTACTTTTGCTTTGATCTGCTCATACAATGCGGTTGGCTCTGGCGCGCTCATTAAGTCTGAACGCGCCTGACTCACCAAGAAATCATTATTCTGCCAAATCGCAAGCTGCTGTGGTGCAGGCTCAACCGCTAATTGGGCTAAGTAAAAATCAATCAGTCCTGACAGTTGCTCTGTTAATGCTTGCGTGTCTTCGTTTAGCGTAAGTTCTAGGCGATCCGCCGTGTAGTCTAATAGCTCAGACTTCGCATAGTCTTTGTTTAAACGTTCAAACTCGTTACTCATCATGAGCTGCAGCTTAAGTGCTTGATAATACTTATCACGTAGTTTTGGTTCGATACGTTTAGCAACCTGTTCTTCTGTACTTAGTAGTGCAATCCAGTTTTGGTGGCTTTCAAAAAGCGCTTGTTGCACAAGCTCCGAACTTGGTTCACCAATGAGCGCTTGTACACGTTGACGTAATACCTGCTCTATTGGTTTTATGGTGTTGTCTGCACTGTAAACACCAAGTAAGAAATACCAAGGCAGCTTTTTCTCATAACCGATTAGCTCTTGATAGTGTGCAAAAAGAGACAAAGTTGAGTTAAATTGCTCGGCCAACGGCTGGTTTTCTACACGTGTATTAACCACAGCAGTCGTTAACTTATCACTGGTTGTTAAAAGCTGCTGATTGTGGGTATAAGAGTTAACCAACAAGCCCGCAAGAGCAAATACCGACGTCACACACAAGCATACTGCAAAGCCTTTGAGCCATTTTTGTACGCGGCGCTTTTTCCGGTTACCCCGAGTGAGGTCTTGCAATTTAAACAACACATCTTTGAATACTTGGTTGATAAAGAACGCGGAGGTAATGCTTTCTTGGCGATACTCAAACAATACTGACCTAAACGTAGATAGTTTGCTCGTTGCGCTACGCTCGATAGGCGTACCTTCTTGCGTACCAGAGGTAAAATACACACCAGCAAACCACGGTACTTCCTGGTACGGGTTTTCTTTAAATAATGTGTCAATAAACTCTTCAACTTTGGCAGACGCCGCTTTGAACTGATTGGGAAAATCATAAATCAGTTGTTTACGTTGCGCGTTACGCTCACGCGTCATTTTAACTAGGCGCTGATCACACAGTCGCTCATATAGGCCAGTTAGATGTTTTGAAAAGTTCTCGCTCGCCACTTCACCGGTATTGGTGCCATCTTCCTCAAGTAAATACGCACCCCAGGGTTGCTTACGCTCATCTTCACTTAATTCATTAAAGAAAGGCTCAAAGCCGCTGATCAAATCACATTTGGTAAACACCACGTATACCGGAAAAATGAGTCCAAGTTGGTTAATTAACTCATCAATACGAGCGCGGATCTGTTTAACATGGTCGCGGATCTGTTCGCTGTCTGAAGTCAAGATGTCGGCAACACTAATCGCAACCATCACGCCATTGATTGGCTGTTTAGAGCGATATTTACGTAACAGCTTTAAGAATGACAACCATTGATCGTTATCTGACTCTTCAGTGGTGTAACGACCTGCGGTATCGATCAAAACGGCTTGATCTGAAAACCACCAGTCACAATTACGTGTGCCACCAAAACCTTGAATATGCAGTTGATTAGATTTTGAATAAGGGAAATGCAGCCCAGAGTTTGCAAATAACGTACTTTTACCCGCAGCCGACGGACCAATGATCATATACCAAGGCAATGCATACAACGCAGCATTACCACGATAGCCAGCACCTAAATGAGAAGCTTTTAATGCAGACAGCGCTTCTTCCATTTTGGCTTTAATTTCTTCGACTTCGGCTTCTGTCCCCGCATGATTGTTGGCAATTTCTTTCGCTAACTTGTCTCCAGAGCGCTTCACCCACAACCATCGAACTAATAAAGTAAGACAAAACAGACCAAATACCGCACCCATCACCATTAAACGATGATTTTGATCTTCAAGGCCAATAAACCGACCAGCAAACCAAATTAGCGTCAAAATTGCGAATATGCCGACCCAATGAGCCGTCGCACGAGATGACAAAAATCCTAAGACTAGATGCACTAGTCCACTACGATTCACTCCTGACATGATGTTACCTCGCTTTCCCTGTTTTCTCTAACTGCGTTAGTACTTCAATATGCTTATCAATTTGCACGACTTGCTGGTTAGCACGATTCTCAATGAAATACGTTGAACCAACATACATACTGGCGAGTAAAGCAAGCGTTACCGATAAAATAACCCAATAAGGTAGGTTTCTTCCTACTTTAGTGACCATACTTTCTTGCGGTTTTGCATTATCAGAAAGCTGTAATTTTGCAGGTCCAGCAAGCTCTTCTAATTGCGCTCTAACATCCAACATCAACGCTTTGAGTTGCTCTACCCCTTTGATCTTATAGATCCCTTCGAAACCCAGTTGTAAACAAACAAAATAGACTTCTAATACCGTGCGTTGCTGCGCTGCTGCGCGTCGGATATTTTCAAGCTTTTCAAAAAAAGCTTCTCCCGCACGCATGTTGCCAAATAATTCTAATTGTAAAGGTCGCGCCATCCACTCCATACTGTACGGCTTCTGTGCCGTCATGATTTGCTCGTCGACCAAAGCGGTTAATGCAAATTTGGCTTCCTGCATTTCCGACGCACTGATCCGTGCGTCATAACAGCTCTTTTCATATTCATCAAAAGCATCCATGACTTTACTGCGTAGACCATCAACTCCTTGATGATCTGCACCGCCCTGGCGAATTGAAGTAAGCACTTCAAGTACCGGAGAAATGCAGGCGACTAGTTCAGATTTATTTTTCGACGCTTCCATGATCTTTACCTACTAACTATTTACTCGCCACTGAAACCACTTCAAGTTTCACGCCTTGAAGGCTAAATGGCACAAAGATTCTTAACGCTAATTCCTGTACAACTTGTTCCCAAGCGGCACCATGTGGTTCAACTTTAAAATACTCATATCCACCTTTAACAGACACTCTATTCGGTGGACGCTGGCAATGTGTTAACTTCACACCACCAAGCGCTGAAGCGATTAATATTTCTAACTGACTTGGCGCTGCCAGCTTAACTTGCTCTGCAAACAACTCGATCCATTGCGTAGATTCGTTTTCATAGAAAGCTGCGATATACAATTCACCGCGAGTCAAAGTACTGCTTTCTATGTCTTTAACCTCAAAGATAGACTGAGAGATTGCACTGAGTACCAGATCAGACGAGCGCGCTGCGCTTATCGAACCAATAAGGGTTTGAATATGAGATTCGATTAAACCAAAGCTGCGCGTTAAGTCTTGATGGTCATAAACTGGTAACTCAAATTTACTCGCTTCTGGTTCGAAATTTATCAGTTGGCAGACCAGTTTATTTAGCGCCATAAACAATGCATCTGGACTAGTTTTGGCTGTGGTATTTAACTGCTTAATTTCAGGAAAAACAGAGCTAAATGTTTGTAATAACAAAAAGTGTTTGAGTTCTGTTGGACCAAAATCTTCCACGATCCCCATACTTGCGCGGTTTGTAAACATCGCGGTGTACTTAGCTTCAACCATATTGACGAGTTTATTTACACGCTCGGCCAAATAGCCATGGGCTTTGATGTTTAGCAGTGGAGGAATATAACTTGAGTCAATTTCGAACTGCCCATGCTCACCACGTATAACTTTTATACAAGGCAATTGCTCTATAAAACTATTACTTGGGCTGAACTCAACCAGCATAAGTTTAGGTTTAGCAACCATCACTTCTGCTTTTCGGTTTGGATCATGTGCATCTTGAAGCTCAACAAAATCACAGTCATAAGCACTAAGCTGCCCAGTTTGCGGGTAACCTTGGATATTACTTACTGAATGATTGTTCGCGAGCGCCACACTAATGATGTATTCGCGTTTGTTATCTTCAAGCTCAAACATAGGTGCTTCGTTGTCAGCAAAAACATGATGTATATGACGACCACTTTTGAAGATTGCCGCAATACTTTGCAATTTGACTACACCTTTGGCCAATGCCGATTCGTCAAATACAATGCGGTCTAAACCATATGCATTATCTCTAAGACTTTGCTGTACACCAGTTAGTTGAGATTGCTGGTATTGATCGAACAGTTGTAAGTGCTGCTGACTGAGCATTAAACCTTCAGCCCAAACAGGTTTGTATACGTTGTTGTGCTGCATTACTTGTCCTCCTCTACTTCAGGTAAGCGAAGCGAGTTACTTGTAATTTCAATATCTAGAGAAGTAGATAAAGGCACAGGCCAATCATTTAAGTCATAAAATGCGCGCCAGTTACCACCCGTTCTATCTCTAAATAGCGCAACAAAAGCCACGTACTTTGCAGATTCAGCTTGTTCAAACTCGATTTTTATACGATCTGAGGGGTTTACGGTGCGTTCTTCCACCGTAACTAAGGTGTTAGCCAGAATTGATTTATCTGACTTCCAAAGCTGTTCAAATGTAGAATTTTTAAACGCTTGAATATCAGTAAGTTGATATACTTTTAATACCACAGGTAGTGGCTCGTTAAACTGGTTTAAATTTATGTTATCAGTAGCAGTTACGTCTAACTTAACGTAAGTAGACATACAACCAGTCAAAAACAAAACCATTATAAATAAAGCATTCCTAGCCATATCCGCCTCAATTATAAGACATCCAAATTAGATTATTGGAAACAATTAATCTTTTTAATTTCCAGTACAATAGTAAAAATACATTTGATTTAACTATTTAACAAGAAATTACAGAACACAAGTATGCAGTTTGTAACTGAATACTAAGTTAACATTCGGAAATCTTCTTAAAAAACATTTAAACCATTGTTTTTTTGTAGGTTTTACTTTTTATTGGGCATTCAGAGAGGAAGTCATGAAGCTTAGTGAGCAATTCAGTTTGCATTAAGCTTTCTTACAACTTGTTGAGATAGACACTTCCCTGAAAACAAAAACCACACTAAACATCTGGACTTTTGATGTACATTCTCGAACGGCGCATACGATACACAAACGAATTTTCTAGATCAACCTTAATATCAAATTAATATTATCAAGCTATAAAAAACACACTTGCATTCGACTAAATCCATGTAATAACCTCTATTATTATATGAATTTATTTAATAACAGATAATTACATAAAAAAATCATGTTTACACTGCATTAACCAAGCTTTGTGGATTGTTGTGAGAGTTTTTAAATCAACTAAGGTTAAATATCATGCACACAAGGATGACCATTTACGACATAAGCCAAAGTACTAAGATCGTTAGTTTTGAACTAAGTACTTGTATAAAGGAAGCTTTTGTTTACCATAGCACTTTAGGGCCATGTCCCTATCTTTCTTACGAACTTTTTACTGGGAATGATGTAACTTTTGAAACAATCAACTCAGATCAAACAAGCACTTTTTTCATGGGTACCCTTTTTAAAATTTTCACGAGGATGGCTTCTGAGCACACTTATTCTTATCAATTCACCTCAAAGCCAAGGACTGAACTACGTAAACAAACAGAGAAAAACCAAGTTTTTGTAAAAACCAATGTACAACCTTTGATCAACTCCCTTATTTTAAAAGCCAACTATTCACAAGAGTATATAAAATGGCGAGTTACTGAAGATTTGCGCACGCTACCGCGGTGCGTAAAGCGCTAAAAAACGACGACCCTTTTTTCAGCGGACTCTTGGCAAAGTACAGCTTAATTTATTGGCTTGAATGCCATGATTTTATTGGATCGAGAGTGATTCCGGAGAGTAATTGAACCGAACAATTTATGAAACGTTTCTTTAAAGCGACAGAAAATAAATAAAATAATTTACTCATCTATTAATAAGGAAATACCATGATCACAATGGAACAGTATTTTATTGGTTTTTTGGTGTCTTTTACCAGTTTCGTCGTTGCTGTATTGATTAGCAAAAAGAGACATAAGCTAGTTCACCTTGGATAAAAGCCATTGTGTTACTAGGGCCTGTTGACCTTTGCTACTTGAAAGATCAACAGGCCCTAACATCAGTGCTTTCGTTTTTTATCTGTATGTCTATACTTTCAGGGCTATTTTCCAATGCAGTTATCATAAGTAAAGCCGCGGGTCAGTCGCTCATATTTATACTGGTCGGTTTTGGGATCTACAAGTTTATAGCACATACTAAAGTTAAAAGTCGCCAGTAAAATCAGAGCAACATTTATCGCTGAACATAACAAGGAGTTGGAATGCGAGAAGAAAACCGACAAGTCCCACAACAATTGGGCCAGTATCTATACCAGCAAATTAAAGAGCCGTGGAGTGAAGCACGGCTCGTATTGGACTACCATGACGACAATATGCCTAGGTGTTCCGCCTTTTACTATGACACCAGCACACCAAAACAAGCACACGTTATACCAGTAAGTGATGAAATTTCCGTTCTGTTTTTAAGCTTGTTCGAAAATGCAACGTCAAATCAAGAAGAGAACTGGCAAAAGGCCATTTTCTCAGTACAGCGCAGTGGTCAGTTTAGTTTGAACTTTGAAACTGCGGATAATGAAGAGCCATAATCACCAAAAGGGGGGAGCTCCCCCCTTATCCCAAGATGAAAGCATACTTCGTTAACGACCATCAACCGAAGATAAGCTCTGCCCTGAATTCATCGTCAAAGCTGGCCCGAACACACTTGCCACGTATAGAATCTTTACGGCCTGTGTGCTGTTTTACCAGATTGCGAACAACCCGTCTGAACAGCGCCATGTTTTCCGCGGAAATAGGCTCACTTATCTGATAGGCATCTTCTTTAAACACCACGTCCAACACCAATGCTGCTGGTTCTCGATGTGCCAATGGTGGCGGATGGCCTTTTGTAACATCTGTGCATCTGGCTCAACAGAAGTAACATAAAAGTGCGTGTCTATTTTTGTTATCGACTCGGATTTTTTTTGTCTTTCAACCGCGACCAGCGAAGTGATCCCAGGCCATTTTTCTTTTATCTCATCAGGCAGGTTGTTGGCCTTCAGAACATAAGTGATGCGTGTTTACTAATGTCCATGACCACCGCTGACTTGTACATCTTCAAGCAAACTACTCTCTTCTGCAAAGGCTGTTTCAAAACATGAAGTGACTGCTTTATAAAGTGTTCTCTGATTTGCTTTAATCTGAACCAGATAAGTCAGCCCCTCTTGAAATAAGTGTTGATAGTGTCGCTTTCTGACAATGTAGCGCATCTAGTGTGACGATTGCATCTGAAACATCAAGCACATCTAACAAGGCTCTGACTGCCGGTATCTCATTGGATTTATTGTCGACTGTACGCTGATATGAAGTTAAACCAGACTCGCAATCAAAAGCTGATACCAGGTGTAAGTTGTGTTCATACTTTTTACTTGCACCGCGTAGGGTTTTGCCATCAAACGTAATAATTGGCTTACCAGATTGAGAGCGCTGCTCGTTGACCCAGCTGAACAAGGCCAAAACCAATGAATCAGTCTCCACTGTTTTAAGAATTCGTGCAATGCTGTGTCGCGTTGGGATACCGTGTTTAAAGGCTCTGAACTGTCTGAGCCAAGGGAGTTTACTGTGCCCGAACACTTCAATATCTTTCCAGCCCTCACAACCGGATAGAAACGCCGAGATGATAAGAAAAAAACATTCGTAAGATCATGATGTTGATTGGTAGAAGAACGCTTATCTTCAACAAGTTCAAGGTGGCTAAATAACGACATAATTAACAAGTAGATAGTGACAATGTAGGTGTTATTAGATCAGAAAGAGGCGGGGGTTAAAGCCTTTTTACAAAGTGCGATCCCACCATGATGAGCAAACTGAGATCAGTCGGGGGGTTGATTTTATTGCCAGTGGAAATTATAAGCTTAGAGAGAGTACGCTTACGCTTAAGGTTGGTGCAACCGACAATTCAAAGTTAGAAAAGTTTAGCTTTGTTGCTAGTGACGATCCTAACTATACGTTTATGGGAGAGTGGTATATAAATAACAAAACCAAAGTATATGACCAATACTATGGTAAAGATTATTTTACTATGCGTTTAGTTGTGACTTAAGGCTCAGTCAATAGCAGACATGACCAACGCATCTTATGCGTTGATCATTAAAAAATGTAAATTTATACGTTTAAAGTGAAGCTATACTTTGGTTAATTGCTTCTAGAGCTGCCGCTGGGTTTTCAGCTTTAGTGATCGGACGCCCTATCACTAGATAATCACTACCCGCTTTCACTGCTTTTTCAGGTGTCATAATACGTTTTTGATCGCCAGCATCAGCACCTGCTGGTCGAATACCTGGTGTCACAAGCTTAAACTCTTCACCGAGTTGAGCTTTTAAAAGTTCGGCTTCTTGTGCAGAACAAACCACACCATCTAGGCCTGATTCTTTTGCTAATTTTGCTAGAGATAGCACTTGCTCTTGAGGTGTCTTTTCAATTCCAAGCTTTAATAACTGTCCTTGATCCATACTCGTTAGCACGGTCACAGCAATAAGTAACGGCGCTTTATCCCCATAAGCTACCAACGCTTCTTTTGCTTTTGACATCATTTCGTGACCGCCACTGGCGTGAACATTTACCATCCACACACCAAGCTCAGCTGCAGCAGTTACTGCCTTTGCGACTGTGTTTGGAATATCATGAAATTTCAGGTCTAAGAATACATCAAAATTCATATCTACCAGTTTTTTTACAAACTGAGGGCCAAAATAGGTAAACATCTCTTTACCTACTTTCAATCGGCATTCGTCAGGTGAAAGCTGAGAAACAAATGATAATGCAGCTTCTTCATTATCATAATCAAGCGCAATCAAAACCTTTTTTAAATCTTGTGTCGACATAGTTACCCTATTTGGCCAAATTAAAAACTTAAAAACCGTCTAACCCACGGCTTGGAGCAAGTGACTCCCAATGTTTGCAGGAGGGACATAACCAATACATCGTATGACTTGTAAACCCACAATGACCACATTGATAGTTTGGCTTAGTTGCAATATAAGACTTCACCAATTTATCTATTTCTTGTAGTACGTGATCTATTTTAGCATCTTTGCCGCTAATGAGTTGCAGCAAATAACTAAAGCCCCTAATTGATGGTTCACGCTTTAAACTATCAGTTAGAAACTCTATTGCCTCAGAAATATGACCTTTTTGGACCAACCCTTGGCAAAACTTAATTCTGATCAGCACGCCTCCTTTTTCTAATAACTCTGAGACTAGCTCAAAGAATTGATCGTGAATATTTAATTTAACATAACAGGATTCGAGCTCTTCAATTACTAGTGGTGCCATAAATACAAATTGGCTCACGAGCTTTCGCCAATAATATATACACTTCACGTAATCATCATGTTTGTATGCATCTTTGCCCATTTCGTACAAGGGTCTTACTGTTTCATGCGCGAGCGCTGTCGCTTTTTCGAATAGGCTTGGATTCTTTTCTTGATTTGCAGCTTCACAATAGAAGTTTGCAATAGTGGCGCAATGGGACGACTTTTTGAAAAGCTCAGGATGCGCTTCATACATATGAACGCCTTTTCGCCAATCTCTAGTTTGAGAGTATAGGTTTAAAATTGGATCGAGTGCATCCTTAAACCCAAGCTTTACAAGAATGACTAAGTGTTCTTCAGCACTATCCAACAGACCAGCTAAGATGTAATCTTGAGCTAGCTCTAGACGACAGGACTTCACCACTTCTTCATCTAGATTAGGTTGTTTAAGTAATAGCTCATGAATTTTTATCGCTCTATCTAACTCTCCCCGCTTTCTAAAAAGCGATGCGAGTGTTAAATAATGATCAACGGAGTCTGCTGAGACTTCAAGTAATTTGGTGAGGTGTTCAAGACCCTGATCTTCTTCCCTATCTAGTAGGAATTTTAGGCCTTTACTGTATTCAGAAGTAATTTGTCTACTTTGCTCTAGGGCTTGATTCTTTGCACTATTTTTACCCATAACATAACCGTAAGCGGCGGCTACAGGTAGTAATAAAAACAGCAGCTCGATCATAACTAGCGTTCGGCTGCTTGACTAAGCTTACTATTACTTTTTTTTAGGCGATGATTTTGCCATTTAAGCTTAGATAAAACCGACGCAGTTACAAGTAAACCAATAATTATCCCAAGAGCTAAGCAAATACTCATTAAGGTTGCGAGTGGTAACTCTGCACTTGCAATTACAAAATTGACATTAACAACTTGTGGATTTTGTGTTCCAACTAAAAATGCAATCAGTATGGCAACAACAGCTAATCCCTTTTTCAATACTGCAACCAAGTTTAGCTCCGTTAGACTTAATTATTTAAGCTTTCGTTTACTCTATCGCGCAGCTCTTTGCCTGGCTTAAAGTGTGGTACGTATTTACCATCCAATTCTACAGTTTCGCCCGTCTTAGGATTACGACCAGTGCGAGGTGAACGGAAGTGAAGCGAGAAACTACCAAAACCACGGATTTCGATACGTTCCGAGTCTGATAATGAGCCAGCCATTTGTTCAAGGATTTCTTTTACCGCATTCTCTACATCTTTAACAGGAACGTGAGCGTGCTGCAGTGCAAGTTGTTCTATCAATTCAGACTTTGTCATAATGTTTCCTTTAGTGTAAAAGGAAGGGCTAAGCGCCCTTCCTAGTTTAAAGACTGATTAATTAGTCTTTTTGAGCATTTTTGAAAGCTGCAGCCATTGCGTTTTCGAACGCTGGCTCATCTTTCTTAAGCTTCTCTAGTACTTCTTTTTCTTCAGCTTCGTAGATAGCTTTAACCGATAGGCTGATAGTACGGTTCTTACGATCAACACCTACAAATTTAGCTTCGATTTCGTCGCCTTCAGAAACAGCAGCAGTCGCGTCTTCAACACGCTCTTGCGCGATGTCAGCTACACGGATGTAACCTTCAACGCCTTCGATTAGCTCAACAGTTGCGCCTTTAGCATCAACTTCAGTCACTTTACCTTTAACAATAGCACCTTTTTTGTTGGCGTCTAGGTAGTTAGTGAATGGATCAGCGTCGATTTGCTTAACGCCTAGAGAGATACGCTCACGCTCTGGGTCAACTTGTAGAACGATAGCTGTGATTTCGTCACCTTTCTTGTACTCACGTACAGCTTCTTCGCCTGGAGTGTTCCAAGAGATGTCAGATAGGTGTACAAGACCGTCGATACCGCCGTCAAGACCGATGAAAATACCAAAGTCAGTGATAGACTTGATCTTACCAGAAACTTGGTCGCCTTTGTTGTTAAGACGAGCAAATTCTTGCCAAGGGTTAGCTTTACACTGCTTAAGACCTAGAGAAATACGACGACGCTCTTCGTCGATTTCAAGAACCATAACTTCAACAGTATCACCTAGTGAAACTACTTTTGAAGGGTGAATGTTCTTGTTAGTCCAATCCATTTCTGAAACGTGTACTAGACCTTCAACGCCTTCTTCGATTTCAACGAAACAGCCGTAGTCAGTTAGGTTAGTTACACGACCAGTAAGCTTAGCACCTTCTGGGTAACGACCAGCGATAGCAGCCCATGGATCTTCGCCAAGTTGCTTAAGACCTAGAGAAACACGAGTCTTCTCTTTGTCGAACTTAAGTACTTTAACGTTGATTTCGTCACCTACGTTCACGATCTCTGAAGGGTGCTTAACACGCTTCCAAGCCATGTCAGTGATGTGTAGAAGACCGTCAACACCACCTAAGTCTACGAATGCACCGTAGTCTGTAAGATTCTTAACGATACCCTTAACTTCTTGACCTTCAACAAGGTTTTGAAGAAGCTCTTCACGCTCTTGTGAGTTCTCAGATTCGATAACAGCACGACGTGAAACAACAACGTTGTTGCGCTTCTGGTCTAGCTTGATAACTTTGAACTCTAGCTCTTTACCTTCAAGGTGAGCTGTGTCGCGAACTGGACGTACATCAACAAGTGAACCAGGTAGGAATGCACGGATTGAATCAACTTCAACTGTGAAACCGCCTTTAACTTTACCGTTGATCATACCAACAACAGTTTCGTGCTCTTCACATGCTTTCTCTAGACGGATCCAAGCTTCGTGACGCTTCGCTTTCTCACGAGAAAGGATAGTCTCACCGAAACCGTCTTCGATAGCGTCAAGTGCTACATCTACTTCGTCGCCAACAGCAACTTCTAGTTCACCAGCAGCATTTTTGAATTGCTCTGCAGGGATTGCACTTTCAGATTTAAGGCCAGCATCAACAAGAACAACGTTGTTCTCGATAGCGATTACTGTACCTTTAACGATTGAGCCTTGCTCAACTTCAAAACCCTGTAGGCTTTCTTCAAATAACTGCGCAAAATTTTCTGACATACTAAATACGTCTCTATAAAGTTAAATTACCAATTAGCAACCATGCTGCATGGGGTTGTTAAATAAACACTAGCTTCCTGCCTGTGTCATTAAAAAATTACTTAGGTAAACAACTTTTTGGAAGTTTACCTGCCACAATGGCGTCTTGAATAAAAGACATAACCTGTTCGAACACTTGCTCAGCATTATTCTCAGTTGTATCAACAACTATCGCATCGCTAGCAGGAACTAATGGGGCAACCTTGCGATTCATATCGCGATCATCGCGAGCTTTAATGTCTTCTAACAGACCACTTAGTGTAACATCATGGCCTTTCTCATTCAACTCAACAAATCGCCTGCGAGCACGTTCTTCTGCACTTGCAGTCAAATAAATTTTAAGTTCAGCATCAGGGAACACCACCGTTCCCATGTCACGTCCATCTGCAATTAAGCCAACTTCAGTTCTAAAAGCGCGCTGACGTCGTAATAATGCTTCTCTCACACGAGGTAGCGCCGCAATTTTTGACGCAGCTGCGCCGACTTCTTCATTGCGAATGGTGTTAGTAACATCTTCACCTTCAAGTACAATTTTGCTTTTTTTAGTTTCTTTATCGATAGAAAATTGTACATCCAAATTGGCAGCGAGTGGGACCAACCCCTCTTCGTTATCAGTTGCAATTTGGTGGTGTAATGCTGCTAACGAAAGCACGCGATAAATCGCACCGCTATCCAACACTTCCCAATTTAATGTTTCAGCTAACAAGCGACAAACAGTTCCTTTGCCTGAACCACTTGGGCCGTCTACGGTGATAACTGGCATAGCTGCCTGCATTTAGACCTCCTAAAAATGCTCACCTGAATTTGACGGCGCATAGTATACGTCAATTTGCTGAATATATCCTTATTTACCTGTCATTTTTTGTTATATCTCAAATTATTAGTGCAGCGAACGGTGCTAAATGCCAGGTGCTGACTGGCTTTGACTGAATGAAATTCAGTCAAATATACGCGTTTTTGACTTTGTAATGATGACTATTTTAGAGAAGATTTTAAGGTGCTGAACATCTTCAGCACCTTGGATGAAATTAATACTGACTAATACTTTCTAACACTGAAAAATAGGTTGGGAAAGTTTTTGCCGTACATTTAGGGTCGTTAATCGTGATAGCTTGACCACCCACTGCCACCATCGAAAAACACATCGCAATGCGATGGTCATTGTATGTGTCTACATCCGTAAAATTAAAATTAGCTGGTGGTGTAACTTCGATAAAGTCGTGCCCTTCTACTACTTCTGCGCCTACTTTTTTAAGTTCAGTCGCCATGGCAGCTAGCCTATCGGTTTCTTTCACGCGCCAATTGTAGATATTACGAATTGCCGTTTTACCTTTTGCGAATAGTGCTACGGTTGCAAGCGTCATCGCCGCATCGGGGATAGCGTTGGCGTCAATGTCCACACCATTTAGCTCACCTTTTCGGACAACGATACGCTCATCGTGCCAATCAATGTTTGCACCGACTTGTTCCATCACTTTGGCAAAGCCGATATCACCTTGCACACTTTGTTTACCCACTCCCTTTATCTCAATTTCACCACCTGCAATTGCAGCCGCTGCGATGAAATAAGAGGCTGACGAGGCGTCCCCTTCAACCATAAGTGTTCCAGGAGATTGATACTGCTGGCCTGCTTTTACCACGAAATGTTGATAATCGTGGTTTTCGACATGAACCCCAAAGTGCGCCATCACGCCAATGGTAATATCAATATAAGGCTTTGAAACCAGTTCACCTTTAATCGCAATATTCGTATCGCCACTAAAAAGCGGTGCTGCCATCAATAATGCAGTTAGGAATTGGCTTGAGATACTACCGTCAATCTCAACTTCACCACCAGCAAGTTGCTTACCTGTAATTTTTAACGGCGGGTAGTCTTTGTTTTTGAGATATTGAATATCTGCACCAAGCGTTTGCATGGCATCAACAAGATGGCCAATTGGACGCTCTTCCATTCGTGGCTCACCAATCAGTTCATAATCACCGGATATAGCTGCAAGCACTGCAGTTAATGGGCGATATGCTGTACCGGCATTGCCTAAAAATAGCGGCTCAACGGGGGTGTTAAAGTTACCACCATTTCCTTTGACCAGTGCCACCGTATTATCATCTTCTAACGTTACTTCAACGCCTAACTGAGACAATGCGCCTAACATATGGCGGATATCATCGCTATCCAATAAGTTCGTCACTTTTGTCGTGCCTTCACACAACGCTGCAAGCAACAAAATACGATTTGATAAGCTTTTAGAGCCAGGTAACGTGACACTGCCACTGACTTTAGTAATAGGCTTGAGGGTCAATTGTTCCATCAACTGTTCTCCCGTGCGAATTTATCCATAAATGCAACTAACGCTTTGATCCCTTCAATTGGCATGGCGTTGTATATACTAGCTCGCATGCCGCCAACAAAACGGTGGCCTTCAAGTGCAATTAAACCGTTTTGTTCTGCCTCTGCCAAGAATTTAGCATTTAGGCTATCATCATTTAACCAAAATGGTACGTTCATCAATGAGCGACAATGTTTTGCAACTTTGTTTGAATAGAAGTCAGAGTCGTCAATATAATCGTATAAAATGGCTGCTTTTTCTTGATTGTGCGCTTCCATGGCTTTAACACCACCAATGCTTTCAAGATACTTGAATACCTCAAACGCAAGATACCATGCAAATGTCGGTGGTGTGTTGTACATGCTTTGCTGATCAGCCTCAATGGCGTAATCAAGGATAGCAGGTCTTGGCAGCCCTTCACGCTTCAATAACGTCTTGCGTACAATGGCGATACTGAGACCCGAAGGACCGATATTTTTTTGTGCGCCAGCATAGATCAAATCAAAGTCATCGACGTTAATTTCACGAGATAAAATATTGGAAGACATGTCCGCTACAATTGGTGCGGTTGCATGCTTTGGAACGTCAAATATTTCGATACCGTCGATGGTTTCGTTTGGACAATAGTGAATAAATGAAGCGTTTTCTGGTAACTTCCACTCGGAGACCGGTAAAATGTCGAATTGACCATTTTCGTCAGTACGAATATTAACCGCATGCGTTTGCGTGAATTTTTCACCTTCTTTCGTCGCACCGGTAGACCAGATCCCGTTCTCGATATATACGCCAGGTACACCATCTACATGTAGGTTTAGCGGTACAGCAGCAAAGTGACCTCGACCACCACCATGCATAAACAGGACTTCAAATTCATCAGAGATGTTCATCAAACGACGTAAGCTTGCTTCACATTGCTTTGCCATTTCGAGATACGGTGCCGAACGATGGCTCACTTCCATCACTGAAACACCTAGATTTTGCCAATCTAGAAATTCTTTTTGCGCATTTTTCATAACTTCAACAGGTAACATCGCAGGACCCGCGCAAAAATTATAAACCGTCATATTTTTCCTCATTCCAAATAATCTAGATCATCCAAAGAATAGCGTTATTCTCATGACTTTTTGGATGAACAATAGGCTGCCCGACTAAAATGTCGGATTGTTGGTAGCCTTAATTTATCAGGCTTCAGGCTGTTGTCATAGAGGAACAGATTGAAAAAATTGACAGAAAGAAAAAAAGCGACCGAAGTCGCTTTTTTTGAGTAGGATTTTTTTATTCCTCTGCGTCAGATCCCGCATCAGGTGTTGCTTCACCTTCTAGCTCTGCAACGTCACCTTCAGGCAGCGCTTCCACTTCAATTTCTTCGATGCGTTGAAGACCTACTACCTTTTCTTCTTCCATCGTACGGATCAGAATAACACCTTGGGTGTTACGGCCTACCGTAGAAACTTCGTTTACACGCGTTCTAACTAGCGTACCACGGTTTGAGATCAACATGATTTCATCGTTGTCATCAACTTGAACCGCGCCAACCACAGAACCATTTCTTTCAGTTACTTTGATTGACACTACACCTTGTGTTGCACGGCTCTTCGCTGGGTACTCTTCAAGCGGTGTACGCTTACCATAACCATTTTCAGTTACGGTCAAGATTGCACCATCGCCTTGTGGTACGATTAGTGATACCACTTTCACGTCATCAGGCATCTTGATACCACGAACACCTGTTGCTGTACGGCCCATCGGACGTAAAGCCAACATTTCTTCGCCAGTTTCAGGATCACGCTTCACTTCACCTGTTTCTGAATCTCGCTGCTTCTCGTTAAAGCGTACAACTTTACCATGCTCAGTAAATAGCATGATGTCATTTTCGCCTGTGGTGATATTAGCACCGATCAGGCTATCGCCTTCGTTCAAGTTGATAGCAATAATGCCACTTGCTCGCTGACGGCTGTATGCAGTCAGAGGTGTTTTCTTAACGATACCACTTGCCGTCGCCATGACGATAAACTTATCTTCTTCGTATTCACGAACCGGTAAAATAGTCGTAATACGCTCATCAGCTTCGAGTGGTAACAAGTTAACAATTGGCTTTCCGCGCGCGGCCCGTGATGCAAGCGGCAGCTGGTAAACTTTCAACCAATACAAGCGGCCAGAAGTGGAGAAACAAAGAATTGTATCGTGAGTATTTGCAACGAGTAGACGTTCGATAAAGTCTTCATCTTTCATCTTAGTTGCAGATCGCCCTTTACCACCACGACGCTGAGCTTCGTAATCGCTAAGAGGTTGATACTTCACATAGCCTTCGTGAGAAAGCGTAACTACAACGTCTTCTTCGTTGATCAAATCTTCTAAACTGATATCGTGCGCAGCAGCAGTGATCTCTGTGCGACGCTCATCACCATACGTTTCTTTGATTTCAACTAACTCATCGCGGATCACTTCCATCAAACGCTCTGGAGTAGAAAGGATGTACAGTAGCTCAGCGATAAGATCGAGTAGTTCTTTGTATTCTGCTAGAATTTTCTCGTGCTCAAGACCCGTTAATTTGTGAAGTCTTAAGTCTAGGATTGCTTGGGCTTGTTGCTCAGACAAATAGTACTGACCATCACGGATCCCTAATTCTTCCGCTAACCAATCTGGACGCGCAACATTTTCTTCACCAGTACGCTCAAGCATTGATTTAACGTTACCAAGATCCCAAGCTCGCGCAGTTAGCGCCGCTTTCGCTTCCGCTGGTGTTGGTGACTTACGAATAAGCTCAATGATTGGGTCAATATTGGCTAGCGCAATTGCAAGGCCTTCAAGCGTATGCGCTCTGTCTCTAGCCTTACGCAGGTCAAATACAGTACGACGCGTTACGACTTCACGACGGTGAATAATAAACGCATCAAGCATTTCTTTCAGGTTGAAACACTTAGGCTGGTTGTTGTCTAGTGCAACCATATTGATGCCAAACACAGTTTGTAGTTGTGTTTGCGCGTATAGGTTGTTTAGTACAACCTCACCGACTTCACCGCGTTTGATTTCCATAACAATACGCATACCATCTTTATCAGACTCGTCGCGTAGTGCACTGATCCCTTCAACCTTTTTATCTTTAACAAGCTCTGCAATCTTTTCAATTAATCTTGCTTTGTTAACTTGGTAAGGAATTTCATGAACGATGATGGTTTCTTTGTTTGTTTTCTCATCGACTTCGATTTCAGCTTTCGCGCGGATATAGATCTTACCACGGCCAGTTTTATAGGCTTGTTCGATGCCGTTTTTACCGCTGATGATGGCGGCAGTCGGGAAATCAGGACCCGGAATATAGTCGATTAACTCTTCAATGGTGATGTCTGGATTCTGGATCACAGCCAAACAGCCATTGATCACCTCAGTTAAGTTGTGAGGTGGAATATTGGTCGCCATACCAACCGCGATACCAGATGAACCATTCACCAATAAGTTAGGCACTTTAGTTGGTAACACATCTGGAATTTGCTCTGTACCATCGTAGTTTGGTACATAATCAACGGTTTCTTTTTCAAGGTCAGCAAGTAACTCGTGAGCGACTTTCGCCATACGTACTTCGGTATAACGCATCGCAGCTGCAGAGTCACCATCGACAGAACCAAAGTTACCTTGTCCATCTACGAGCATGTAGCGTAGAGAGAAAGGCTGAGCCATACGTACAATAGTATCGTAGACCGCGCTATCACCATGCGGGTGATATTTACCGATTACGTCACCAACTACACGAGCTGACTTTTTATAAGGTTTGTTCCAGTCATTTTTAAGTTCATTCATCGCGAACAATACACGACGGTGAACAGGCTTTAGGCCGTCACGTACATCAGGTAATGCACGACCTACGATTACACTCATTGCATAATCTAGGTATGAATTTTTTAATTCATCTTCGATATTGACTGGCAGGATTTCATTGGCGAGATCAGACATTTGACTCCACTTTCCTTCAGTGTCCACCCCTTTTGTGTCACACTACAACTTGTGTTGAGATGCTATCTGAATATCAAATTGCTTATTCTGCTGAAGCGCCAATTAAACGCACTTCAAAAAATAGCCGAATTGCCTCAGAGTATCAGCGGGGGCTTTGTTTATTATAAAATTCGTCAAGCATGCTAACACACTTTTTACCGTTTTACAGGTGCTATTTTTATCTAATCCCCTTTATAATGCGCTCAATTCGACGAGGAAGTTTTTTATGACCGAACATCAAAATGTAGACCCTAATGAAATCGCTAAATTTGAAGAAATAGCAGAGCGCTGGTGGGACCGAGAGGGAGAATTTAAACCATTACACGACATTAACCCTTTGAGGTTGGACTTTATTAACGATAAGTGTGAAGGCCTATTCGCAAAAACAGTATTGGATGTCGGTTGTGGTGGTGGGATTTTAACAGAAAGCATGGCTAAGCTGGGTGCAAATGCAACCGGTATCGATATGGGGCAAGAGCCGCTTAACGTTGCAAAGCTTCACGCATTAGAGGTCGGCGTTAACGTAGACTATCAAAAAGTGCCAGCGGAAGAATTCGCAGCCATGCACCAAAGTGAATTCGATGTAGTAACTTGCATGGAAATGCTAGAACACGTGCCAGACCCAGAATCCATTATTCGTTCAGTCGCACAGCTAGTTAAGCCTGGTGGTCATGTATTTTTTTCTACCTTAAACAAAACTACAAAAGCATATTTACTGGCTATCGTCGCCGCAGAAAAACTGCTTAAAATGGTTCCTGAAGGCACGCATGAGCATGATAAGTTTATTCGCCCTTCGACCTTAATTGATTGGGCTGAAAAGTACGACCTCAAAGTTAGAGCAGCGACAGGGATTAACTACAACCCTATCGGCAAAACATTTACCTTAACTAAAGACGTTTCAGTTAACTATATTCTACACTTTGAGAAGCTGGCATGATCCAAGCGGTACTATTTGATTTAGACGGCACCTTGCTGGATACCAGTGATGATTTGGGCGCTGCACTAAACCACGTTTTAACTGCTAATAAAATGCCTACTGTCGGCAAACAGGCATATAGCAGTGCGATTTCAAACGGCGTAGCAGCGATGTTGCAGGTAGGATTTGGTGAGTCACTAAAGCACTACGACACTAAGGTTTTACATCAGGGTGTGCTCGACTACTACCTGGAGAATTTATCAGTACATTCCCAATGCTTTGCGCAAATTGGTGAGTTATTAGCGGCACTTCTAGAAAAAGAGATTCAGGTTGGGATCATGACAAACAAGCCTGAGTTTTTAACACTTCCGCTACTAAAACAGATCCCTGAACTTGCAAAGATCGAGACAGTAGTATGCGGAGATACACTGGCGGTGGCCAAACCTCATCCCGAGCCTTTACTGTTAGTGGCGTCAAAATTGGGGGTTTCACCAGAGCAGTGTATTTATGTTGGCGATGCTGAACGAGACATTATTGCTGCAAAATCCGCAAAAATGATTAGTGCCGCAGCAATGTGGGGATTCATTCCATCTGAAGCTGAAGCTAAGTCTTGGTATGCGGATCTCTATCTTACTAACCCATTAGACACGTTATCGCATATTTAGTGTCGATAAAAAAATAAAACACCATATATTGTGTTTTTGCTATAATAGATACGAATTTGTGTAGAAAAAAATCAGTTAGAATTTTTTTTTATTTTTGCTGAAAAGCATCATCTTTTTGTTGATTTTTCTTTGTGGGCAGATAAGTGGAATGTCATAGGTTAGTGGATACTTACATAAATAAATTATCCCAAACTTATCCACAATTCTGCCCGAGTTGTTCTCTTGCAAATTCACGTCAACCCCACTATCTTGTGATCCCTAGCCACTAGGGCACCATATATAGTGGTGGTTTGCTAAACAATTTTATATTCGTGCGATATCTAAAGCGCGTTCCTAAGGAATACAGGCACATAACATGAACCAACAGCTATCTGTATGCAAAAGAAACGGTCGCAAAGAACCGTTAGATCTAGATAAGATCCATCGTGTCATTACATGGGCGGCAGAAGGCCTAGATAACGTCTCAGTTTCTCAGGTTGAATTAAAGTCACACATCCAGTTTTATGACGGTATTCGTACTGGTGATATCCACGAAACGATTATTAAAGCTGCAGCCGATCTGATCTCAAAAGAGTCTCCAGATTATCAGTATCTAGCCGCTCGTTTGGCTATTTTCCACTTGCGTAAGAAAGCCTATGGCTGTTTTGAGCCGCCGCACTTACACGACCACGTGGTAAAGCTGGTTGAAGACAAGCGCTATGATCAGCACCTTCTCACTGACTACACAAAAGCAGAGTTTGATGAGCTAAATAGCTACATCGACCATAGCCGAGATATGAACTTCAGCTATGCAGCCGTTAAGCAGTTGGAAGGTAAGTACCTTGTACAAAACCGCGTAACAGGCGAGATCTATGAAAGTGCGCAGTTCTTATATGTTCTTGTTGCTGCAAGCCTGTTTGCAAACTACCCGAAAGAAACGCGTCTAGATTACATTAAGCGATTCTACGATGCGGTTTCAACATTCAAAATTTCATTACCAACGCCAATTATGGCGGGTGTTCGTACGCCGACACGTCAGTTTAGCTCATGCGTACTGATTGAATGTGCCGATAGCCTAGATTCAATCAACGCAACTTCTTCTGCGATTGTAAAATATGTCAGTCAGCGTGCTGGTATTGGTATCAACGCTGGTCGTATTCGTGCACTAGGTAGCCCAATCAGAAATGGTGAAGCGTACCACACAGGATGTATACCGTTTTATAAGCACTTCCAAACTGCCGTTAAAAGCTGTTCTCAAGGCGGTGTGCGTGGTGGCGCAGCTACCCTATTCTACCCGCTTTGGCATCTTGAAGTTGAAAACCTATTAGTACTAAAAAATAACCGTGGTGTTGAAGAAAACCGCGTGCGTCATTTAGATTATGGCGTGCAGTTCAACAAAACCATGTATAGCCGCCTAATTAAAGACGACTATATCACGCTATTTAGTCCATCAGATGTGCCAGGTCTTTACGACGCATTCTTTGAAGATCAAGATAAATTCGAAGAACTGTATGTTAAGTACGAGCAAGATGAGTCTATTCGTAAGAAACGCATTAAAGCGATTGAATTATTCTCAATGTTTGCACAAGAGCGTGCGAGCACTGGTCGTATTTATCTACAAAACGTTGACCACTGTAATACGCACAGCCCGTTTGACTCTAAGGTTGCACCGATCCGCCAGTCAAATCTATGTCTTGAAATTGCACTACCAACGAAGCCGTTAAGCCATGTAAATGACCCTGAAGGTGAAATTGCACTTTGTACGCTTTCAGCATTTAACTTAGGTGCCATCAAGTCTCTAGATGAGCTAGAAGAGTTAGCAGAGCTGGCGGTTCGCGCACTTGATAACCTATTAGACTATCAAGACTACCCTGTTCCTGCTGCGTACAATGCGACGATGGGACGCCGTACACTGGGTATCGGTGTGATTAACTTTGCTTATTATCTTGCAAAGAACGGTGTTAAGTACTCAGACGGTAGCGCTAACGGCCTAACACACAGAACATTTGAAGCGATCCAATACTATCTGATGAAAGCATCGAATGAACTGGCAAAAGAGCGCGGCGCTTGTCCTAAGTTTAACGAGACGACTTATTCACAAGGTATCATGCCAATAGATACCTATAAGCGTGACCTTGATAAAGTCTGTGAAGAGCCATTACAACTTGACTGGGATGCATTAAGAGCAAGTATCCAAGAACACGGTATGCGTAACTCAACGTTGTCAGCCTTGATGCCATCGGAAACATCATCGCAAATTTCAAATGCGACAAACGGCATTGAACCACCTCGTGGCCATATCAGTGTCAAAGCGAGTAAAGATGGTATCTTGAAGCAAGTTGTACCAGAGTACGACCGCCTCAAAGACAACTATGAGCTACTTTGGGATATTCCATCTAACGATGGTTACCTTGCGCTAGTTGGTATTATGCAGAAGTTCATCGATCAAACTATCTCTGCAAATACCAATTATGATCCAAGTAAGTTTGAAGCGGGTAAAGTTCCTATGAAGCTATTGCTAAAAGACTTACTCACCGCGTACAAACTTGGTGTTAAGACACTTTACTACCATAATACCCGCGACGGTGCTTCGGATGCTCAAGATGAGTTGAAACCAGAAGCAGAAGACGATGGCTGTGAAGGCGGCGCTTGTAAGATATAACTTTTTATGCGGGTGGTCTTCACCCGCTTTTTTAGGTATTGAGTAACACATTTATGGCATATTCTACGTTTAGCAGAAATCATAACGACCAATTAAAAGAACCGATGTTTTTCGGGCAAACTGTTAATGTATCTCGCTACGACCAACAGAAGTTCCCTATTTTCGAAAAGCTAATTGAAAAGCAATTATCGTTTTTCTGGCGTCCAGAAGAAGTAGACGTAAGTAAGGATAGATTGGACTTCCAGGCACTTCCTGAGCACGAAAGACATATCTTTTTGAGCAACCTAAAATATCAAACATTGCTAGACAGTGTGCAAGGTCGCTCTCCAAACGTTGCACTTTTGCCGATCGTCTCCATTCCTGAGCTTGAAACTTGGATCGAAACTTGGGCATTTAGTGAAACGATCCACAGTCGCTCTTACACTCACATTATTCGTAATGTGACGCAAAACCCGGAAGTGATCTTTGACGACATCGTGGGCAATGACAAAATTGTTGAACGTGCGGATGCAGTGACCAAGTATTACGACGAACTGATTGAAAAGGTAAGCCTTTATAATCAGTACGGTGAAGGAAAACATGAAATTAACGGCACAACGGTCGTCATTAATTTGTTTGAGCTGAAAAAGCTTCTGTACCTTTGCATCATGTCAGTAAACATCTTAGAAGCGATCCGCTTCTACGTGAGCTTTGCTTGCTCATTTGCTTTTGCTGAGCGAGAGCTTATGGAAGGTAATGCAAAGATAATCAAGCTAATTGCTCGTGATGAGGCGCTTCATTTGTCTGGCACACAGCATATGCTGAATATCATGCAAGAAGGCAAAGACGATCCAGAAATGTCTATCGTGGCAGCACAATGCCGTGAAGAAGCAATTAAGATGTTTGTTGAAGCAGCTGAGCAAGAAAAAGAATGGGCTGAGTACCTGTTTAAAGACGGTTCAATGATTGGCCTAAACAAAGATATTTTGTGTCAATACGTTGAGTACATCACAAATATTCGTATGGCAGCAGTTGGTTTACCAACGCAATTTGAGACCAAATCGAATCCTATTCCGTGGATCAATGCTTGGCTTGTTTCTGACAATGTTCAGGTTGCACCACAGGAAGCTGAGATCAGCTCATACCTTGTTGGACAAATCGACTCTGAAGTTGATGCCTCAGACTTTGGCGATTTCGACCTGTAATGGTTGAAAAGCCACCCTTCCTAATTCAGGTTGAGAATATTAAGGAGCCACTGGAATATGTGGCTTCTTCGTCTTCGATACTCGAAACACTTGAAGCCGCAAATATTGAAGTCCCCTATCAATGTCGCGAGGGTTTTTGCGGCGCCTGCCGCGCCAAACTCATCGAGGGACAAACACAGTACGCGAACGAACCACTTGCTTTTGTGAGAGATGGGGAAATTTTATTGTGCTGTAGCAGACCCACAAGCCATATTAAAATAGAGTTGCCGTAAATAACCAAAACACGAGATAGTAATTTGTTCTCTAACAGCCGTTATCCCTAACTAATGCCTTAAATCAGCTTGGTAATTTGAGTACGAATATAGTGTTCACTATCAGTAACACTCATCGCCCCATTTTCAAAAATCACATCCCAATGCAAACTTCGCGTCAGCATTTCACACAATTCAGCTACAAAGTCCGTGGGAATACTAAACACAGAGAAAGATCCAATAAACTGTAATTGCGCTCGACGCTCTTCAAACCATTGCTCACCGCCAGCACACAACACCACAACCTTAGTATAAAGCTTTTCATACTTGAGTATCTCATCGACTTCTAAGGTACCAATAAACAAAGCGACTTCAACCTGTTCGTTGTCATCTTCTAGCCATACATCCGGCCAATATTTTTTCTCCGCCTTGCTCCACTTTGCCGGCTTATCAAAAGATAGTGCGCAGATCCCAAGCAGTTTCATCGCAAAGTGCTCGCTACTTTCTTTTGACAACATGGCAGTAGTAAACGCTTCTTCATGGTGGCTATGGTGAAATAAGTCAGCAACCTTAATCCTTGCCTTGAAAACAAATGGCTTATTCATTATGTTGTGCTCACTTTAGCTTGTTTCTTAACTATAGCTGTAATTCTAATTTCAACAATAACTAAGTTATAGTATAACGTTATTGATCCGCAAAATTTGTAGTGTTATATTATCACTCTATTAGTAGAACAGCTCACTCGTTCAATACATAACCTAACTCGTGGTAATAAAAATATGTTTAAGCAGTCTCTTATCGCCAGCGCATTAATTTCAATAATAGGTGCAGCGCCAGCTTATGCTGCACAACTAACAGGTAAAGTGGTTGATGCAAACAACCAACCGCTCAGTAACGCCACTATCCACCTTCATGGCAAAAGCAAATCGGTAAAGTCAGATAAATTTGGCCAATTTACGATTGAGCTTGATGCTGACTCGCAGCTTCATATCTCAAAGCCAAACTACTTAGACCATCGTATTAATGTTACCGAAGAACAAGGTTTCGTACGTGTTGAGCTAACACCAACGTCCGTTGAGAGCATAGTTGTTTATTCTTCTGCCCTGCACAAAAATAGTATGGAAATGACCTCTCCAGTAAGTGTATTAAGCGGTGATGAACTAAAAAACCGTGCAAAACCCACACTGGGTGAAACACTAAAAGGCCAACCAGGGATCAATGCTAGTTACTTTGGTCCGGTGAGTTCAAGCCCAATCATTCGTGGCTTAGATGGACCGAGAGTCAAAATCACACAAAATGGGTTAGACAGTAGCGATGCCTCGCGCGTTGGTCCAGATCACGCCAACACTAATGACTCGCTAGCCGCGCAACAGATTGAAGTGCTAAGAGGCCCAGCTACCCTACTATACGGCTCAGGTGCAATAGGTGGTGTGGTTAATGTCGTTGATAATCGTATTCCGACTGATGTGATCGAAAGCCTTCAGGGCGCTGCCGACTATAGCCATGATACCAACTCAAATACCAATACCTTTGCGGTGTTATTAGAATCAGGCTTTGACGGCTTTAACTTCCATTTCGATGGCGTTAAGCGTAAAGGTGGTGACTATGAAACCCCAAATTTTGCGCTACCTCATGACGAACATGAAGAACACGAGCATGAACATGAAGGCGAAGATCATGCCCACGAAGCAGAAGAGCATGAAACAGAGTACGCCAGTCGCGTCGATAATACCTTTATCGACTCTGAGCAATTTAACTTAGGTACAAGTTACGTCGGCGATCATCTGACCGTTGGTTTCTCTTATGGCCGTGTTGATACGGACTATGGCATTCCTGCTCACTCTCATATTGGTCATGACCATGATCACGAACATGAAGAAGAAGGACATGACCACGAAGAAGAATCCGTATTTGCTCGAGTAAAGCAAGATCGTTGGCAAGGGCTTGTAAATTATGCAGTACACAGTGATTGGCTTGAATCTGTTGGTCTACGTGTCGGCTACACCGATTATGGACACGCTGAAATTGAAGATGGAAATATTGGTACTGTATTTGAGAATGATACAACTGAGTTACGCTTAACGGCGGAGCACCGCTTAGGAGAGTGGCACGGCACTGTTGGTTATCATTTCTCCGACAGCGATTACGCCGCGAACGGTGAAGAAGCTTTTACACCATCGACCAATACCAAAACGCACGCACTTTATATCCTTGAAGAACGTCGCTTTGGAGATTTTACGCTTGAGTTAGGTGCTCGAATCGAAGACTACCAGCTATCAAGTAAAGGTAACCAACTGGAAGCGTACGAAAACGACCATGACCATGACCATGACCATGAAGGTGAACACGACCACGACCATGGTGGTAACTTAGATAATGGGTTTATTTCTTATGACCTAGAAATGACTAATCTAAGCTTATCTATTGGTGGTGTGTACGACTTTGCTGAAGGTCAAAACGTTGCTGTTTCGCTGTCTCGCTCGGAGCGCGCACCATTAACCGCGGAACTTCTTTCAAATGGTATTCATATCGCAACCAGCACCTATGAACTAGGGCTTGGTTATGAGCTAGAAGGCGATCATTTACACTTTGAGCCACAAGATATTGAACAAGAGACATCAAACAACTTAGACATCAGCTTTAGAAAGTTCTCAGGTGACTTTGGCTATACCGTTAACTTCTTCTATAACGACATCGAAAACTTCTACTATCAAGCATTAACAGACTATATCTATAGTCCAGAGCACGGTTTAGAAGTGGCAGATCACGAACATGAAGGCGCTGTTCCAGTGTTTAAGTTTGAAAGCAGTGATGCCAAACTATACGGTCTTGAGTTTGATGCCCATTACAAATTAAGCAACTTTGCACGCGTTAAAGTGTTTGGTGACTCGCTAACAGCCAAGTTAGATAACGACGAATATTTACCACGTATCCCAAGTAACAAGCTAGGTCTTGATTACGAACACAGTTACGAGAACTTAACTGCTAACTTCACAGTGACGCATTACTTCAAGCAAGACAACATCGCCAGCTATGAAAGTGAAACTAAGGGCTATACGTTAGTGGATATGTCATTTAACTATGACTTTGAGTTTATGGGCAGTGACATGGTTGGTTATGTTAACCTTGATAATTTGACTAATGAACTCGGCTTTGTGCATAGCTCGTTTATCAAAGAGCAAGCCCCACTTCCAGGTCGTAACATTAAGCTTGGTATCAGAGGCTACTTTTAATACCGATTCCTTTCTTTTATAGAAACCAAAAAGCTACCTCTTATCGGTAGCTTTTTTATTTGGGTTGTTTATATTTTACTGCTTCTTATACTCAACATGATGAAGTGCTCAAAGTTGGTAGCGTCTAAAATATCAAGCGTGAACCTATGGCTATTCACCCAACGAGATAATATCCAATCAATGTTAGGGTTTTTCAAGTCACGCAGTGCAAGGATAAAGTCGCCTGTTGATGCTCCGCTTTTAACATGTTCTGCATAAAAAGTACGTAGTAAATGATTAAACCTTTCCTCTCCTAGCTCATGATGCAAGAGCGCAAAAAATAGCGCCCCTACCGAATAGGCATTAAGCCCCGCTTTGCCATATTCTTCAAACGTAGTCGTTAAATATTTTGGCTGTTTAACAAATTGTTTCTTTGCCCGTTTTAACACGTTTGTCATATGCGAGCTTAAAGACACCGTTTTATTCAACCGCGAATCCGTTAAATACTCTAAAAAGGTCGCCTTGCCTTCATTCCAACGCGGTGAGTAACTTTCATTCGAACGTGGATCCCATAAATGACTAAGTTCATGATACAGGCGGGTTACCTCCACAAACCCTTCGCTGTCTTGGATAATTGCGGTAACGTCAGCTTGAGCACCAAACCCCTTTGGGATCTCTATAAAACTAAACTCACCAGTACTTTGACGTTGACCAAACCAACTTTCATACAGTGTTATAGTTTGCTTTGCCTTTTCTATATAGTCAGTTGCATATTTATTTCCAGGTAACGTAAATAGCTTAAAGCCATGTCCTTTTGTCACGGTATATGGTGCAACCATGAAGTCCATTCTCCATGAGGGTTTCTGGTTTTTGTATGAATACACCTTTCGACCATGACTGGTTTCTATTACGCCTAGTAAAATGCCACCATTTGCTACTACTAAGCCACTATCCACTTCGATGTCAGCAGTGTAGTTATACAACTTCTGCCAAAAGCGTGACGCGCGATTTACCCTATCATCAGGCACTGTGATGAGCGGGTAAGCATATGCGTCCATACGAATAATAGAAAATAAAGGGGTGATGTCATCTTTAATATAACCCATCCCAGTTTCCACATATCCCTTTATATGGCCAGAATAATTAACAGTAAAAGTTGTTTGTTGATCTGGTTGGAGCGTCTCAGATAACGATAATTTAATATAATTAGACTGAAATAGTGAGTCATCAATATTACTTACTACTCGTTGTGTATAGTTGAGGGATTTACCCGCTTCCGAAGTGATACTGACTACACTAAGCAAGCGATAAAGTCTTAAAGGGATTACTCTAGTTGGTGTTGTTCCTTGGTTTTTAACCGTTATCGTTGCGCTGCCAGATAGACTGCTTGTTTGTGTATGAATGCTGAGATTGAGATGATAGTTAGTTGCAAATGTTTCTATTTTTTCAATACTAGGGAGCTCGTTTGCTGAAGCAGAAATGCAGCTTAGCCACAAAAAAATACGTAGCAAATACATCGTCTATCCTTAATATTATTTTGTTGTTTTAACAAAAATAGAGCGGAAGACGTGTTTTTACTACCATATTTTTTTGTATCATTGTTTTAGATCAAAAAACAATATCTATTAATCACTAAACCAGCTAGGTTCTCGTACCAAAGATTTTGTCACCGGCATCACCTAGACCTGGCACAATATATCCTTTTTCATTTAGATGACTATCCAGCGAAGCGGTATAAATTTCAACATCAGGATGCGCTTCTTCCACCAGCTTTACTCCCTCTGGCGCTGCCACAAGTACAATCGCTCTGATCTCTTTTGAACCTGCTTTTTTTAGCATGTCGATAGTAGCAATCAGTGAACCACCAGTCGCAAGCATTGGGTCAATAACTAATGCAAGTCTGGCATCGATATTGCCCACCAACTTCTCAAAATAAGGCACAGGCTCAAGTGTTTCTTCGTTGCGCTGTAAACCCACAACACTCACTTTAGCTGCAGGGATCAACTGCAGTATGCCATCTAGCATTCCCAAACCGGCTCTTAAAATTGGCACTAAGGTGATCTTTTTACCTGTAAGCCTTTTAACTGTTAACTCGTTACCGTCCCAAGCAGAAATAACTTGATCGCTCAACGTCAAATCTTTTGTTGCTTCGTAAGTGAGTAAGTTGCCAACTTCTGAGACAATTTCGCGAAAGTTTTTGGTTGATATACCCTGCTCTCGCAAGAGTCCAAGTTTATGCTGAACTAATGGGTGATCAATTACATGTAATGCCATGGCTGCGTATCCTTATAAACTGCTAAAGAAATCTTCTGGTTTATGCCTTACTGGCTTTGTACACTGCACTGTAGGCGTGCCTAAATAAAGGTAGCCTACGATCTCATCTTTTTCATCGAGACCAAGTTGCTTTTTCACTTCAGGGCTTTGGGCAAAGTAGCCCGTTCGCCACACACCAGACAACCCCTGTGCAAAAGCCGCTTGCTGCATAGCAAGTACACTACAACCGGCACTTTGAATTTGCTCAATACGAGGCACTTTTGGATGTTCTTGATAAGGAGATACTGCGATGATCAACATAGGCGCGCGCTCTGGTAGTTGTCTCGCTCTATCTATCACCCGCTGCTCTTGCAGCTCTTTCACCGCCGCTTGATAATAGATTTCACCTAGCTTTTCACGGCCTTTTTCTTCAACTGTAATAAATCTAAACGGTGTTAAGCCACCATGATCTGGCACTTTTAGTGCTGCTTTTTTAATGATTTCTAACTGAGCTGGATTAGGTCCAGGAAAAGACAGATTGCTATCTGACTGGCGTGTTAAGAGTAATTCTATGGCGTCCATTAACTCATCCCGTGTTGTGCCTTCAAAATGGCCGTGAATTATACCAATTTGACTTATTACGTGTCTCGAAATAGACCAAATACTTAAGCAAATTGGTATTACGTGGCTTGTAGTCTACCATTTTCCCTTAAATTCGACCACGCGACATCACGGATTTCTGAATAGCATCTTTGCAATATTTCGTTTTACTCTGGAAGTAAATCGCGTTGTTTCCTATCAATAAGTATCCTCAACCAATAGTCGACACTGACATAACGTCCACCACCGGTAAAAAATAGTGAAAGTAGTAATGCAAAGTAAGTTGCCGCAAATTCAATTCCATTGTTTAAAATAACAATATTGCCTTTTTCGTAGAGATAATTCGGTCTGCCATTTTCTTCGACTATCTCTTTAATTAAATCCAAACGTTGCTTTGCTGCTACGCTATTTTCTAAACTCACTTTGGCTTCGTCAAAGCCGAGCCAGTCTAATACTTTAGCGGCGCTGGTGTCTGGGTTTGTTGGCGTTACCGAAAACCAGCCATGCTCCAAATGCACCGTAGTTGCAGCAACAACCATAGTCACCATGAGCGGAATAGACACTAAACGAGTAAGCAGGCCAAACAAAATTAACCAACCACCTAAAAACTCCGTCCAAGCGGCGAGAAAGGCAAGCAAGTCAGGAAAAGGTAAACCTAAGCCCCATTCACTATTGCCAAACCATGCGACAATATTGGGATCGGCGAGGAGACTTTGTAAAAATGTCGCGTCCGGATTAGCCAAATTTAATTTATTGTAACCTGCAATGATCATAACTGGCGCGACAATAAGGCGCATGAGTAATGGCGCGATACCAGAAAAATGTTTAGATAAATGTTGTAGTTGCCGATACGGCTTTAGTAGGTTGGCAAGCATATGCGGTCCATAGTTGATGTTTGAATTATCAGTATAGACCGCAGATTGGGTTGGGTTATTTCGTAAGGGCCTGTTAATCTTTCAAGTTTGTTTTTGCAGCAGTTTGATTGGTGTTTATACAAGGCAGAGCCTGCGTAGCATAGTTGTTCTATGTGAGTCAGGCGATAACACAGTAGAAATGCCAATCAAGCGCTGCCCTATGGGTTCACCTGAGTGCGCTTTGTTCATTGTTGCTCAACTCTTGCTTAGATTACTAGGCGGCAAGTCGAGCGTCGCGACCAAAACACACTCAGGAGAACAAAAATCAAACAGTAAAGTTCAACAGACCCTAAATCTTTCTTGCTACCTGAAGGGCCTCTGCAATCGCTCGCTTAGCATCAATCGCTGCGGCCAGTTTAGCCCCACCAATAACGTGCTGATTTTCAGGTAGTGCTTCTTTATCGAACAAGCTATCGTTAGAAACTTGTCCAATACAAGCAATGACTGTATCTACATCTAACAGTTGTTCTTCACCTGCTACTCTTACAGTCAAACCTTGATTATCAAAGCTGATATATTCGCATTCTGCAATTTGCTGAACATTGTGATGTTTTGCAACAGCTCTGTGGATCCAGCCAGTGGTCTTACCTAAGTCTTTACCAAAACGTCCTTCAGAGCGTTTTAACATATAAATAGGTCTTTGCTCTTGTGATGGTTGCGCTTCACATTCTATCCCCCACTGTGATTTAAAATCAGGAATAGTTTGTTCTCGCTCTTCAGTTAAAAACGCTACCATGTCAAAGCCAATACCACCTGCACCTAAAATAGCGATTTTATTGCCTAATTCTACTTCACCTTTAATAACTTCGTCATAGGCAAACACACGTTTCCCATCTGCACATTCTATTTTCGACATACGTGGGCTTACACCCGTTGCAAATACCACATCATCAAACGCGTTTGCCATTGTTTCTTCGTATGGTGTATTTAGACAAAGCTCAACACCTAAGCGATTTATTTCGCTAACATAGTATTTAAGCGTATGTTGGAAATCTTCTTTACCTGGTATTCGCATCGCTAAATTAAACTGACCACCAAGCTCACTACCTTTATCAATCAACTTAACTTGGTGGCCTTTTTTAGCGAGATAATAACTTACAGACAGTCCAGCTGGTCCTGCCCCAACAACGAGTACTTGTTTTTTCCTTTGGGCACTTTGAAGTGGATAATCCAATTCAAATCCCGCTTGTGGATTCACCAAACATGTTGCTCGTTTGCCTTTAAATACATGGTCTAAACAACCCTGATTACAACCGATGCAAATATTGATTTGCGCCGAGCGCTGCTCTTGATATTTGTTAAAGAATTCAGGATCAGCGAGTAACGGACGCGCCATAGAAATAAGATCGGCATCTCCTTTAGCTAAGATGTCATTAGCAAGATCTGGGGTGTTAATCCTATTTACTGCTACAACAGGTATATCAACGGCTTGTTTTAATCTATGTGACGCTTCACGATAGGCACCAGGAGGCACCATCGAAGCAATTGTTGGAACACGCGCTTCGTGCCAACCAATACCGGTGTTAAGAATATCCACACCTGCCGCGACCAACGCTTTGGCTTGAAGCACAACTTCTTCTGGTGTTGAGCCATTTGGGATTAAGTCCATGACCGACAGACGAAAAACGATTATGAACTTATCGCTCACTTTTGCTCTAACCGCTTTTACAATATCTGTTGCCAATCGCATTCTGTTTTCTAAGCTACCACCATACTCATCGGTGCGTTTATTGGTATGACCCGCCATAAACTCATTGATTAAATAACCCTCTGAGCCCATGATCTCCACACCATCGTAGCCTGCTTTTTCGGCCAATTTAGCTGAGTGAGCAAAGTCTTTAATCGTACCTTTGATTGCGCTTACGCTCATTGCTTTTGGTTTATATGGATTAATCGGTGCTTTTATCGCACTAGGTGCAGTGTTGAATGGATGATAAGCATAGCGCCCTGCATGTAGTAACTGTAGACAAATTTTGCCACCATGCTTATGTACTACATCAGTGTATGCTTTGTGTTTAATTACATCGTATAACGAGTTAAAAGAAGAAGAAATTGGTGTCAACTTACCGCGTAGGTTTGGACTGTAGCCACCGGTTACTATCAGACCCACTCCACCTTTTGCTCGTTCCTCATAAAACGCAGCCAGTCGCTTTCGGTTGTGCCACCCTTCTTCAAGCCCGGTATGCATTGATCCCATTACCAAGCGATTTCGCAAACTGGTATGTTTAAGTTGTAGTTCTTGTTCTAACATTTGCCGCCCCACAAAACTGGTCTTACCTGTGAACATTAACGTTTTTTTATTATTTGGCAAGTCTTAAGGAGAAAGAAATTAACGAATTTGGCAGCATTGGCGATATTTCAATCATGAAAATACTTCGTTACGTTTTTCTATTATTCATGAAACTCGCTCTGATATATGATAAATGTATAGAGTTGTATTGAAGTTAAGCATAAGGGATCATTTTGAAACTGATAGCGAATATTTTTAAAGGCATTTGGGCCACACTGAACTTTTCCAGGCGATTAATTTTAAATCTGCTGTTTTTATTCATTCTTATCGCCATCGTGATAAGTATTGTATCGGGTGAGGATCAGGTTAAGGTCGAAAATAAAAGCGTACTACGTTTAAACCTGAACGGTATCATAGTTGAGCAATTGACCTATGTTGACCCTGTTGAGGCGGCAATGAGTGATGCTTTTGGTGACTCAGAAGAGCCAAGCGAAATTTTATTAGATGATGTCATCGATGTTATCAATAAAGCAGCTCAAGATGACCGCATTACAGTGATGTATCTTGATTTACAGCGTCTTCATAGCGCCCATCTCGACAAATTACGAGATATTAAAGACGCGCTCGCGAATTTCAAAACGGCGGGCAAAAAAATCTATGCCCACGGCGCCTATTACACTCAAGCTCAATATTATCTCGCCTCAGTAGCCGATGAAATTTCTCTACATCCTTACGGTGGAGTTAATATCACCGGATTTGGCATGTATCCGCTGTATTTTAAAGAAGCCCTTGATAAGCTAAAAGTTACGCAGCATATTTTCCGCGTTGGTACATATAAGTCGGCCGTTGAGCCTTATATTCGCAGCGATATGTCACCTGAAGCAAAAGAGTCGAATCTTGGATGGATCACCCCGCTTTGGACACAATATAAAACAGAAGTAGCCGAGAACCGCGGTTTCGATGTGGCTAATTTTGATGAAACCTTCGCTGCATTAACAGACAAAATGGAAGCGGCACAAGGCGATTCCGCCAAATACGCTATCGACAACCAATGGGTCGATGCGTTAACGACCAATCAAGCTTTTGCACAGAAACTGATCGATGAAGTTGGTCTCGATGCAAAAGGAAAATCTTTTAAACAGGTCTCGTTCAATCAATATCTATCGACGTTGCCGCCTAAAGAGTTTGCAGAAAATCCATTTACCGAAAAAGTCGCAGTGGTTGTTGCTAAAGGTCAAATCTCTGATGGCAAGCGTAAAGCGGGTGCTATTGGTGGCGATTCAACAGCTGCACTACTTAAAAAGGCCCGCCTTAACGACAAAGTGAAAGCCGTTGTACTAAGAATTGACTCTGGCGGTGGTAGCATGTTTGCTTCTGAAACCATTCGTAATGAAGTTATTGCACTAAAAGCCGCTGGAAAACCCGTGATAGCATCAATGGGTTCAGTTGCAGCTTCTGGTGGTTATTGGATTGCAGCGTCAGCTAATGAAATTTGGGCATCACCAAGCACGATCACGGGTTCTATTGGTGTATTTGGCATGATCATGACCTTTGAAAATGCAGCAAACTCATTAGGCATATACTCTGATGGTGTTGCAACAACCGAATTAAAAGGCCAATCTCCATTCAGAGGGATAGATGGTGGCTATAAAAACCTTATCCAGATGGGGGTTGAAGATGCCTATGATAAGTTTATCTCTATGGTTGCAACCGAGCGAAACCTTGATAAGTCAGCGGTTAACGAAGTTGCGCAAGGACGTGTCTGGCTAGCAACTCAGGCGCTTGATTTTGGCCTAGTTGATAAGTTAGGTAACAAGAACGATGCCATTGAAGCGGCAGCAAGTCTTGCCAATTTAGAGATGTATGATGTTATCACTATTGAACAAACACTCACCGAGCAAGAAAAGCTGATGCAGCAATTATTCGGTGCATCTATGGTGCAAAGCGCCATTAGTGCCCTTGTACCTGAGCAATCGATATTCGCAAAAACTGCATTAAATACCCTAGACAGTGTTAGCAATACAATAGCACTACAAACTCAGATGTTAGGCCAGCTTAACGATCCTAACCATGTCTATACGCTTTGCTTAGTGTGTAACGTTTCACCTGAGTAAAATCGATTAAGCACTGCAATTGTGGTGCTGTAATTGTTATACTGAGCCCAGATTTTATTCTGGGCTTTTTTATGAAAAGAAAAAAAATATATATCGCCTATACCGGTGGTACCATTGGTATGAAGCAATCCAGTCGCGGTTACGTTCCGGTTGCAGGATATCTAACAGATACGGTAAAAAATAACGCTGAGTTTACTCGCGATGAAATGCCGCTTTTTGATATTCATGAATATTGCCCGTTAATTGATTCGTCAGATATGTCACCGCATCACTGGCAACTTATCGCGGATGACATTCAATCAAAATATCACGACTACGACGGCTTTGTGGTGCTACATGGCACAGATACAATGGCCTACACTGCCTCTGCACTATCCTTCATGTTTGAGAACTTAACAAAACCTGTGATAGTGACCGGCTCTCAAATTCCGTTGTCACAACTGCGCTCTGATGGTCAAGTAAATCTATTAAACGCGATGTATTTGGCTGCCAACTACCCTATCGCCGAAGTAAGTTTGTTTTTCAACAATAAACTTTACCGCGGTAATAGAGCAATCAAAGCTCATGCTGATGGCTTCGATGCATTCGCTTCTCCAAACCTTTCGCCGCTGGCACAAGCTGGGATCAATATTCAGCTGATCGAAGGGAAGCTAAGCCCTTACGTTGAGCAAAGCTTGCAAGTCACCAAGATTTCACCTCAACCTATCGCGGTAATGCATTTGTATCCAGGGATTTCAACTGAAATCCTTAAGAACCTAATGCGTGGCGAGATGAAAGCGTTAATCTTATTGAGCTTCGGTGTTGGTAACGCGCCACAAGACGAGCATTTTTTAACTGAGCTTAAAGCAATCAGCGACCGCGGAGTGGTGATTATCAACCTCACCCAATGTATTCAAGGAAAAGTGAATATGGGCGGCTACGCGACAGGAAATGCGTTATTAAACTGTGGTGTGATCAGTGGCTACGATATGACACTAGAAGCGTGCTTAACAAAGCTACACTATTTATTTAGCCAGCAGCTAGAGCTTGAAACGATCCGCCATTTGATGCAAGACAATCTGCGCGGTGAGCTAACTCGATAGCAGTAAAGCGAAAAAGTAACACAACAAAAAAGCCGTGGTATCGTTACCACGGCTTTTAAATCAGCTCGAAATGCTCCGAACGTCGATTATTATCTAACTTTTGCTTCGATATCGACAAGATCAGTAAGGTGACAAGTTTCACCACTGTGTGTCTTTATGCCGTGCTCACCAAAGTAATCACGCTGTGCTTGCACCAAGTGTCCGTTGCTTGGCGTGCTCAGTGTTGCAATATAAGTTTGCGTCGCAGCAAGCACTGGGAAAGACAAACCAGTCGCCACCGCTTTACCTGTAATACTACGTAGTGCAAGTGCAGGCTTCTCAAGTGAATCGATAAATTCAACACCTTCAGCGATATCGTCTAAGTAATCAGCTCGGATAATACAGCCCGCACGCCAGGTTTGTAGCGTTTTATTGAGATCCACTTTCCATTGGTGTGCACGAGACGCCCCCTTAATCAGTGCAAGACCTTGGCGGTAACATAGTAAACTGGCAAAATAGAATGCGTCTTTTAACTCGTCTAAATCAACCTCAATTGTTTGCGTTGATTTATTCGCATACGTCATTTCTTTCGCAGCTGGAGTATCAATAGTGTTGGTGAGATGGCGAGCTTGTACCGCAGCCACAAGCGAAGGTACGGCAATACCAAGCTCCAGTGCGTTTTGCGCCGTCCAAAGGCCAGTGCCCTTAGCTCCTACCTTATTGTCGATGAGGTCGACTAAAGACTCGCTCTGCTCTGTTTCTAGACTTAAAATGTGGCTAGAAATTGCAAGTAGATAACTATTTAATTTACCTTCAGACCAAGATTCAAAAATCTCAGCAACTTCTTTAGGAGAGCGACCGGTACCCAGACGAAGCAATTGATAAAGCTCCGCAATGAGCTGCATCAACGCATACTCAATACCGTTGTGCACCATTTTAACAAAGTGACCGCTGGCCGATTGCCCCACACGCGCGAAACATGACTCGTTGTTGTAGCTCGCAGCAACCTTTTCGAACCAAGGCTCGATACGCTCCCAACCACCTTCTGACCCACTTGCCATCATTGCAGGACCATGACGTGCACCTTCGGCACCGCCTGAAATTCCCATAGTGGCAAACTCAAATTTATTCTGATATTTCAATTTACGTGCGATACCATCTTTGTAATTACTGTTACCACAGTCAACGATGATATCGTCTTTTTCAACTCCAGCTTCAACCAAATCGCTACAAACTTTATCTACTAGTTCACCCGCTGGAACGAGTAATAAAATCGAGCGAGGAGTCTCTAATCTTCTGATCATATCACCGAGATCAGACACTATGTGTAAGCGCTCCGCCATACCTAACGACTGTGCGCAACTCAATAATTCCGCACCTACTTCGGGGTTCTTGTCGTAAGCGACTAAGGTCATCCCCTTCTCAATTAGATTTAGCGCGAGGTTTTTACCCATCACACCCAAACCAACTAATGCAACCTGCATTTAGTTTCCTCCTCGGTAACATCAAAACTTTATGCGTTCGTGTATGTGCATTATACCTGAGCGACCATGATTGACCAGCGAGACACACAATTCACTGATATCATATCGGTCCCCAAAATATGACAGCTAACACAATTCACTGTATAGCAATATAGTGACAGCAGCACGAATTCACCAATTTTGTGATAAATCTCAAATAGTCCTCTAAGCTGTAAGGTAAAATATTCGAGATTGACGGCCACTGACACCGGTGTCATAATGATGACATATAGATCATATAACTTAATTCGAGTGTTAAAAAGGGTTTTGCATAATTCTTTATGCTCTAATTAGTTAAATCGTGATTTTACAATGTGACATGTGTAAAAAAACAGCAATTTTGATTTACTTTTAACACATTCATAAGTTTTTGCTTACCTTGATAAGCTAACAGGAGAATCTGATGCTTAGACGCACAAAAATCGTCGCAACACTGGGGCCAGCGACGGATAGAGATAACAACTTAGAAAAAATCATTCGTGCCGGTACCAACGTAGTCAGACTAAACTTTTCACACGGTGTCGCTCAAGATCACAAAAATAGAGCCGAAGCCGTTCGCGAAATTGCTAAACGCTTGGGTGTAAATGTAGCGATCCTTGCAGATTTACAAGGTCCTAAAATCCGCGTTTCAACATTTAAAGAAGGCAAAGTGTTCCTAGAAGTGGGTGCAAAATTCACTCTCGACGCAAAAATGGAACCTGGCCAAGGTCACGTTGAAGCTGTGGGTATCGACTATAAAGAATTACCGAATGACGTAAAACAAGGTGATTTACTGTTATTGAACGATGGACTTATTCAGCTTGTTGTTGAAGAAGTACAAGGTCACTTGGTTCATACCAATGTTAAAGTTGGCGGCGTATTGTCGAATAATAAAGGGATCAACCGTTTAGGTGGCGGCTTAACAGCACCTGCATTTACTGACAAAGACAAAGAAGACTTGCTCACAGCAACAGAAATTGGTGTGGACTATATCGCGGTTTCGTTCCCTCGCAGTGGTGACGACATGCGTTACGTTAGAGGACTGGCGGAGAAAGCAGGTTCTAATGCACAATTACTTGCAAAAATTGAACGTGCAGAAGCGGTTGAAACCGTAGAAGCGATTGACGACATCGTACTGGCTTCTGATGCGGTGATGGTTGCCCGTGGTGATCTAGGTGTAGAAATTGGCGATGCAGCTCTTGTTGGTAAACAGAAGCAAATTATCAGCCGTGCTCGCTCACTAAACCGTACGGTGATCACTGCCACACAAATGATGGAGTCAATGATTGACAACCCAATGCCAACTCGTGCTGAAGTTATGGATGTCGCAAACGCAGTGCTTGATGGCACTGATGCGGTAATGCTTTCAGCGGAAACAGCTGCTGGTGATTACCCAGAACAAACGGTCGCGGCAATGGCACGTGTGTGTTTAGGTGCAGAATCCCAACCGCAGATCCATATCTCTAAACATCGTTTAGACAGCCGTTTTGCTGATACCTGTGAAACTATCGCTCTGTCGGCAATGTACGCTGCAAACCATTTAGACTCAGTAAAGGCAATTGTTGCACTAACTGAATCGGGTAATACCGCAAAATTGATGTCTCGTATCAGTTCTGGATTGCCTATTTACGCACTGTCTCGCCATCAATCAACACTTGGGCAGGCATCACTCTATCGTGGTGTATATCCGGTAAGATTTGACTCGACGCAATGCTCAGATGATTCAACTGTTCGTGAAGCGCTTGATACGCTAGTAGCTGCAGGCTCATTGGAAAAAGGCGACACAGTGATCATCACACACGGTGATAAGATGGAAACTATCGGCGCCAGTAACACGCTGAAAATCGTCACAGTGTAAAAGCGTTGAACTAGGTAGCCTTGCTGCCTAGTTCATCTTTCCTTAGAATACTCTAAAGTGTACAAGCACATAAAATACACTACGTCACCGTAGGCTAAACACGGTGCAAATCACTTTAGCTCGCTATCGTATCAGCTTGCGAGTGCGGCCTTTACTTTATCACGGTAACTACGGCTGACTTTAAGCTCTTGACCATTCTCAAGTACCAATAAATATTCGCCACTGCTTTGCGTGACCAGTTTACTGATCTGCTTAGTGTTAACAATTGCAGAGCGATGTACGCGTACAAATAACGTTGGATCTAACTCTTGTTCTAGATCTTTCATTGTTTTACGTAAAATATGAGTCTGACCATCGCTACAGTGTAAGCACATGTAGTCACCGGCTGCATCAATCCACTGAATTGACGATGTAGATACTCGAATGATTTCACCCTGCTCTTTTACCGCGAGCGACTCCGGGAATTTTTTATCTTCAATTGTATCTCCTGTTGCAAGTTTTTTAAGGATTTCTTCACAGTTATTACCAGTGATCCCTGCAACAAAGCTGGCTAGCTTTTTCTTATGCGCATTGTCTTGTTGTGTTTTTAAATAGCTTTGCACTTTCTCCACCGCCTGTTTTAATCTGTTGTCATCAACGGGTTTTAAGATGTAATCCAGCGCATGGATCTCAAATGCCTTTACAGCATATTGATCAAACGCAGTTACAAATACGATAGCAGGCAATGGTTTAACACTTTCACTCAACGCTCTCGCCACTTCAAAACCGTTCATGTTCGGCATTTGAATATCGAGAAAGACCAGATCTATGTCCTCAGATTTGCATAGATCGATTGCTTGTTGACCACTGCCACACAATTCTACAACTTCGATTTCAGAAAAATCTCTTAACCTTACCGCTAACCCTTTTCTCGCTAGCGGCTCGTCATCTACGATTAGTGTTCTAATTTTGCTCATTACTTCTTCGCCCTTTCATATGGAACGCGAATGTTTACCTTCAAACCAGTTGGCTCATTATCCGAGAGCACAAATGAATAATTATTTTCGTACAAGGTTTTTAAACGGTCTTTGGTATTCGCTAAACCCACTCCCTGTGCACTTTTCAGTTGCCCACCTTCCAATTCTGCGCCAGGACCATTGTCTCCTACTTCCAAGAGTAGTTCATTGGCAAACACCTGCGCTTTTATTTCAATTTTGCCGCCATGCTCCATATGGGCAATTGCGTATTTAATGCTATTTTCAATGAGTGGTTGTAGGATCAAGCTTGGTACTAGTGCCTGTTCAGCTTCTTCTGTCACATCAAGCTCAATAGATAAGCGCTCATCAAATCGCACCTTCTCAATTTCTAAGTACAGCTTTAATGCATGTAGTTCTTGCTCAAGCGGTACCTTTTTTATTGGATCTGTGTTCAATGTATGCCGCAAGAAATCACTGAGCCTTGAGACCATTTGATTCGCATCTTTGTTTTCTTCAACCAATATAAGCGTTGAAATTGCATTAAGCGTATTGAATAGAAAATGCGGATTCAATTGATATCTCAGCATTTTCAATTGCGCTTCATGGGCCATAGTATTGGCTTTCAAAGCTTTTTGACGCTCACTCTGTAGCAACTGGTAATACTTAATACCAAAGTACAGTCCACTCCAACAGAGTATGATATAGACAGAGTCTAGTCCCTGCTGTAAGTAATAAAACCACTCATCCGGTCGATATCCGTGGCGATATATTTCCCAATGATTAAACTTCTGAACGACCGCCCATAGTGTTCCAGTTACATATGACGCCGTAAACACAACGAATATCAGCACCAACGGTGTTGCATTCCAAATTTTACGATAGAGGTATCGTAGCGGTACGGTCATCAAGCAACCAGCATAGGCATTTAATGCGATGACAAACACATAAATATCACGCATTTCAAAGACTTTTGAGCCAATATAGTTAACTAGCGCGTAGCCCAGCCAACCGGCTATTTGTAATACCCAGAAAAATCTCTGCCTGTTATCAACCAGTGATTGCCACTTCAAAATGATTATACCTCTTCTATCTTAACTGGATTATATCTCAGCATGTCGTCTCTATTCACTGCTGGTGGTCTCAGTTTTTACACACCTTGCCGCAAATAAAAAAGGCACCTTAGTGCCTTTTTTTGAAATAAATTAACCAGTTAATTTATATTCATCTATTCAAACTGTCGCTCTTAAGCAAGCTTGTCAGATGCCACTTTATAAGTAGGATCTGCTTGGCCGTCTAGCTCAACGAGATCTTTAGCTTTACTTAGCAATACTTTACAGTCTTGGCTTAAGTGGCGAAGATGCAGCGTTTTACCAGCCTTTTTATAACGTTCAGCTAACGCATCTATCGCTTCAATTGCACTGTGGTCAGCAACACGGCTATGTTTAAATTCAACAATGATATCATCAGGGTCATTGTTAACATCAAACAGCTCAGCAAAGTTTTTCACCGACCCAAAAAACAGAGGTCCGTGTAATTCATATACCTTGGAGCCTTGCTCATCAATATAATTATTGGTGTAAATATGTTTCGCATGCTCCCACGCGAATACGAGTGCCGAAACAATGACACCAACGCAAACTGCGATGGCCAAATCCGTAATCACTGTAACCCCCGACACCAAGACGATTACAAATGCATCTGATTTAGGGATCTTTCTTATTAATCTAAAACTTGACCATTCAAAAGTCCCTAATACCACCATAAACATTACACCAACTAACGCCGCAAGCGGGATCATCTCGATAAGGCTTGCCGCAAACAGAATAAATACAAGTAGTAATAATGCCGCTGTGATACCTGACAAACGACTACGTCCACCAGAATTAATATTGATCATTGATTGCCCAATCATCGCACAGCCCCCCATCGCACCAAACACACCACAAGTAACGTTAGCCGCACCTTGACCGATACATTCGCGGTTACTGTGACCACGTGTTTCGGTGATTTCGTCGATTAACGTGAGCGTTAGTAGAGATTCAATCAAACCAATCGCTGCTAGGATAAGTGCGTATGGGAAGATGATTTTAAATGTTTCAAATGTCCATGGTACTTCGGGGATATGGAAAGCAGGAAAACCACCGGCTATCGTTGCATCTACGTTACCTGACATATCTTTCAGATAATCAAGCACATTACGAGCATCTAAATCTAAACCAATAACAATACCGGTTACCACTAAAATCGCCGCTAGACTCGAAGGCACAGCGGTTGTTAGCTTTGGTAAAAAGTGAATAATGGCCATAGTCAATGCTACCAAGCCAGCCATAATATATAGCGCCTCACCTTGCATCCACGTAAGATTACCCTGTTCGTCAAGTACTTTGAATTGTCCAAGCTGGGCGAGGAAGATAACGATAGCTAAGCCATTTACAAAGCCTAGCATTACAGGATGCGGTACCATACGTATAAACTTGCCGAGCTTAAATATACCCGCGAGTATTTGTAAAAGGCCCATGAGTAATACGGTTGCAAAGAGATACTCTACACCATGCTCAACAACGAGGCTCACCATTACTACGGCAAGAGCCCCTGTTGCACCCGAGATCATACCCGGCCTACCACCAAAGATTGAAGTCACAAGACCGACAATAAATGCTGCGTATAAACCGACTAATGGGTCCACTTGTGCAACAAAAGCGAAAGCCACAGCCTCAGGCACAAGTGCCAAAGCGACCGTAAGCCCAGACAGTACATCGTTTTTAGCAGAGCTAGGCGCTTTGCTGATAAGATTAAACATCAATATCCTCTGGTGTGAATTGACTATGAACACAAAGGCGGCGGATTTTAGCAAAAAGCAGCGCCTTTAACAAATAAGATACAAGCGTGTATCGCAAACTCGTTTGCAATACATAGCTCAATAAAGCAGTTTATATTGTAGTATAGAACAATGGTGAAAAGATGACGGGAAGCCCTACCCAACGAAGCAGGGCAACAAATTGTATTAAAGTGGTAAGGAAGTGCTGCGCTTAACGCAAGTCATTGTAACGTTTGAGTGTACTTCTTGGACGAATTCTAAATTAAGTAAGTTATCACGAACAAATTGCTCATAGCCTTCAATGCCTTTCGAAATGATACGCAGCATAAAGTCCATGGTACCTGCCATAGAGTAGCACTCTGTCACTTCGTCATAACTTAAGATCAATTTTTCAAACTCGGCAAGGTTGTTGCGGCCATGGTTTGAAAGCCTAACATGCGCATAAACCAACATATCAAATCCGAGTTTTTTCTCATCCAGCAATGCAACTTTGCCTTTGATATAACCGTCTTGCTCTAATTTAGCGATGCGACGCCAACAAGGTGACTGAGATAGTCCCACTTTATCAGCGATTTCAGCGGTAGAAAGACTTGCGTCTTGCTGTAACAATGCCAGTATCTGGCGATCTACTTGGTTCAATGACATATCTATTCTAGTTTAATTAGCACATCAGTCTATTAACCGATGCTGATTGTTATTCCCTGAAGCATAGCAAATTAAAAAATGCACATCACTACTATGCCACTTCCACTATATTTAACCAAATCGGCCACTCACAAAAGGATTTGTCGCCTTTTCGAAGCCAATTGAGGTATTTTCACCATGGCCCGAATGCACCACGACCTCATCAGGCAAAGTAAACAGTTTATCTTGTATAGACTGTTTTAGTTGAGCTGCATCGCCTTTTGGAAAGTCAGTACGACCAACAGACCCTTTAAACAACACATCTCCTACTAAAACCTGTTTTGAGTGTGGTTCATAAAATACCACGTGCCCTGGAGTATGCCCTGGACAATGTCTGACTTCGAGAGCTAAGTTTCCCACCTTAACCTTATCACCATCATTTAACCACTTTGATGGTAAAAAAGCAGCATGATTAGGAAAACCAAACATTTGTGATTGCATTGGCAAGGCTTCCAACCAAAATTGGTCGCCCTGATGAGGCCCAATAATCTCGATATTAAAATGTTCACTTAATTCTGTACTTGCCCCCACATGATCAAGGTGCGCATGGGTAAGCAAGATCATGCTTGGCACTAACCCCTGAGTGTCCAACTGCGCGATAATTTTTTCCGCTTCACCACCTGGATCTACAATTGCAGTGGCTTGTGTTTCTGGACACACGATAACACGACAATTTTGCATAAACGGGGTAACTGGAATTGTGAACACTTGCATGGTTAGTTCGCTCCAAACGACATCAAAACAGGATATTTAAGATACGCATTATCATAAAACGGAGTTCTTGCATAAAGCCACTCCATCCTCGCTTTTGGATCGTTTGCAAATTGCTTGTCTTCACGTATTTTTTTATCGAAGGCTAGCGCCATTGCTGGATTTTGTTTTAGCATTTTTCGCGCAAAAGGTTCAAGTGCATAATTTTCAACATATTCTGTACGTTGGAAAATAGTATTGAACTCCCCCCAAGCAAAAAATGAGTCTGGCGCCTCTGGATGTAGCAAGTGAGTCACCAGCTCTCCAGATTTTTGTGCCGTTGCTACTTTATACCACCCACTGAGATCGACCTTATCTGAGAGCTCCTTAATGTCAAAAGTCGCATTTACTCTAAAGCGCCCTTCAAAAGGAGCCGTATCGAACTTGTAGTCTTTTACTGTAGCTTGGCTTACTTTTTCCACTACCGTTCCATCCGGCAGTGTAGAAACGGTTATTCCATGCAGTTTTAATTTTTCGATCACTTCCGGATATGCAGGTGGAATGTAAAACTGCTCAGGTACATTCACCGTTGTTTTTACTTCCTTCTGCCAATAAATTGGCAGCTTCTCATAGTTTTGTGGCTCGCCTAAGTACTTAGCTTCCAAATGACCAGACAATGCACTTTCAAACTGCTTGTATTGGATGCCTTTAAATTGAATAAAGTCAGGCTCTTTTGCATAGCTGCGTTCAACAACCAATTGTTTAGGTGTGAATTCAGCCTCTTTTTGAACCGCTTCTCGTAATACCTGAATATTGCTTGAAAGGCCACTGATAACGCCATCCATAAACACATAGGTGCCCAGTACACGCTGCTTATAGGGTTTCAATGAGTGATTCTCTACAAGTATGGTAGGCAGCCCCTTTAAATCTCCCCAACCATTTGAAAATCTTGGCGTTGCCACCCAACCAGCTAGCCCTTTTTTAAAATCTCGTTTATCCATCACAAATACAAGCGGACCTGGAATATGCCCTTGAGCGGCAAGCGCTGCATTAATTTGTGGCGAAATCTGATTTTCTAACACCTCAGCTATTGCCGGTGACTCACTTGCAAAAGTTGGGTTAAAACCATAAGTGACATCGTATTGGTAGTCTGCGCCATCCGTTACATGAACATCGATGTACAGATCCGGATTATATTCATTAATCACCTGCATGACCGCCTTAACTCCTGGCGTATCCAATTTAGTGTAATCACGATTCAGATTTAAGTTATTGGCATTGGTTCTAAAGCCCATAACAGTCGGGCCGCGTTGATTTATACGGTTAAACTCGCTGCGCCTTTCATGCCCATCGACGTTGAGAATAGGGATAAAGAGTAAATTCACTTTCGTCAAGATATCACGGCGCTTACCGGTTGCAACATCGCGAAGCAACATAAACATGGCATCTTTGCCGTCAATTTCTCCGGCATGAATACCAGCTTGTACTAAAATGGTTGGCTTACCATTATTAATAACATTTGACTTGTCACCGCCCTGCTCCGTTGCAACAATCATCTTAATCGCGCGATTACTATTGCTAAATCCGATCGTCTCTAGCTTAAATTGGGTCGGATTAGCAGCCACTAGGCGGTCAACAAATGCCATCGTATCGGCGTAATTAGGAGAATCTATCGCACCACTTAGTTCAAAATCAGTCGTTAATGGGCCTTGTTGTTGTAATAGTTGTTCACTTTTGCCCTGCCACTCTATCAAAGGTGGTAAATGACCGCTCATACCTAGCATTGCAGTAAGCATAATAATGCTGGAACTCATCATATTTATCTATTCCTCTGCTTTTATCTGCCAATTATATCAATATTTTAGATATCAGCTTACAATGTGCGGTGATTCAACAAAAATTTGCAGTTAATCGCAGATAACCATAACTTTAGGGATCAAATGAGCGTACAAAAATCAATTTTAATCACAGGTTGTTCTAGCGGGATTGGTTATTACTGCGCTGTGCAATTGTCAAAAGCAGGATATCAAGTTATTGCTTCGGTTAGAAATGCAAAAGACTTGAATAAATTTGAAGGCACAGACATTCAATGTATTTTGCTCGACTTAGCGTGCGAGCAAAGTATAAATGATGGCTTTAACCAAGCTTTGACAATCGCAAATGGTCAGCTAGACGCGTTGTTCAATAACGGTGCCTACGGCCAACCTGGTGCGGTAGAAGACTTGCCTACAGAGGTGTTACGGCAACAATTTGAAGTTAATTTTTTTGGCTGGCATACGCTCACCTGTCTCGCAGTTGAGCAAATGCGTAAGCAAGGCGCAGGCCGCATTATTCATAACTCATCCGTACTTGGATTAGTCGCTCTGCCATATCGTGGCGCTTATAACGCGAGTAAATTTGCACTTGAAGGACTTACCGACACCCTACGTATGGAGCTTTCAGGTAGCAATATTCAAGTTAGCCTAATAGAGCCAGGTCCAATCGTGTCTAAATTTAGAGAGAACGCGAAACACGCCTTTTTAGCGAATATCGATCACGAAAATAGTGTACATCACAATGCATATCAGGCGCAGCTTAACCGCTTAGGCTCAGAAGAAGCACCACAAAAATTTACCTTAGGACCAGAAGCTGTTTATAAAGCGTTGCAACACGCACTGAGTGCGAAGACTGCAAAGCCGAGATATTACGTTACGTTTCCAACCTATTTGATGGGATACTTAAAACGAATATTGAGCAGTAAGATGCTGGATAAAATCTTAATAAAAAACCGCTAACGCTTGCGTTGATAACGAGTATAAAACTAAAAAAGGAGCCTAAGGCTCCTTTTCAATACCAGGTTTAGTCCTAAGACTAATTCTAGTTCCGCTTATTAAGCAGCTAGACCGTCTTTTGCTTTAGCAACTAGTGCTGCGAAAGCTACTTGGTCGTATACTGCGATATCAGCTAGGATCTTACGATCGATTTCAATCGATGACTTTTTAAGGCCATTGATGAAACGGCTGTAAGAAAGACCATTTTGACGTGCAGCTGCGTTGATACGAGCAATCCATAGTTGACGGAAAGTACGTTTCTTAGCACGACGGTCACGGTAAGCATATTGACCAGCTTTAGTTACCGCTTGGAAAGCTACGCGGTAAACGCGTGAACGCGCTCCATAGTAACCTTTAGCTTGCTTTAATACTTTTTTGTGACGTGCACGTGCAACTACGCCGCGTTTAACTCTTGCCATTTCTGATATCCTCTATTAAGCGAATGGTAACATACGATCGATTAGGCCTAGGTCATTCTTATGAACCATAGACTTAGCACGAAGGTGTAATTTACGCTTTGAAGATTTCTTAGTCAGAATGTGACGAAGATGCGACTGTTTACGCTTGTAACCGCCAGAAGCAGTCTTTTTGAAGCGCTTAGCAGCACCTCTGTGTGATTTTAGCTTATAAGCCATTTGCAATAACTCCGAATGATATTGCTTTAACACAATGTAAGTAGGCGGAGATAAACTCACTTGTAGGCCTAGCTTACTACCTAAAACCGGTGAAGGATCAATACCTTACTTTAAAACCGGATAACGCAGGTGGCGTTAGCACTTGAGACCTGCGTTAAATTCGATGCGTATTATGCCGAGATTAAGACTTTTTAGCAATAGGCGCCATCATCATTATCATCTGACGACCTTCTACTTTTTTCGGGAAAGACTCAACTGATGCGATATCTTCCAATTCAGTCTTGATACGTTCTAGTAGATCAATACCAATCTCTTGGTGCGCCATTTCACGACCACGGAAGCGAATTGTGACTTTAGCTTTATCGCCCCCCTCAAGAAACTTGCGAAGGCTACGTAGCTTGACTTGGTAATCACCAACATCTGTACCAGGACGGAATTTAACTTCCTTAACCTGAATTTGCTTTTGCTTTTTCTTTTGTTCTTTTTGGATTTTTGCTTTTTCAAAAAGGAACTTACCGTAGTCCATCACTTTACAAACCGGTGGCTCAGCATTTGGACTGATCTCAACTAGATCTAGACCTGCTTCGTCCGCCATGTTTTGTGCGTCTCTTGTTGAGACAATGCCAGCTTGCTCGCCTTCAGCGTCAATTAAGCGAACCTCTTTCGCTGTAATCTCTTCGTTAATACGATTTTTCTGAGCGTTATTTTGCCCTTTTTTGCCGCCTCTAATGGTACGTTCCTCCAAAAAATTCAAAAGTAAATGCGTGCACCAGAAAAAGTAAAGTACACGCAAGTTTATATTTATAGTCGATTTTTAATCTCTTCGCTAACTTTAACGATGAAATCATCAATCGATAATTTACCTAAATCTTCACCAGTACGGGTTCTTACTGCAACTTCTTGTTGCTCGACTTCTTTGTCACCCACCACTAGTAAATAAGGTATACGTTTTAAAGTATGCTCGCGGATTTTAAAACCAATCTTCTCATTTCTCAAGTCGGCACAAGCTCTTATTCCAAGTTTATTCAACTTTTGTACAACTTCGTGGACATAATCCGCTTGTTTATCCGTGATATTCATGATCACAACTTGTTTCGGCGCAAGCCAAGTTGGGAACTGACCAGCATATTCTTCCGTTAGAATTCCAATAAAGCGCTCTAGTGAACCCAGAATTGCGCGGTGGATCATAACTGGTGTTTTACGCTCGTTACTTTCCGCAACATAAGTTGCACCTAAACGACCTGGTAGTGCGAAGTCTAATTGCACTGTACCACATTGCCACGCACGCTCTAAACAATCATACAGCGTGAATTCGATCTTAGGACCATAAAACGCCCCTTCACCCGGCAGATATTCAAACTCGATGTTGTTAACTTTTAACGCTTCAGCCAATGCAGCTTCCGCTTTGTCCCACATTTCGTCTTCACCAATGCGCTTTTCTGGACGAGTCGAAAGTTTTACAACAATCTTTTCAAAGCCAAATGTCGAGTAAGTGTCATATACCATTTTGATACAGGCAGATACTTCATCCATGATTTGCTCTTCTGTACAGAAGATATGCGCATCATCTTGAGTAAAGCCACGAACGCGCATCAAGCCATGTAGTGCGCCTGATGGTTCATTACGGTGACAACAGCCAAACTCAGCCATACGTAATGGTAAATCACGGTATGACTTTAGACCTTGGTTAAAGATCTGCACGTGACCTGGGCAGTTCATCGGCTTAATAGCATACTCACGTTTCTCTGACTCAGTCGTGAACATAGCATCTGAGTACTTGTCCCAGTGACCTGATTTTTCCCACAAGCCACGGTCCATCATCAACGGACCTTTTACTTCTTCGTACTGATATTCGCGTAGTTTTTCACGAACAAAATCTTCAAGCTCACGATAAATGCTCCAGCCATCATTATGCCAGAATACCATGCCTGGCGCTTCTTCTTGCCAATGCCACAGGTCGAGTGCTTTACCAATTTTACGGTGATCACGCTTTTCAGCTTCTTCTAAACGCTTAAGATACGCCTTTAGCTGCTTCTTGTCAGCCCAAGCTGTACCATAAATACGCTGTAACATCTTGTTTTCTGAATTGCCGCGCCAATATGCGCCCGCCACTTTCATAATCTTGAAGTGGTGACAGAACTTCATATTTGGTACGTGCGGACCACGACACATATCAACATATTCTTCGTGGTGATATAAACCTGGACGGTCATCTTTCGCGATATTCTCGTCTAGGATTTCCATCTTATAGGTTTCACCGCGTGCTGCAAATGCATCGCGCGCTTCTTGCCAGCTCACCTTTTTCTTTACTACGTCGTAGTCGGTTTTTGCCAACTCCAACATGCGCTTTTCAATCGCTTCAAGGTCTTCTTGAGTAAGCGAATGCTCTAGGTCAACATCGTAATAGAAACCGTTGTCGATGGTAGGACCAATCGCCATCTTAGCTTCTGGGAATAATTGTTTTACAGCGTGACCAATCAAGTGCGCACACGAGTGACGAATAATCTCAAGACCGTCGTCGTCTTTTGCGGTGATGATTTCAAGCGCTGAGTCATTTTCGATGAGGTCACAAGCATCAACACGAACGCCATTTACACGGCCAGCAATCGTTGCTTTTGCAAGGCCAGGACCGATGTCTTGAGCGACTTCTAGAGTAGTGACAGGGTTTTCAAAAATACGCTGACTGCCGTCAGGAAGAGTAATAACTGGCATGATAAATCCTATTTACAGTGGTGACACCTACGATGCATCACATGTATTTAATTAATTTTAAAGTGTGCCTATCAACGCTTTTACGAATAAGCATTGTCTTGCGCGAATTATCGCGGCTCATCCGAGGACTTTCGAATAAGAATCACTATTCTCGCGTGTTACTTGGCTAAGTGCAAGCCTAGAGCTAAAATTAATCTATTAATTTACAAAAACTATTTTGGGATTATTCGTGGCCAAAAAGCGCTATCGGTTTGCAACCTTTAATCTACTAAATTTTGCAGCGCCGCCTTATTCGTTTTATCAACTTCATGAGCACTATAATGAAACACAGTGGCAAACCAAAACTCAGTTTATTACGGGACTCATTCAGCATATAAATCCCGATGTCATTGTATTTCAAGAAGTCTTCTCACCCGATAGCTTACAGATGCTGTGCGAAGACTTGGGTCTTGTTCACTTTGCCACAGTCGATGCGCCTAGTCCTGATCACGTATACCCATCGGTATTGTTTAAACCCGTGGTCGCTATTGCATCAAAACTACCATTTAAATCCTTTGCGCCGTTAGAGCCCTGCCCCGAGTTACTTGAATACCTTAATAATCAACATCAATTTAAATTCAATCGCACCCCAATAAAATGTAAGTTCGACATTCCAGGCTTCGGGTTACTCGCGTGTTATGCCGTGCACTTTAAGTCTCAACGCGTGCATTCAATGGCCCACATGCTGGGAGATTCCAATCAAGACGACCCGCTACTTACATTACTTCACGAAACCGTAGGTACGATGCAGTCACAGATCTCACGTTCACTCGAAGCTTCTATCATTTATTACGATGCATTAAAAACACAAAGAGAGAAACAGGCTGCAACGTTGGTGATGGGCGACTTTAATGATGCATTGGACAGCCCAGCATTATCTTTTATGACGCAAGCCTTTCCACCCGTCCTTGCTAGTAATGGCTTTGACAGTGTCGGGTTGTTCGACAGTTTTCTTTACGCCGACAACAACCATAAAGAAAAGCCAGCCAGTCATTACTATCAAGGTGAAGGTAACGTACTTGATTACATTCTTTGTTCAAAAGAGTTCAATCCCAACCGAGAAACGCCCAGAGTGAAGTCGTTACATTACTACAGTTACGATGCTCACCTTGATCCGAAGCGTATGGACGAAGATATTTGCTATTCTGACCATGCAGCGATAGCAATAGAAATAACACTGTGAGATAATTCAATTTTTGCATAATCTGGACACGAAAATGAGAACACTTGGGGTTGAAATTTCAGGCAGCGAAGCTCTGCTTTGTATGCTAACGAAAGAAGATGATGTTTTTGATATCAGAGACATTCGTCAGCGCCGCTTTACGTTAAGTAACCAAGGGACAGAACTTGATGAAATGCGCAAGTTCCAATTCGACTTTGCAAAACTAGTAGAAGATTACGGCGTAGATTCTATCGCCATTCGTCAGCGCCCACACAAAGGTAAATTCGCAGGTAGTGCGGCTGGTTTTAAAATGGAAGCTGCAATCCAGTTAATTTCAGGTGTGGACGTGCAGTTACTATCTAGCACTGAAGTTAAAGAGCAATTAAAAAGAAACCCAATTCCTGTTGACTATGAAGACACTGGGTTGAAAAAGTTTCAAGAGCAAGCTTTCATCAATGCCTATGTTTATATTCTTCGTAAAACATACGGCAAAGAAGAATAATCATATCAAGGGCCAGCAGTTACTTAGCTACTGGCCTTTTTATTTGCTTCCACATTTATCTCCCCTGTAAATAATTCAAATATAAAATACTTATAAAAAATTTGCTTTTATTTGATTCAGCCCTCCTTACTTTTATGCTATTAATATAACCGTAATAAACCGCAAGGAGTGGATTTAGGTGTTACCTCAACAATATGGAAAAGCCGTTATTTTTTGCGCATGTTCGCTGATATCCGTACCAGCATTTGCAAATTCAAGCGCTAACCCTGCTTCTTTAATCTTTGGTGTTAACTCAGATAAGCGTGTGTTTGAAAACACACAGTCACTTGAAAGCCAAATTCCAGTCAAAGGGCATTTAGATAGTAGCTCAGCAAACATTCAATATGCAGCAACTTATCATTCTATTGTCGGCAATTATTTTGAAGCGGAAAAACTCACCTCTGGGGTGATCAATCCAGATATGTTGCTAAACGATTATCGGCTAGTTCCTGCGCTAGAAATCATAGAACAAAAGGCTGCTGACACGCGTATCACTATGGTAAACGAGGCGTATCATAATGCTAAACACCGAGCGCTAACGATTGCCCTATTGAAGCCTTTATATGAACAAGGCTATCGCTACCTTGCATTAGAAGCGCTCACTCCACAGGTAAGCGTTGAGCAGCAAATCAATAAACACGGCTATACAACATACGAGCATGGGATCTACACCATGGAAGCGACTTACGCGAGCTTGATATTTGAAGCCAAATCACTTGGCTACGAGATTATTAGTTACGATCACGATTCACAACAAGGTAGAGCCAAAGCCGCAGCTGAACACTTAAAAGAAAAGGTATTTGATAACAATCGTGATGCAAAACTACTCGTTCATCTAGGATTTTCTCAACTAGATGAGCAAAACCAACTGGCGAGTGAACTCAAACAAACATTGACAATTAATCCACTCACCGTTGATCAGGTTCGCTTATCTGAGGTTCAATCAGTGAGTGGCAATACTCCTTTGCTGCTTGCACGAGTAGCAAGCCAATCTCAGCACTACTCTTCAGATCCGCAACGATTTGATCTTTCTGTAACTTGGCCCAGAACCACGATAATCAATAATAGGCCAAGCTGGCTCTCCTCAACGTTTGATCTACAACAACAATCACTCGGTGTATGTAAAGAGGTTTTTCCATGCTATTTAGAACTGTCATTTTTTGTCGATGAAGGTAAAAAACTAGTCCCAATCGACAAAATTATAGTAGAAAAGCCACATGATCAGGTCTATTTAAAGCACTATTCTACGCCACTGACTTTGAGTAGTTATAATGCTGTCACTGGTGAGCTCATTACACAAAAACAACTCAACCAAAAACAGCTATAATTATTCGTGCAAATTGAGCACCAATCTGTGACTCGCGCATTTCATACTATCAAGGTAGACTAGCTTCTGAACAAATTTAGGGATCATCCATGTATCGAGTATTTGAACGCTTTACCAAGCCCTTTCCCGAGCAAGAAGTTGGTCAGCCACCACAAGGTTTGTTGGCTTTCTGTCGCTTCTACACTAAGGGAATGGAATTACCCTTGCTATTTATGTCGCTAAGTGCCGCGATCCTCGCAATTTTGGAAGTAACATTATTTGGCTTTATGGGTGATTTAGTTGACTGGCTCTCAACTTATACACCACAAACTCTGTTTGAAGCCAAGCAAACCGAGTTAATTCGAATGTCTGTGATCACGTTAGTGGCATTGCCACTGTTAGTCTTTTTTCACAGCGCCATTTTACATCAGAGTTTATTGGGTAATTACCCAATGGCTATTCGCTGGCAGGCACATCGCTACTTGCTAAAGCAGTCTATGACATTCTATCAAGACGAGTTTGCAGGACGTATTGCAACTAAAGTGATGCAAACCGCCCTAGCCGTGCGCGAATCAGTCATGAAACTACTCGATGTGCTGGTATATATTTTAGTGTACTTCACCGCAATGCTCGCGCTTGTTGCAAGCAGTGATATACGTTTGATGATCCCGCTGGTTATTTGGCTTGGCTGCTATATCTGTTTCCAATTTTATTTTGTTCCTAAGTTAAAACGTGTTTCTAGTGAGCAGGCTGACGCGCGCTCAGAAATGACAGGAAGAATAGTTGATAGCTACACCAATATTTCAACCGTAAAGCTTTTCTCTTATACCAAACGAGAAGAAGAATATGCTAGAGATAGCATGGATGTATTTATTCAACCTGTATATAAGCAAATGCGCTTAGCAACTAGCTTAAACGTTAGTATTCAGGCCTTAAATTATCTTTTGGTATTTTCCGTCGCGGCACTTTCCATCTATTTATGGTCTTTCAATGCGATAACCGCTGGTGCAATCGCAATTACAGTAGGCTTAGCCTTACGACTAAATGGTATGGCGCAGTGGATAATGTGGGAAATTAGCGGCCTATTCGAAAATATTGGTACAGTTGCAGACGGCATGAACACGCTCTCAAGACCGCTTGATATTGTTGACCAACAAACAGCGCCACAGTTAGATTTTAAAGCCGGAAAAATCGACTTTTGTAACACTACCTTCGCTTATAAACGTAAAGATACAGCGAGGCAACATAACGTCATCGACAACCTGAACCTGCATATCAAACCCGGCGAAAAAATTGGTGTGGTTGGCCGCTCAGGAGCAGGTAAATCGACCTTAGTGAACTTACTATTGAGATTCTACGATACTGACGGCGGCAGCATCGAAATTGATGGCCAAAATATTGCGAAAGTAAAACAGGAAAGCTTACGACGTCATATCGCCATGGTGACGCAAGATACTTCTTTGCTCCATCGCAGCGTGCGTGACAATATTCTTTATGGTCGCCCTGATGCATCAGAAGAAGAATTAATAGCCGCAACAAAAGAAGCGCAGGCTTATGATTTTATCCAAGACTTAGAAGACAGTCACGGTAATACTGGCTTTGACGCACAAGTAGGTGAACGCGGTGTGAAACTATCAGGTGGCCAACGCCAACGTATCGCCATTGCCCGTGTATTACTAAAAAATGCGCCAATTTTAATTTTAGACGAAGCCACTTCAGCCTTGGATTCTGAGGTTGAGCAAGCTATCCAAGAGAGCTTAGATGCACTGATGGAAGGTAAAACCGTTATTGCAATTGCCCATAGGTTATCCACGATTGCACAAATGGACAGATTAATCGTTATGGATGAAGGTCGGATAGTAGAAGAAGGAAGCCATCAATCCTTGCTAGCTTTAGGTGGTATTTACGCCAAACTGTGGTCGCATCAAACCGGTGGATTTATTGGGGTTGAGTAACGCCATTACAAAATAGCGAGACCGCCTTTTCAACTAATATATCAAGCTCTGCTTCTGGAAGCGGAGCTTGCCATTTTATTGCGCGTTCCCAATAGCCTAGCTTTTTCAGTGCGCCCCAAAAGTACGCTGCGGCAAAGTCCGCATCAAAACTACCAAGACACCCTGAATTCGCAGCATCTTCGAACCATTGGATCATCGCGGCTTCACAATGACTAAACTTTTCATTTAAATTCTGTGCTTGCTCAAAGCTACGCATCGATTCAATCATCACAATACGCGACAAACGCATATAATCCTCGTCATTCAACAAAGTCATTGCGCTTTTCGCAAGATGTTGCAGTTGCACTGAAAAGTCATAGTTTGGGATAAATTGTATCGCTGTTATCGGCTTAATTCGCTCAATTAACAGCTCAACAACGGCATCAAAGAGCTCGTCTTTGGTCGAGTAATGCTTGTATAACGTGCGCTTTGATACTTCCGCTGATTGACTGATCGACTCCATCGTCGTCGCCTGCAAGCCTTTTTGAGCGAACTCTTCTATCGCTGCACATAAAATTGACTGCTGTTTTGGTGAAAGTTGCGTCATTTACTTATTCTGTCTTTAATTAATAGTGGGAAAAGCGAGCCATTGATAGCTGCTACTCACATGGTCAGTTGTATACCGAGAATCACCTCTCTATACAGAGATAAGCCTTCTTCGTAATAAATCAACATTCCCTTTATTTTAATCAATAAAGTCGTTAATAAAAAGTACACATGATCGTATACCTAAATTGAAGAAAAGTACACGCAACCGTTTACCTTTTATTTCTTTAAGTATACACTACCGTTTACTTGTTTAATTGTCGAACAAATAGCCTTTACTTTGGTGTGGTTAAGGTATGAAATGAACTCACTTGACTGATTGCATCCAGTTGAGTGTGCGTTATTAAAGGCAAATTGCAAGGTAGTTCCCCGTCAAAGCCGGGGCAGCATAAAATGATAATATAGGAATTGGAGTGTTCATGTATCCAGCATCAATACGCAGTCGTGTTAAACACCTATCTTTTTTAATGCTCACGTTAGGCACTTTGTCAGCGTGTTCAGAAGCACCACAGCAAGGGGGCCATGCAATGCCACCTGCGCAAGTGAGTGTACAACAAGTTACTACTCAATCAGTGCCTTTCGATATCGAACTTCCGGCCACTCTCGCGGGTGATAAAGAAGTCGAAATTCGCTCTCGAGTTTCTGGGATCATCGAATCTCGCAACTTTGAGGAAGGTCAGTTTGTAAAAGCTGGTCATTCATTATTCACCATCGAGCTTAAACCTTTTGAATTAGCGGTAGAAAAAGCGCAGGCAGCACTTCAGGCAGCAAAAGCAAATGTTGATCAAACTAAGCGCGAGAGCGAAAGGCTTGAGCGTTTGAAGAACGAGCGTTCAGTATCAAAGCGCGACTTTGATAACTCAGTATCGGCTTACGATATTGCAGTTGCGAATTTAGAATCTGCAAAAGTCGCGTTGAGTGAAGCTAAGCTGGACCTTGAATACGCCAAAGTTGAAGCACCAGTTTCTGGTATTGTGGGTCGTGAGCTGATGTCAGAAGGCAGCTATGTTTCCGGTCCGAGTGTACTATTAACTGAACTTACCGACATCAGCACCATTCGTGCTCGCTTTGGCTTTTCAGAGCGTGAGCAGCTTACAATGCGCCAAGATGTAGAAAATGGCTCATTGTCATTACCGGAAAACAATGAATTTGATACTACGATTATTCTGCAAGATGGTTCACTGTACGGACAAGCTGGTAAAGTAAACTTTAGCGACGTCCGGGTAAACCGCTTTACGGGTACCAGTGAGTTACAAGCTCGTATTCCTAATGAAAATGGCGAGTTAAGACCGGGTCAGTTTGTGCGAGTTAAGCTATCTGGTGCGGTACGCAATAATGCCGTTGTACTTCCGCAAAGAGCGGTACTAGACAATGGTACGGGGAAATTTGTGTACATTGCTACCAAAAATGAACAAGGTGCAACCGTAGCCCTACCTGCGCCGGTCAAAGTTGGTGAATGGGTCAAGCTTAATAATGAAAATATGTGGGTTATTCGCGAAGGCTTAAAAGAAGGTCAACCTGTCATCGTTGAAGGTATGGCGAGGATCTTCTTCCCTGGTATGCCAGTATCTGTGAGCGAGCAAGGAGAATAATCTGATGTTCTCCAAATATTTCATAAACAGGCCTATTTTTGCCTTTGTTATCTCTATCGTGATAGTGCTTGCCGGGCTTGCTGCAATGCGTAGTTTGCCTGTCGCACAGTATCCCGAAATTGCACCACCTCAAGTTGAGGTGCGTGCAGTATATCCTGGTGCATCAGCGGATGTACTAGAACAAACCGTAGCAACTCCTATCGAAAACGCGATTACCGGTGTTGAAGGCATGATGTACATGACATCAACCAGTACCAACTCCGGTGTAACGACTATTGCAGTAACTTTTGAGATTGGAACGGATGTTGATCAAGCCGCGGTAGATGTTAACAACCGTGTTAAGCAAGTCGAGGCTCGTCTCCCTGAAGAAACTAGACGCCAAGGCGTGGTAGTTCAAAAGACATCTTCTAACTTCTTACAAGTACACGCATTCTATTCGCCAGATGGTACTCGAGAAAGTCTCTGGACATCTAACTACGTCACCATGAATATCCTTGACCGCGTCAAACGTATTCCTGGTACGACTAACGTGCAGATCTTCGGTGCTAAAGACTATGCCATGCGTATTTGGTTGCGCCCGGACATTATGAGTCAACTGCAAGTCACAGCAGACGATATAGCTGGAGCAATTAGAGAGCAAAACTCTCAGTATGCAGCGGGTAGTATCGGTGCAACACCGACTTCTCAAGACGCGCAATCGCTAGTTTATAGTGTCACCGCGAAAGGACGTTTATCGACGGCTGAAGAGTTCGAAAATATCATCGTTCGTGCAAACCCTGATGGCTCAACACTGCGCCTTAAGGATGTTGCTCGCGTAGAGCTTGGTTCTAAAGACTATAACTTCCAAGGTACTATTAACGGTAAGGAAGCGGTATTACTCGGTGTATTCTTGCAACCGGGCGCGAATGCGCTTGACGTGGCTAAAGCAGTAGAGGCTGAAATTGAACAGATCAAACCTCAGTTCCCTACAGGCCTCGCTCACGTTAACTCTTACGACACCACACGCTTTGTAGAAGTCTCAATTCGAGAGGTGTTAAAAACGCTTGGTGAAGCAATGATTTTGGTATTCTTAGTGGTTTACCTGTTCTTGCAAAACTGGCGCGCAACGCTAATTCCAACGCTTGCAGTTCCGGTCTCGTTACTTGGTACATTTGCAGGTCTGTATATGCTCGGTTACTCGATTAACACGCTAACGCTGTTCGGCATGGTGTTATCGATTGGTATCGTGGTAGATGACGCCATCGTGGTACTTGAGAATGTCGAGCGTATTATGCATGAGCAAGGCTTGCAGGCTAGAGAAGCCGCAGTTAAAGCGATGCAGGAAGTAAGCGGCCCCGTAGTCGCGATTGTATTGGTATTGTGTTCGGTGTTTGTACCTATCGCTTTCCTAGGTGGGTTAACAGGCGAACTATTCCGCCAATTTGCGATCACAATCTCTATCTCTGTAAGTTTATCCGGTGTGGTTGCACTGACGATGACACCTGCACTTTGTGTATTGCTGCTTAAGCACGAGCACAAACAAGATGCCAAGTTTTTCTTGTGGTTCAATGACTGGTTCCATCGTGTAACCGGACGCTATGTTGGCGCGGTTAGCTTTATGGTTCGCCGTGGTTTTGTAGGCCTAACATTGATGGTAGCGATGATTGGTGCGACAGTATTCCTGTGGCAAAAAACACCAAGCTCTTTGGTACCAGACGAAGACCAAGGTTACTACATGATTGCTGTGTTCTTGCCTGATGGATCTTCATTAGAGCGCACCGCTAAAGTGGCTGATGAAGTAATCGCTGCTGCGAAGTCAAACCCAGCTAACGAAAACGTCGTGGCGTTTACGGGGATGGACTTCATCGGTGGTGGCTTCAAAAATAGTGCGGCGACTATGTTCGTGACGCAAACACATTGGGATGAACGCGATGTGTCGGCGAAGGAACTTGTTGGTGAGCTATTTATGAAAACCGCGCATATTAACGAAGCATTAGTGCTGGCGTTTAACCCACCGCCAATTTTCGGCTTGGGTACAACAGGCGGATTTGAAGTCTTCTTGCAAAATAAAGGCGGCTCTGATCCCGCTAAATTGAAGCAAGGCATGCAGATGATCATGGCCGAGGCGCAGAAGAGCCCTATCCTTACAGGCATTCAAACGCTATGGCGTCCTGATGCTCCGCAGCTAAAGGTGCATATGGATCGTGAACAAGCGCGTGCCATGGGGGTTAATATCAATTCTGCGTTTAACGCACTTGCAGCCAATTTAGGTAATTACTACGTCAACGACTTCAATAAGTTTGGTCGTGCATGGCAGGTGATTATGTCCGCAGAAGCCGAGTTTAGAATGACACCGGAAGATGTTGGCCGCATTTATGTGAAAAACAATCGTGGCGAAATGGTACCAATTTCTGCATTTACGGATGTTGAGTATAGTCGCGGTCCGGAAACCATGAATCGTTACAATAACTTATCTGCAGTTAAGTTAATGGGCGAAGCAGCACCTGGATATAGCTCAGGTCAAGCTATCGCGGAGTTTGAGCGTATCGCCAACAAAGTGCTACCACCAGATATGACTTACGAGTGGACGGGTTCCGCGTTCCAAGAAAAGCAAAACTCTGGCACAACCGGTATTGCACTCGGTATGGCCGTGATCATGGTATTTTTGATCCTCGCAGCACTTTATGAGCGCTGGTCATTGCCATTCTCGGTTATGTTAGCGCTACCGTTTGGTACTTTTGGTGCGTTGGTCTCAATCTGGATTGCAGGGCTGACCAACGACGTTTACTTCCAAATCGGTTTGGTTACCCTACTTGGCCTCGCCAGTAAGAATGCCATTCTTATTGTCGAGTACGCGCTAATGAAGTATCAAGAAGGATGGAGTCCTGCAACCGCAGCCCTTGAAGCGGCAAGACTGCGTTTTAGACCTATTATCATGACTTCACTTGCTTTCATACTTGGTGTAGTTCCACTGGTGATGAGTTCCGGAGCTGGCGCAGGAGCAAGACACAGTGTGGGTACTGGCGTAATGGGTGGTATGCTCTCGGCTACCTTCCTCGCAGTATTCTTCTTGCCACTATTCTTCTATTGGCTAATGGCAAGAAGGATGTCAGAGAAGCGTTCTAAGCAAGAACTTTCAGATGAAATCGCGAGGCATCATAAAGATGAGCATGTCGATACAGATGAAGGATTAGCTTAATAACAATCCCTTAAGTTAAACCACAAAACGCCTGAACTTTCAGGCGTTTTTTTATATGTCTGATAAAGTTACAACCGCCTTTCCACTATCTTGCCATCACGCACTTTATCACTATCCATTAGTCGTAATTTCATGCTTTTCGTCCAATTGCACTTGATTTTGTCGACAATTAGGTTATCACTGATAAAGCATAATGATAAAAACTAGAGATCAACAGCAAGGACAAGATATGACAACAGAGAGCCAATTAATAAATGCAAGTACACTTACAAAGAGTTACTTCAAAGGCCCCCAAGTAGCACCGCTGACTCAACTCACCATAGGGCAATATCTAGAAGATATTGTCGACAATTACCCAGAAAGAGAAGCCATTGTTGTCTCTCATCAATCAGTTCGATTAAATTATCGTGAGTATCTGGCAAAAATAAATCAACTTGCTGCAAGTCTTTTAGCTGTAGGCATACAACCTGGGGATAGAGTTGGGATTTGGTCTCCAAACAATCTTGAATGGAGTCTAGTGCAATTCGCAACCGCTAAAATTGGTGCAATTATGGTGTGCATTAACCCCGCCTATCGCCCAAGTGAGCTTGAATACGTGCTAAACAACGTTGAGTGTAAGATGTTAGTTATGGCGAAGTCTTTTAAACATAGCCATTACGTCGACATGATAAGAGAGCTGGCACCAGAATCCTATGACTGTATGTTTGGCGAATTATCTTCACAGCGCCTTCCCTCACTCAAACAGATTGTGCTTATCGACGAGGATATTGAACCAGGTCTAATGAATTTCAGCACCTTGTTATCTAAAGCTAATGATGCGCACTATCTTGAGGCAAATGCGATTGCAGCCAACCTCAGTGCCTGTGATGCTATCAATATTCAATTTACTTCAGGTACTACTGGCAACCCAAAAGGCGCCACCCTCACCCACAGTAATATCCTCAATAATGGATTGCTCGTCGCCAATGCCATGAAGCTCACAGAGCAAGATAAGCTTTGTATTCCTGTGCCGCTTTATCATTGTTTTGGCATGGTGCTCGGTAATCTCGTTTGTATCAGTAAAGGGGCGTGCGCTGTATTCCCTAACGATAGCTTTGATCCACTTATCACTTTACAAGTTGTTGAACGAGAAAAATGCACCGGGCTTCATGGTGTACCGACAATGTTTATCGCACAATTAGAACACTCAGACTTTACGCAGTTTGATTTATCTTCGCTGCGCACTGGGGTGATGGCAGGTTCCACCTGCCCAGAAAAGGTCATGCGCCAAGTACAAACCCAAATGCATATGACCAATGTACTCATTGGTTACGGGCAAACCGAGTGCAGCCCAATCAACAATATTACCGAGATCGATTCGCCTGTAGAAAAACGCGTGCAGACTGTTGGTCGCGCGATGCCACATACCGAGGTCAAAATTATTGACGAGCTAGGACATATTGCCCCAATTGGTACGCCTGGTGAAGTATGTGCCAGAGGATATTGCGTAATGAAAGGCTATTGGCAAGACCCAGAAAAAACGGCGGCGACCATAGATGACGACGGCTGGCTACACTCTGGTGATTTAGGGGTAATGGACGACGAAGGTTTCGTTAGCATCGTCGGCCGCATAAAAGACATGATCATTCGCGGTGGCGAGAATATTTACCCCAGAGAAATTGAGGAGGTGCTTTATCATCATGATGATATTCAGGATGCCGCTGTATTTGGGATCAAAGACGAAAAATATGGTGAGGAAGTATGTGTTTGGGTGCAACTTAAGCCCGGACACTATATTTCGGAAGAAGATATTCGTGTATTTTTAAAAGATAAACTCGCCTATTTCAAAGTACCAAAATACATCAAATTGGTTGACGCCTATCCGATGACGGTAACGGGTAAGCTACAAAAGTTTAAAATGAGAGATCAAATGGAGCAAGAGTTACATCAAACAGCGTAATTTGCGTTCGACATCTTTGTTGCCACGCAAATGGGTGTTGCGTGGCAAATCAAATAGCCCTTTAACGCACAATCCTACCAATGATCTCTTTAGTTAGCCTGCAACGAGTAAGAAGTTCGGTTTAATCAACACACATAAAAGCAATAAATTATTATCATTTTGTTTAATACCTATCGACTTTTGTACCCAAAAGATATAAAACAGTTTTATTTCCATATACAGGACAATAACAATATGTTTAAATTATCAACAGTTGCCAGTCTTCTGGCATTAAGCTTTACAACGGGTGCAATGGCACAAATATCCTATCTTGAGGACACACGCGACCAAATTAGTATTCAAGATTATAGTTATGAACAAAAAGCGCTTGTAGCTGAGCAAGCGAAACTATTGCTTGACGGTTTATACGTCAATAAATACGCAAAAAACCTGTACTACGGACTTTCTCCGGCCGGACACTTAGACCCAGTAGTTGCAGTAGACGACTTAATCAATAACATGGGAAATCTAAGTTCTTCTCAATTTCATCAGCAGCTGCAAAAGATCTTCTTATCTCAGCGAGATTTTCATTTGGACTATAACTACCCGGCACCAATGAAAAACTTTGTTTCTTTTGTGCCAGTTCATTTTGCACAAACCGTTAATGCAGATGGCAGCAAGGAAGTACGCGTAAACCGTATCTGGCAAAACTACACCGTACTTGCACCAGATACATCAACGGTTTCTTTAGGCGATAAAGTCATTGCATACAACGGCCAAGCAGTAACGGATGTGGTAAACAACACACTATTCCAAGGCGGTGGGGCTAATCCAGATGGCGGGTTTGTTGGTGCATTAAATAACTTGACTATCAAATCACATAATAAACAGATGCCGCCACAAAATGACGCGCTAACGCTTACTTTGGAATCTTACGAAACGGGCGAAATATATAGTGTTAACTTGCCTTGGTTGGTTTACAACGGAAATCCGACTACACAAGCGAATACAGAGGATAATGCAGCGCAGTTTACACAAAGTATTAACTATGAATTTGCTACATTTAAAGAGCTAGAAGCGGCAGCACAAGATAGTGCTTTTGCCCTAGCAGCGAATGCCACTGCTGAGCCGACGGTAACATGGAATAAAGTACAAGTAGACGGCGAGTCAGTCGGCTATATTAAGATTGCCTCTTTTTCACCTAAAAATGGAACTAACACTGCCCTTGTTGCCATCATAGATATCTTAGATAACCAGCTAAGTGACACGAAAGCACTTATTATTGATGTTAGAAGCAACCCTGGTGGTAATATTCTATATAACGACTATTTACTACAACTGTTTACACCAAAACGTGTTACTCCGTCTCATGTACGTTTTATCAACACACCTGAGAACCACCATATTCTAAATAATTCGCTGTTCGGTACTTACCTAAGTGATAATTGGCACCAAGTATTAGCTGACGTACAAGGCACCAATGAACAATACTCTGCTGCAACCTCATTCATGACAAAAGATGCAGCAAACCAGATTGGTCAGGCATATTATGGTAACGTGGGGGTTTGGGCAAACGCTAACACCTACTCTGCAGGTGATATGTTCACATGTGGTATGCAAGATAACGGTATTGCAACCGTATTTGGACAGCACGAACGTACAGGTGCAGGTGGCGCAAACGTAATTGAGCATGGTTTATTTGTACAGTACGTGGGTGCACCATATCAAGCGCTACCTTATGATCAAAGTATGCGGGTGTCGTGGCGTCAGTCGGTACGTCAAGGTCATCACATCAATGCGCTCATTGAGGACTACGGCTGTGTTGCCAATGAAGTTGTCAGTTATAACGTTGAAGACATATTCGATGGTGATACTCAAGATTTCAATACGATCGCTCGTAAGTTACTCGCAAAACCCACAGCGCGAGCAACAGTAGCATTTAATTCAGATAGATTTGCGTCGGTTGCTGAGACTAACGGCGTGTATAATTTTGATGTAACCAATACAGAGTACGTAGACGTGTACATTGATGGTACTAAAGTAAAACGTATATCTGCATTTGCGTATGGTACCCAAGCTAAAACGATTAGCTACACATTACCAAGTAACGTAACGACAGGTACAGTGCAGTTTGTTGGGTTAGATAGTGGTAAAACACGTCTATGGAATTCAACGAGGTTTTTCTAAAGCTTTAGCTACGATTAATTTCTAAATATGCAGCGGATAAAACCGCTGCATTTCAACCGCCTACATATTTCATGTAGCGCTTACATCACTCTGAAAACTTTGCTCAGTAAAACTCACACTCCCGCCGACAATATTTATAACAACCTGTTTTTATTGCACTTTTATTTTGGTTCATTTATTGCTGTTAATTTCTAAATTTTATATGAAGGAAACGAGCAATGACGAAGTGTCCATTAACGACCACCGCAGGTAATCCAATCGCCGATAATCAAAATAGTTTGACCGCAGGCCCTCGAGGCCCCTTATTGGTTGAAGATTACCAGTTAATCGAAAAACTGGCGCATCAAAATAGAGAGCGTATACCAGAGCGAACCGTTCATGCTAAGGGATGGGGTGCGTTTGGAACATTTACGGTAACAAACGACATAAGCCGATATACCAAGGCAAAGCTATTTGCTGAGGTTGGTAAGCAAACCGACATTCTGATGCGCTTTTCAACGGTAGCCGGAGAAAAAGGAGCTGCCGATGCGGAGCGTGACGTTAGAGGTTTCTCGATAAAGTTTTACACTGAAGAAGGAAATTGGGATTTAGTTGGTAATAATACCCCCGTATTTTTTGTCCGTGATCCGTATAAATTCCCTGATTTTATTCACACCCAAAAGCGCCACCCAAAAACCAACTTGCGTTCCAACACCGCGCAATGGGATTTTTGGTCACTGTCGCCAGAAAGCCTGCATCAAGTATTAATTTTAATGTCTGACCGTGGCTTGCCAACAGATGTGAGACACATGAACGGTTATGGCTCTCACACCTTTAGTTTGATTAACGACGAAAACCAAAGAGTTTGGGTGAAGTTTCATATGAAAACCCAACAAGGCCACCAGCATCATACCGATGAAGAGTCAAAATCAGTAATTGGCGAAAGCAGAGAGAGCTTTCAAGAGGACTTGCTTGAAGCCATAGAGCGCGGAAATTATCCGAAATGGGATATGAAAATTCAGGTGATGACTGAAGCGCAAGCAAAACAGTTCCAACACAATCCATTTGATTTAACCAAAGTCTGGCCGCATGGCGACTTTCCACTCATCGATGTTGGCACACTCGAATTAAATCGCGTACCAGACAATTATTTTGCAGAGATAGAACAAGCCGCATTTAGTCCGTCTAACGTGGTATCTGGCATTGGATTTTCTCCGGATAAAATGTTGCAAGCACGCATTTTCTCCTATGCAGATGCTCACCGCTACCGACTCGGTACGCATTATGAGGCATTACCTGTTAATCGCCCAAAATGCCCTGTGCATCATTATCACAAAGACGGTGCAATGCGATTCTTTAACAATGAACCCGGTGGTAACGAAGATGCTTACTACGAGCCTAACTCGATGGGAGGCCCAAAAGAGAATCCAGAGTATAAACGCCCTGCTCTTGAACTTGAGGGAATGGCGGATAGATACGACCACCGCAAAGACAATGATGATTTTTCACAGCCTCGTGCTCTATATTGCTTATTTGATGATGCCCAAAAGCAGCGCTTGTACGGCAACATAGCACGCGCGATGGCGGGTGTACCTGAACATATCATAGAACGCCAACTTGGGTTATTTAAATCTGTTCACGAAGAACTTGAAGCCGGCGTTAGAACGGCACTGAATAAATAAGATTAACTAACCAATCTGAACAAAAAGCTAGTACCTGAGTGCTAGCTTTTAAAGCTGCTAGATTTGTGACCATGCCTTTTTGGTTCCAAGCGCGTAAGCCCCTCCTATTACCAAACAAATTGAGGAACTCACCAGCCAAAACGTCATGCTGTTATCTGGGATCGTTGGCATGATAAAAACAAACCCAATTCCCCTTATTAAAAAGATTGCACTTATTACACACAGGGCGATTTTAAGCATAGGTATTTGTCGGATCCGTTTCGCCCCTGAAAACGCGTAGCATGACCAGAGCAGTAAAATCGTAGCGATAACTGCAGTGACAATGTGCGGATAAATAAGCCCCTGTTCGGCCATAGTAGCCATTTCCTCACCAGCACCAAAAAATCGATACCAAGGTGCACCAAAGATGATGCAGCCAATGTGTGCCACTGCAGCAATGGCTGTACACACACCCGCGAAGAGTAAAAAGTGGTTGGTCGTTTGAGTTTGCGCGTTCAAGTTCATTTCCCTATATTTTCAATTTGCTTGAGTATCGCTGCTCTGCCTTTGCCTGTCGATAGATATGCGCTCAACCAGTATTATTTGTGGGTCGTGATTTATTATCTGGGCAAGAAGGTTTCCACTGCCTGAAATACGGCATTAGAGCCAAAAAGATCGCGGGGTGAACCCGCTCCCACCCTACATACGTTTAGTAAAAAGTGAAGTCAATAAAATAAACCTGTGAAGCTTATTATTTGTAGGTCGTGATTTATCACGACAAAGAGATTTCCGCCGCCTGAAATACGGCATTAAAACCAAAAAGATCGCGGGGTGAACCCGCTCCTACCAGAAATTGAGCTTTTAGGACAATATTTGCTTTAGCAGCGCAGCTGACTGGTAGATTGTGATTTATCACGACAAAGAGATTTTCGCTGCTTAAGATACGCCATTAAAACCCAAATATCGCGGAGTGAATCCGCTCCCACCCGATATGGGTTGGTGCAATGACAACGCTATGCTTTAGGTGCAACGAGAGGCAGATCAAACTGCACCATTAGTCCGCCCTTTTCGCGATTAAATAGCTTAAGTTGTCCACCGTGGGCAATGGCAACTTCATTACAAATACTAAGTCCTATGCCTGTGCCACTGGGTTTAGTAGAAAAGAATGGCAGTACTGCGTTTGCTAGCTTTTCTTCTTCCATCCCTGCGCCTCTGTCAACAACTACAACGATTAGTCGTTGGTAGTCAACCAGCAGCTTCACACCTATTTCGCTCACCTCTGAGCCTGATTCGTGTGCATTCTTTATTAAGTTTATCATCACCTGCTCTACCTGTATGGGATCAAAAAAAGCGCGCTCCAAAGGAAGTGCTGCCAGCAAAGTAAAGTCATAAAGCTTACCAACGGTATCAAGTAAAGGCTGTAAGGGTTGCTCTGTAATATTAGGAGCCGGTAATCTCGCAAATTCGCTATATTTAGCCACAAATTCACTGAGGTTTTCCGTGCGGCGGTTAATCGTCGAGAGCATTTCGGGCAATAGTTGAATAAGGGCGTGGTTTTGCTCTTTGGCGCTGCGCTCTACAATTGTATTTGCCGAGTTGGTCAACGAAGAAATGGGCGCTAATGAATTATTAAGCTCATGACTTATCAGCCGAATGGCGTTTTTCCAAAGCCCCACTTCTTGACGGCTCATTTCGCTGGATAAGTTTTGACACATTAACAATACATGTGGCTGGTGGTTGAGCGTTATGCTCTGTCTTGAAAAGTAATAGCTTTGCTTTTCATCATTGGCTTGAAAAGTCACAAATCCGGATTCTTTTTGTAGCAAAATAGTTTGCAGCTTTGAGTCTGCATTTGCAATGGCATGATGAAGCACTAGGCCGCTTAACGACTTATTGTTATTGAGTAATTTCCCAGCTTTGTCGTTGGCATATACAACCTGATCAAACTGATTGAGTAATATAATCGACACCGGCGACACCTGCAAAATGGTATCGAGTAGTAACTCCCTTTGGCTGGTAGCGTGGCGCTGCTTTTTTAGTGTTGTCGATAAACGATTATATTCCAAAATTAAATCAGACATTTCTATGCTTTCAAAATGCGTAATTTGAACTGAGAAGTCTTGATCTTTAAAACTGCGGATCCCGTCCGTTAAGCAATCTATGATCCGCTGTTGGCGAGAGAAAAAGTAACTGATACCGACAACGCCTACTACCGCCGCAACAAGCAGCCCCACCGGAATTGACAGAGTAATTGGTATTGCAAATGAAGCTGCCAGCCATAGAATAGCCGCAAACACCAATAGTGATACAAATAGGCATGCAGACACCGCTGCTTGAAGGGATACCGTCATTTTAAACCAAACTTCTCCATTCTCCGGTATAGTGCTTGCCGACTTAACCCAAGCTTTCTTGCGGCTTTACTGACTACGCCATCAGCGCTGTCTAATGCGGCTTCGATATCTGCTTGTGTATATTCAAGCGGCTCTTCATGTTGTGGTGTTTGAATTGCTAAATGCTCACACTCAATTTCTTGCCCGGGGCTCAATAGCACAGCACGGCCTATGGTGTTTTCAAGCTCCCTAACGTTTCCAGGCCAAGTATGATGCTTTAACTGCTTCATTGCCGCGTTGCTTATCGTTTTATTGCTCGGTAAAAAATTCTCCACCAACACCGTAATATCTTCTTTGCGTTCAGATAATGGCGCTAGCTTCAGCTCAATCATGTTAATTCGGTAATACAAGTCTTCTCTAAAACTACCCGCGCGAATGGCCTCTGGTAAATTACTGTTGGTGGCACTGATCACCCTAACGCTCACCTTTTTGGTCACGTTACTGCCAACGCGCTCAAACTCACCGCTTTGTAAAACCCTCAGTAATTTTTGTTGCCCTGTCAAAGACAAGTTGCCGATTTCATCCAAAAACAAAGTGCCACCATCGGCGGCTTCAAAACGTCCAGCCCTCGATTTTTGTGCGCCTGTATAAGCACCACTTTCAACCCCAAATAACTCGGCCTCAATGAGGTCCGCCGGAATAGCCCCCGCATTCACTTTAATAAAGGGTTTATGTTTATAGCTGCTATTGGCTTGCACGATTTCTGCAATTTTCTCTTTACCAGCGCCGTTTGGTCCTGTGATCAGAATTGGCGCGTCGGAGTGCGCAACCTGCGTCGCCATTTCAAGCAAGCTCAACATGGCCGGATCGGCAACCACCACACCACACAGGTCGTATTGCGCTTTTAGCTTTTGTAATCTGACATTGCGCTGATTAGCAGCACTACTCACCTGCTCTTGCAATTCACGCATTTCGAGCAAATTTTTCACTGAGGTGACGAGTTTATGGTCTTTCCAAGGTTTGGCTAAGTAGTCTGCCGCACCATCTTTTATTAGCTCTACCGCCATTTCAAGGTTTGTCCAAGCCGTCAATAAAATGATTGGCAAATCAGGCTCTAAATCTCGAATGGCTTTATACAGGGCTTTACCTTCCGCACCGCTGGTGGTGTCTCGGGTAAAGTTCATATCTTGAATAACTAAGTCGAACTGTTTGCTACGAACCTTCTCTAGGCCCAGCTGCGGAGAGGTAACACCTTCACACGGAATATCATTGAGCAACAAAAGGACTTTAATGGCTTGAATTACATCCGGATTATCGTCAATTACCAATACACTCATGAACGCTTTTTATCCTAATTTGTAGATTTAGCCCCTTTCGGGGCTTTGTTGTTTTTATTCTTAACTGGATTTCGTTACTTGTGCCGGCGACACTTTCGCAGCTTCCTTGGCTGGCAGGTACACCGCCAATGTACTCACAAGCCAAGTAAAAATAGCTACCCCAACCAACAACGGGATCTCTACCACACTTTGCACGCGAACATTATTCATCAAAAAATAGTAAAGCAAAATCGAGAGGCCAAAGCCTAGCACTAAACCGATAAAGACTAAAATTGTATTTTCTTTAATTAAAGACCACATCACTTTGCCTTTAGATGCACCTAACGCACGAAGTACACCATGATCTTTCTTTCTTAGGCTAACAGAAAAACTGACAAGTGCGACAATACCAAGCGCGGTGACCACGCATGCTATGATGCTTATACCTGCCATGGTGAGTGCAAAGGTGCTACGGCCATCCCACAAACGTTTTTTTGCTCTGGCAACAAACTCTACTCGCTCAACCATTCGTCCGTTGGTGTGATAAAGTGCCGTTTCAACTTCTTCTAGCACTCGCTCAGACACGCCTTTTTCAACTCTGACTAAATAATTTGCCCGTTGACGGTTACCCCAAATGACTTCAGGTACAACCCCCGAATTGTAGGGTTGTTGATTGTATGTTGCGCCTTCTCCAAGCATTTTACCTTTATAAACACCAACTACTTGATGTGGAATGCGTTGTCTTGAAATATACACCGTCTGTCCAAGAGCAGAGTCATCACCAAATAAGGACGTGGCAAGGTCGTCACTTATCATAATAACGCCTGCATTTTTTGTTGCCTCATCACCTTTGATAAATTCGCTGGCATAAAATCTACGCCCCTCAACGAGTTCAAGCCCAAGTACATCTACCCCTTTTTGATCTAAGCCAAAGTAGCCGAACACGCTGTAGTCTGTTTCTGGTTGGGTATCTTTAAAAATAGTCCATCCAGGGCCTAAGCTGTTTAATACCAGCTCTCTACCAGCATAAGATGCGGCAACGACCCCAGGCACATTTTCAATCGCTTGAATATCCTTTTCTATAAGCGACTGCATGTCTACCGAGGTATCAAATACTCGCGTCGTTACATTGAGAATTTGTTGCTCTTCCAACTTTGAAGGAATTAGCCAGTTTTGCAGCGTTGCATAGCTAATAAACGCGGTATTGCTGACAATCATCACGGTGATCGCGATTTGTAGAATAATTAACAGTGCAATACTTTTTTGCTTTAAGATCAGTTTCAAAATATGTTTAATCGCCATACTTACCCCCTTAACTCTGTAGCTGGTGATACACGGCTACTACGATACACCGGATATAATCCAGATATCCCAACCGCCAAGAAAATACCTGTCGTCGTCCAAAGTGCCAGCTCACCATCGAACTGATAGATTTGACGAACTTGCTCGGCAAACGCCATATAATCCGTCTGATACATACGCAAATGGAACATCAACTCGAGTCCTGCAAATGCTAGTACAAAACCAAGCACGACAGAGGCAACTGTGAGCATCAAAATCTCTAAAAAGTGAATTTGCATTATGACCCCACGGTTTGCGCCGAGCGCTCGATAGAGGGAAATAAGCTTGCGATTAGCTTGGAATTTGGCGAGCAGAATGCCAACGGTATTCACTAAACAAATGCCAAATAGTAAATACGCAAACGTCAGGTAAATGGCTTCCCATGCCATAAAACGCTGGATCAAAATATAGAGCTCGCCCATGCTATAAAAGTCGGTAAGATTTTTATGTTGAAAGCGACCGACCGCTTGCTGATTTGCAATATAGCTATTCAACCACGTTTTTAATTCCGCGAGGTGTGCTGTTCCCATATCATTTTGGTATTGGAACCAAACCGTCAAATAACCACATTCAGCACTTTTCAGCATGTCGATATTGCCGCTACGCGGGTTAGTTTCGGTGTATAAATCGTCGGTTCTACACGATACTTGCCCTGTTCGTGGAAAGTTTTGCACATAGGCATAATTTAGCGGGATAAAAGCATCGTGATTGTAATTATTACTAAAGCTCAAATCTTGGAAACGACGTTTATAATTGCTTAAATCAACCACGCCCACGACTTGTATTTGTTCGCCTTGAACTTGAATAAACTGCCCGACAGAATTCGCCCCACCAAAAAGATGATCATTAGCATTTTTACTGATCACAGCGACCGCTTCACCACTTTGCTGGCTTTGTTCACTCCAAGAAGCTCCGTGAATAAACGGTGCATCTAGTACACTAAACATCTCTCTATCTGTGCCAGAAGCTTCTACACTAATAGGCCTAACTGAGTTATCCGCCAGCCCCACAATAAACTCTGTGGTGTAGTTAAATGATAGATGCTCGTATGGTATATCTGCTTGCTTAAGCGCCTCTGCATCTTGATATGTCCAGCGAGGAAATTGGTTGAAATCGACAACGTCTTGGTCGCCATCAAAAAAATTCAGGCCCGCGGTGTACAAGTAATCCCCCTTATGACCAATCACCTCACTACTGCTTTGTTTTACAATGGCTGACATCGTCAACATTAACGTGATCCCAACTGCAAGGTTGATCACCATCAATGCACTTAGCTTGGGTTTTTGCTTTAATCCCTGCCAAGCTAACAGTATTAGCTCTTTCATTGCTTGCTCCTACACTGCCAATTCGGTTAACTGAGATTTAGTGATGTCGGTTAACTCACCATCAAGAATTTGGATATTACGACCCGCTCTTCGAGCCAGCTCATTGTCATGGGTTACCATAATCAATGTGGTGCCCGCCTGATTCACTTCTTGTAATAAATCCATCACTTGCCTTGCCATTAAGCTGTCTAAATTACCCGTTGGTTCATCCGCTAAAAGGAAGCGCGGTTTCCCCGCCAGCGCTCTGGCAATAGCCACACGCTGCTGCTGCCCACCACTCAACTGTGCCGGATAGTGCTTCATTCGGCTTGCAAGCCCCACGAGTTCAAGCGCTTCTTCAATGCGCTTTTTACGCTCACTGGCTTTTATTCCCCTAAAAATAAGGGGAACTTCAACGTTGTCATATAAAGATAAGTCGCTGATAAGATTAAAGCCTTGGAAGATAAAGCCAATTTTTTCGTTTCGTAGTTGTGATAGCTTTTTATCGTTAAGATTGGCAACGTTTTCACCATCTAGAAAATAGTCACCGCGCTCAAAACGCTCTAACAAACCGGCAATGTTCAAAAAGGTCGTTTTGCCTGATCCTGACGGGCCTGTGACCGCAATAAACTCCCCTTCTTCAATGGTTAAATTGACATTGCTGAGTGCATGGGTCTCAATCATATCTGTGCGATAGATTTTGCTTACTTCATTCATTTTTAACATTGTCTATTCCTTCTCATTCTTATTCGGTACGCAAGATGAAGCTACTTCCCGAGTAACACTCGCGCTTTGTTATTGAACGGATCTAAACTTGAGATCACGATTTCTTGTCCTTCATTCAGGCCCTCGATAATCTCAACTTCAGAAATACTTTTTACACCGAGCTGAATGGGTGTTTGATCAGCCTGCTCACCGACAACCGCATAGGTAAAACGCCCAGCGCCGGTTTCAACAAATGCACCACGCCTTACTTTGAGCACGTCTTGCTTTTGCGACAGGATAATTCTTGTAGATACCTTTTGGTTTTGGCGAAGACCGCTTGGTTGTTCATCAAAACGTACTCGCGCACTGACACGGCCTGCTTCGATTTCAGGGGAAATAGCGACCAGCTTTGCGTGATATTGGTATTGATTGATAAATACTTCAGCGGCCATGCCGACACCTAGATTGTCGGCGTAAATTTCTGGTATTTGCGCTTCAACCTCAAGCTCAGAAAGGTCAACCAAGGAGATTAATGCCGCATCTCGCTGTACAAACTGCTTTTGCTGGACATGCACTGTACCAACAATACCTGACAACGGCGAAATAATGTTAAGAGCGGCTACCTGACGCTGCACTTCTTCTAAAATATGCTGTTGTCTGGTTAGGCTCAGCTCACTACTTTTTAGCTCAAACGCAAGTCGCTCTTGCTCAAGCTTTAGCGAATCGATGGCGTGACGCTCTTGTAGCTGCGCGCGCTTAAGTTCAACCATTGACTGTTCAAGCTCTAGTTTTGAGATAATTTGCTTTTCGATGCTTTGTTTTGAGCGTGCCATTTCCCGCTCTGCCGCTTCTAAGTCTACTTTCGCCATTTCCATGCGTTGTTCAGTATCGAGTAGCTGCTGTTTAATCGAGATCCTTTGGCGCTCAACTTCCGTTTGTAAACGTTCAAATGTCGCCTCTTCTTGTAGTAAACGGTTGGTTAGCTCTGGACTGTCGATATTAAGCAACGCTTGCCCCGCTTTGATGGCATCACCGGGTTTAACATTGAGTGTTACTGTGCCCGATGCGATGGCGTATAAGTCTGGATTATTCGCAGCGAGCGTACGCCCTTCAACGCGAATATCTTCGCTGATATCTCCTCTCACTACTGTGGCGAGACGTACTTGCTCGCGCGATACGGTCTGCTCTGCTGACAGAATCGTGTTAATGCTTGGCCAAGTACTGGTTAATCCAGCTAAGGTGATGCCAACGGCCAACAACGCAATCACCGGCTTTTTTATGGTTCGCTTTTTTGCGATTTGTTTGTCTTGCGCACTTGTATCTTTAATCATGCTACCTCCTTGCGGACAAGTGGGTGTCCGCGATTATCATGAGTAACTAATTACAAGTAGTGTGCCAGAATTTATACTACTGTTTTATATAGCATTTATTATATTTAACGGCTTTATTCAAGGGGATTGGACGGACACCGGACAGTTTGCGGACAATAGCTGAACGTAACTAAAACTGGCTGTTCGTGACTTACCGCAACATCAAATTTTAGTGGGAACCACAATTAAAAGATCGCGGGGTGAACCCGCTTATATGGACTCCTCCAATTGTACAAGCCACTTTTAGCATTATTAGTGTGATTGCGTGCTTATATCCGGGCTCTTGATGAGGTGCTACCTCGGCCTCTTTGATG
>NZ_JAMXSE010000023.1:0-101679 GCF_024124685.1 Pseudoalteromonas sp. OANN1
TGCTGGCAGCCCAAGAAAACATATGCCGAAAGGACTGCCTTTTGAGCTCAAATCCTATATTGAGTTGGTTGAACTCACAGGCCAATGTATTCGCGCCGACAAGCGAGGTCATATCTTTGAGTCACAACCTATACTCTCTCGATTAAATATCGAACCTGAAAACTGGATAAAACTCACTACACAATTTTCACGGGTATTTCACGGTGCAGTTGGTCGAGAGTGGACAATAACCGCTTACTGCGAAACACTTCAAAAACGACGACGGACAAACCTAACAAACTGCGAGCGCTTGTTGGCTTAGCAAAACTCACATTCTCAACGCTAGAATTTCTTACTGTTGTATTTACAGCGCGTTGTCGTGCGCGATAACCCAGTTTTATTGTAGAGGTACGCCTAGGCGATAAGAATTAGCCTATCTAATGAACGTTTTTGACCAAAATGATTGGAGTGTTTACATACTTTTTTTACTTCACTTCCCCAGCTTGAATATCAATAGTGATGGATGTCACTTATTTTTCTGAGATGGATGTCACTTATTTTCCCTTCTTTTCCCTTATTTCCCCTTATTTTCCTCACAAGTAAAGGGCCTTGGCGCAGTTTCCCCCCCCCGGTATTCAACAGGCTTTAAGCTTAAATTATCTGAAAAACGAGGGACTATATTCACTCAGAGACGGATGGATAAAAGTGCATTACGCAACCGGGTAATCTGTTAGATGAAACGCCCTGTGCGGACCCGTATGCAGGGTGTTGTGGGGGCTAGATACCCTCGGCTACTCGATTATAAAACAGTTTTACACGTCATCTTCTGACAACATTTGACGACAATTACGAACTGTTAGTACGCGAATCTCATGGCTTAAGCTATAGATAATACGATAGTGACCAAAAATGATTTCACGATAGTTAGTATTGGGCATTTCAGGAACAAAACGCCCCATTTCAGGCATACTTCCAAGTAGTTCAGTTTTGTCAAAAACTTCGTTTACCCACTTTTCTGCCGCAGGTGGATTATCCAAAGAAATAAATTCCGCTGCATCTCCTAGCTTCTGAAGCGCTAATGGAGACCAAACTACTTTCATTTCTTAATGCGCCCCAGTGCTTGAGCACGAGCATCTTCATTGGAAACACCAAGCCCTGAAGCAAATTGAGCTTCAGCTGTGCGCATTTCTTCAAGTAATTCGATTTTCTCTTGCATTGCTTCATACTCTGCAACATCGAGAACAACAGCTACACCTTTACCACGTTGTGTAAGGACCAATGGACGGCGAGTCTCATTGATTTGTTTGATGTAAGAAGCCACACCTGAGCGAAATTCAGATAACGGCTGAATATCTTGATCGAAATGAATACGACTCATATTGAACTCCAATTGGTACAAAATAACGTACAAATAATAGTTCAACTAACCGTTTTGAGCAAGGAGTTGATTCTGTGTTATAGACATAATGACTCCCACACGGTGTTAGCCTTCGCTTTTAGTGGGTTAGCTTAATAGAACGTGCGCTTTGTGGAACAAAAGTAACGTTGATGACCGTCTTTTGTTCGCTCAAAACGCATTTCAGGTAAAGTCTAACCCCGTTCTTTTTAAACGGTGAGATTCGGGTATGGGCTACTACATTTTATACCTGGTAAAAAGTGCAGATCCCAGCAAACAATAATGATCACGGCAATCAAGTCGCGCCAGTTACTGGCATATCCGAATCAAAGCCAACACTGGTAAACAGGCTATCTAATTCAAGCTCAAAATCTTTGCGATTAACATCCAACGCTTTTAATGTTGTTCCGCCAAGTAACGCCTCTTGGCCCTTCTCTAGGCGTGCATGTAAACAGGCAATTACCGCACGAATGCGATCTCTATCTTGCTGTGCCAATGCTTTTTGACTTTCAGTTTCATGGTCAAGCTTTGCTAACATTTCCAACCGCTCGGAGAGCTCCTTGTACGCTAAAAAATCTAGCTCTAAATTTTTAAACAGTAATTGCTGCGCTTGGTCTTTACTGCTGATATCAACCTTTACGGGTCTTGTCATCATATCAGCCAGCAACGCTCGGAGCTTTTCGTAAGCGGCTTCATTTTGAGACGCGATACTTGTAAGGTCGAATAGTACTTCATGATCCGCAAATTGAAACCGCAGTAACGCTTCACTTTTGTCATATTGCGACGTTTCGCCAGACGAGCCACTACTCATGGCATTCATAAAGTTTTGTTTAAAGGTGTGAGCACGACCGCCGCCAGCAGCAAGGTGATTATCATTTGCTGTAAGCTGATTATGAGCGCTCGGGATCACTAATTTCTCTCGCTCTACAGGTGAAAAGTTCAGTGAAGTAGGCTCTATGAGCGATACTTGATGTCCAGTTAAAAACGTTGGCATTGGGCAAGTCTAAAAAACAATCTCGGTGCTAGACCTTTGCAAGCATTATTCCAAATAAATATTTTCAACAATCAGCCGATGAATTCATATCAATATCCACTGAACACGGAAATATTTCATTTTCTTAAATAACTCGTACAGCTTCATGGGCAATTCATTGCCGCTTAGGTACGTTAGGTTGCCCTATTTGAAGGCTAAATGGCAACAAGTCTACTGCTGAACAAATTGCAAAGCCCGTACTTAAAAAAGAAACGCCGCAATAGCAACGAAAGCGGAATTTGGTATAAACCTTGCTGTATAAATATCAACCACCCAATGGATGTGCTTAATCATGAAATTGACGAAGGAAGAATTACAATTCATTAACCGAACCCTAGCCGGTAATCGCGTTGCAGGCTCGCTATTGCCGGAAGCTAGGGATCAAAAACAGCAAACTCACAGTGAGATTAAAAAGTTACTTGCGAGTATTTCAAATAGTTCTCAGTTTAGTCTCGTTGCCAAAAATGCCAACGAGCAGGTCGAGTTTCCACTTAGCGACCTATCGGCATTGATGGAGATTTTAGACAACAACTTAGAAGCACCTAATATCGTGGAAGCCGCTAACTCTAGTGCGCCACGTAGCTGGCGTACCTGCCCATCAACGCCGGTCAGATTTAGATTGTCTCCTCAAATGATGCCGTTTAACATGGTCTCCATATCCCAATCTGGTGGACTGATTAATACTTTTCCCTACCAAGCAAATGCAATCCAAATTAATGTGATCAGTCGGATTGCTAAATTATATCTTGCCGACCCCATTCCACTGTTTGCAAATGTCCACTCGATAAAAGTGGCAAGCCCACTTGAGCTCGCCGTATCCTTTGCAATGAATAAAGCCGATAACGAAAAACTCAAAGCATTTATTCTTCATAACTACATACAGCGCAAAGGGTTAGATTAGTTCAGCTTGATGGGCGCAACGATAGAGCGCCGACCAAGAAGTGCTTACAATGGCTACAAGGATTGGTAAATCACTCGCATGGCGAGCAATAAAAAGGCACAGCCCAGTATTTTATCAATCACAGTACGTTTAGCCGTTAAATCGAATTTGTCTCTTGCTGAAGCACTCAAAATTGAGACAATAAAATACCACAACGCATCTATCGTTAGCACGGTGATACACATGATAAAACCTACCGTTAGTGTCATCTTTTCTGGGCCGATAAACTGCGAAAAGAGTGCGACGAAGAAAATAGCTAATTTCGGATTCAAAAATGCAATTGCAAAACCATCCTGCGCTGCTTTGGCATACGACGTTGCAACTTGAGACTGTGATACCGCTAACCCTTGGCTCTTACTCATTAGAATTTTTATCCCCATCCATGCCAAGTAGGCGGCACCACCGTAAACCAAAAATTGGTATACAATCGGAAATTGATGAATAAGCCCTGACAACCCTAAGATTGCTAGGCTAGCATAAATTCCAACTCCCAAACCATGCGCAAGGCTTGCGACAATACCGTGTTTGGCACTATGAAATAGGCTATAACGCAAGACAACCGCTAAACTTGGGCCTGGTGACATCGCACCAAAAGCACAAATAGCAGCAAGGCTTAACCAGGCTGTAAGCTCCATAATTTTTCCGTAGAGGATTGCAAAGCGAGTAGGATAACAGATTTGAAAAAATAGATGACACTTTGTAAGTAAAAAGGAGCTACTCGCCCCTTTTTACATTTTTACTACGCTGACTGCGTTTGTAATTCACATTCGCTTTGATGTTGACCAATAAACCAAATGCTATTGGCTTCGCCATAGTAAGCTCTATGCTTTGTCTTATCTGCCATTCGCCAAAAAATAACACCTAAGATCATAGCTGTTAACTCCAAACCAATAGAGGACCAAGCTGTCGCAGGCCAAATGCCAAGACTTGGGATTGCCAAAGCAATGACTGAAGTCAGTGGCAACGAGAAGCACAAAATGGCAATCGCCCTTTGTGACCAAATTGCCGTTTTACTCATACCGATAACGAATGCCGCAATCAAGGTAAACCCAAAACACAGATAATAGACCCACATATACACAACATTAATGTTCATTGTGGTCAACGCAGTCCATTTTGTTACGGCAAACGCCGCGGCTACACCCAATAATGAGCCCATTGCCACGCCAATAGTTAATTTACCCATCACTCGGCTTGACTTTGATTGCTCTGGTTGTTTTTGCTTACGGCGCTTCTCAAGCCACAATAAGTTACCTGTATAAAACAGCACTGCGCCTAAAATCCCCATAATAAAATAAGCCCAGCGTCCAAATTCACCACCGTAACTCCCAAAGTGAAGACCGAATAACGTGGTAACCACCGCCCCCCAGATACCTTGATCGCCGTTCATAACACTGCTTGTAGAAATCTCAAACGTATAAGGATTCATAAACAAAAAGTCTGTGTTAGGTCCGCGCATTAAGTGCTCATCACTTACGAGTTGTATAGAAGCTGAAGGTCCTTTGCTATTTAAGCGACTGAGGGTAATTTCTTTAATTTGATGTTCAGGTGCATAAGCACGTGCCTTTTCCATGATTTCTTCAATGCTGGGTAAGTTCTCAACTTTAAACTCAACCGCTGACGGCGCTTCACGCCCAAATAGTGGTTTATCACCGTAAAGTTTGCCTAGACCATCGTATAAGAAATCATGAAATGCGAATACAATCACCGTAATCGCGATAATAATATGAAACGGTAGGCTGGTGATCCCAATTAAGTTATGCGTATCTAACCAAAAACGGCTAGCCCCTTTTTTGTCTCTTAACGCAAAGAAGCTCTTCACTAGGGTTGGCAATAAGAAGATCACCCCAGATACCAGTGCTACAAAATACAAGATTGCAGCTATTCCAAGTACATAAACTCCAGCATGGTCGTGACCGATTTCACCTACAATACCTGCGCTGCGGTGAAGGTAATCAACCAATGACGACAGCTCATTGATATAGCTGGTATGGGCTTCAAGCTCACCGGACTCATTCAAGGTCCCATGCCATAGCTGCTTATCTAAGCTTAACCCTCTCGCATTACCTTGTTGGTACCACGTAATGGGAGATTGTCCTTCCTCAAAACTGACTTTAATCCCGTTTTGTGACTCTGGATATTGTACGAAAGCACGTCGGAGCAACTCATCGTACTCGGTGGTTTCTACTTGAGACAAATGATGGGAAGGAGGCGTAGCCCATTTATCGATACTGCTTGCAAACATCGTAATAGCACCGGCAAAGAATCCGATAAACAGCAGCAATCCTGTGGTGATCCCCGTCCAAGTATGAACGCTCTGGTAAATCCTTAAAATATCAGCGCGGATCTTCATGCCATCCCTCTTACAAAATACAATAATACATACACAACGATATTCGCCCCACCCAACCAAAGTACTGCTTGCTTATAATTTTTAAACATAAATACAAAGCTTAAAATTAACAGCCAAATAGGTGAAACCATCCACATATTGAACTGGGTGCGCCAACTGTGCTTCTCGACACTTATAGTTTGAGTTAGGCCGTCGCTACCAAGCCAAGCGAAAAGGCCAACTAGACCAAAACTCAACGCTAGGCCTAAAATAATACCTGCCAGCGTTTTACCTAACCAATCGGGTTGAACCTTTTCGACTTGTGACAACCGGCTCATTGTGATTTCCTAAAAAGTATTAAGATGGTGAAGGGAATAAGCGCGGTAAGCACCATGACACCGATAAGCCAACTAAATACGACCGCTGCACCTGCAAAAATTTGTATTGCAAAAATGAATGTAATTGCCAGAAGAATGTAGCCAGCAGATCTGGCATTGTTTGGCAGAGGTCGCTTTAACAAGCGCTGATGCTTGTTTGTGCAGTAAATTAACGTAATTGCAAGGCTCAGAAGAGCGACAAAAAACACACTTAACAAGGTAAAACTCCGTTTTACAATTAGATTGAGGATTAAGGTGAGGTTAAGATTATAACTAATGTTTTATTTTCAGCAACACAAAATACAATTGATATGATAATCATTTTTATTATATAAAGAGTTATAGTGAATATCCTGATACTTCTGTGTGCAAAGGCATGTTAATAGCAGCCACATTGAATTGATTTTTGTATAAACATGAAACGCCCATAATATGTTCTTTTGTTGCGCTTTTTCCAATCTATCATTACGCTTAGAGAAGGTAATTTAGGATAAACGCACTGATGCAAATTGTTCTCTTATTGCTACTCGCCCTACTCAGTACCAACGCGCTGGCAAAAACGGATAGTCGTGCGGTACACATTTGCTTTGAACGGTGGTGGCCTTATAGCTTTGTTAATGAGCAAAAACAAGTTCGAGGCATAGAGGTTGATATAATTAAATCAGCACTTATTGGCACTCCCTATCGAGTGACATTTCATGAACTTCCTTATCGTCGCTGTTTAGCAGGCGTTGCCGATGGTACATTTGATTTTACTTTACATGTAGATGAGGCCGATGGCTTTCCAATCATTGATGTGTCATTCACCACTTGGCTGCTCTCTCTTGCAGTAAAACAAGGTCGCTTCAGCAACCCTGATGACTTTTATCAACTTGCCGCCCCTAGAGTCATGATCTCAGAGGATTACAGCTACCCGGAAGCGGCTGTACAAGGGCTGAAAAAAATCAACGCAGTCATTGTCAGCCGTTCGTTTTATGAGCAAAACCATGACGACGGCAAAAAGTTTTTTAGCGTACTCAATAACAACAGAGTTGATGCAATTTTAGTCGATAAAGTGTGGGCTTTAGAGATGATCCGCCGCCATCAACTCGAAGTTACTTTTCTACCGCGTCCTTTTCATGCTGAGCAGCAATTTATGGGATACAACATCGCTAACCAAGCGATGGCAAAACGTATCGAATCGCTCTTAGAAAAGGTTTCGGATAAAACAATTAAAACTATTGAGATTAAATACTTAGGCGATGATTTTTAATTCCTAACGCAATAATTTCATGTTCAAATAACAAACAAATAACCACACTGCGATGATCTAGTTCTACACTTATAATATCCGTTTATCCATTTGCCTCGCACTCGAAGGAGCTCATATGAAGTCCTTATTTTCTTGGCTCACTGCATTATTATCTTTGATTATTCTTGGCGCTTGTGGTTATTGGTTTTGGCTAACGAGTGAGCAAGAAGAAATACACAGTGTAGAAAAAATAGCAAACAGCGAAAGCAATCCTATTCTTGAGTTTTATCCGCATATTTCAAAAGTTACAAGGCCCGTCGATACCTTCGTATTTCCGATTGCGATAGGAGATATTGGTCCTAATACCAACCTATACTCTGGCCCTAACCAATATCCTTTTTACTGTATGACTCTGGACTCTGGCCTTGGTCAGCCAGAGATAGATAACCACGCGGGACTCGGAGTGCCAGTGATGGATGAGCAATCAAACCAAGTACTTGGTTTTAGTAAAGATTGCATGGCAAAAACGCGCTTACGCTACTTTGCGATAACTTCTGACAACCAAATCAAGCAGTTAGACAAGGGAAACAAAGCGATAGACACAAGCTTACTGTTACGCGTTGAGCAAGGCACCATAAATCGCTTCATTTATACCATAGTAATGCCAATCACAGTTGACGAAATGGGTGATAGACAGGCAAAGTCTCAATGGAATAACCGACTTATCTACCAATTTAATGGTGGTTCTGGGATTGGCTTTAGACAAGGCAGGCAAAAACCAGAGCGTGTGATAGATAGACAGCTTGAGCAGTTAAAGCTTGGCTACGCAGTTATAAGCTCTAGTGGCAATAAAACCAGCTACACCTACAACATGTTACTGGCCGAAGACACCGCAAGACGGGTAAAAAAGCAATTCACAAGTTTGTACGGAGAGCCGCTCTATACGGTCGGAATTGGCGGCTCTGGCGGTGGACTCGCACAATATTTGATTGCACAAAATAGCCAAGGGATCTTAGACGGCCTTATCCCACTTTATAGTTACCCTGATATGATCACCCAAACCACTTACGCGTTAGATTGTGATTTACTAAATAACTACTTTACTTTTAGAGCTAATGACAGAAAAGCATGGCGTGATTGGACCCGCCGCCGTCATATTGAAGGCATGAATGCAATTAACGACTTTCCGCAAAGGGCTGGTTTTTTGCAACCACTCAACCAATTAATGTCAGGATTTGTGCCCTCCTTTCCTGATGGTAATAGTGAATGTATTAATGGCTACTTTGGATTATCTACTTTTATTAATAATCCAAGGCAAGGGTTTTTAAGGGCCTTTTTTGAGGATGAGGTAGTAGAGAGAACAAACTGGAGTTACTGGCAGGACATGGCCAACGTATTTGGCACGGATCAATCAGGCTTAGGATTAAGCACTTGGGATAACGAAGGCGTTCAATATGGACTAGAAGCATTAAAGGCTCAGCAAATCACAATGGCTGAATTTATTGATCTCAACAAAAAAATAGGCGGATGGAAGCCCCAAAACCAAATGCAACAAGAAGAAATTGTATTACCATTTGGCCACAAAGTACCTATTTGGCTCACTCTTTGGGGCAATCATAATATCACCACGCCAGATGATAATGGTGTAGCACCGAGGCACAGCGGTAGCCTTGCTGCGATGGAAAAAGCATATCGCTCTGGACAGGTATTTATTGGCAAAGTTGATATTCCCATCATTGACGCCAGACATTATCTTGAGAATGAGCTAGATATGCATCATATGTCTGCTTCATTTTATACTCGATTGAGAATGTCCGCCGCAGATTCAAACCCAGAGAATCAAGTAATTTGGGTCGCACATCAAGCGTTTAATCCAACTCAACTCGCATTTGAAAAAATGGATGAATGGTTACTCAACCTCAAAGCACAGCCAAATTTATCCGTTGCAGACGCAAAACCGAAGACACTTGCTGATACGTGTTTCGACGAACAAGGTAAAGTCATCGCCAGCGGCAAAGCTGTGTTTAATGGTATCTGGAATAACCAGCCGCAAGGGACCTGTACTGCGAGATATCCGATGTTTTCTACCAGCAGAATTCAAGCCGGTGCAAACTGGGCTGGTGATATATTTAAGTGTCATAAAATATCGATTGAAGAGGCGCGCGCCCAAGGGATATACGGGGATGTAGATATCTCAACACAACTCACCACACTTAAACAAATTTATCCTAAGGGCGTATGCGATTATAGTCAGTCCGATATGGGTAGACCGCAAGATCTTGATTGACCGAGAAAATGTCGCGGCTTAGACTTAGAACTAACAGGAGAACAACGGGTTAGAATTAAGTGATACAAGCATTATTTTCGTACGGCACATTGCAACAGGTGCAAGTGCAACTTGATACATTCGGCAGACGATTAGAAGGCGAGAAAGCGGTACTTTGTGGATTTAAAGTAGGCCAAGTTAAAATAACGGATCCTGCTGTTATCATCAGTAGTCAAAAGGATATTCATCCCATTCTAATCGCGACAGGTAATGTAGAGGATGAAGTCGAGGGCACTGTATTTTTAATCACTGAAGCTGAATTAGCTCAAGCAGACGAGTACGAAGTGGATGACTATCAACGTATTTCAGCAACACTAAACTCGGGAAAAACCTGCTGGATTTACTCGGCAGCTCCCAATGCCCAATTAATTTAGTTCCTAACTAATCCTCGAGTTATTCGTTGTGAATAACTCCGCTTTTCCTTTGTTTGCTATTCAGAGTCACTCTCAAATATAGATCTTACCTCCCACGAATAAAATACAAATATGCCCAGTGTCTTAATTCTTTAAACTTTTATTAATTGAACGTTCAATAAAAATGGCCTGAATTGTCATAAAAGCTCCCCATACTTGCGCCGACTCTTTCAGCGATCACAATTAACCTAGAAGTTGGAACAATTATGAAAACGCAACGCAAGCTAAACCTGATCACTACCGCACTACTATCCACCCTAGCAATTAACGCCTACGCTAACGATGACAAGACTAAAGACGATAAAGTCATTGAAGAAGTTACGGTTGTTGGACAAAGTGTTTCCTTTGCAAATAACGCAACAAGCGACGAAATGAGCAAGCAACAGTCTGCTATGACATCAGCTTTGGCTGTTATTGATAATTTACCTGGTGTACTCATCAACGAAGGGGATACTTTTGGTTCTGACGACTGGTCAACCACTGTTTCTATTCGTGGCTTTCAACTGAGTTTAGACGAGCAGCAAATCGGTATTACGGTTGATGGCATTGCCAATGGTAATTCAAACTATGGTGGTGGTGCGAAAGCAAACCGCTACATTGATACTGAAAACTTGGGTGCAGTGCAAGTATCTCAAGGTACCGCTGATATTGCCTCACGCTCCAATGAGGCATTGGGTGGTACACTTAACTTCACAACCATTGACCCCACTGAAAAACAAGGCTTAACGCTCTCTATCACTAGTGGTGACTTTGAAGCGAAAAAGTACTTCGCTCGTTATGAAACTGGTGAAATAATTGAGAATACCTATGCTTGGATCAGCGTTTCTAGCTCAAGTAACTCAGACTGGATCCAACAAGTCGCGAATAATGAACGCGACCATTTAGCCGCTAAAATAAAACACCAAAAAGGCCCGCTAACGGTAAAAGCTTATGCATCTTATGACGATGTGGTTGAAGCAAACTACCAACGTGTAAGTCAAGAACAATTTGAAGCAGATCCAGCATGGGATAGACTAACGGATACTATCACCGGTATTCCACATATAGACCAAGTATACCGCAATGGCTGGCGTACACACCGCGAAAACATTTTCGGCTACATAGAAGCAACCTATGAACAAACTAATTGGGCACTAACGAGTAATGTCTATTATCACACCAATGAAGGTCGTGGTGATTGGGTTCCTCCCTATTTAGTTGATATCAACAACGACGGATTAAATCAACCTCATTCAGAAGTAACAGGTACTGTACCTTATACTGGCGGTAGTCCTATCGGACGCATTTACTTCGTTGATAGCGAAGGTAAAGCACTAAAACCAAATGCAAAATGTACCTCAAGCCTGACTTTCCCATACGGTGGTGCTGACGAAGAGTATGATCCGGCATGTTATGGTACAGGCGCAATTCCGGTAGGCTCTTATCGACATACGCACTACGGTAAAGACCGTCTCGGGATCAATGCTGATTTTACTTTCTACGGCAAAATTGCCGATATGGATAACACCATTCGCGCAGGGTTTTGGTATGAAGACTACCAACGTGAAGAATGGCGAGATTGGCACAAGCGTATTGATGCTCGAGTCTCAGCTAATTTTGATCATACGCCATATTGGATCCAATATAGCCGTGAGTTTAATGTCGATACAACCATGCTCTACATTGAGGATGAATTAGACTTTGGCCTAGCTCGGCTGCGTGTTGGCGCCAATAAATTCTTGGTCGAGTTAGAAGGTCTCGACAAGTTTAGCGGTCAAAAAGTGGCGCTAGACTCAGACTCTGACGCATTACTAAGCGCAGGGATCGTCGCCCCCATGCCAATCGAAGGCCTAGAGTTATTTGCAGGCTATGCCGAAAACTTTGCAGCTATAAAAGACAACGTCTTAGAGCGCGAAGCCTCTGCACTTGAACAAATCAAGCCTGAAACTGCTGAAAACATTGATTTAGGTTTTAGGTATTCATCTACCGAATTTAATGCCAGCCTGACCTATTATGATGTAACGTTTGATAACCGAATTAGTTTTATAGCTCCAGATTCACCAGATGGTATTGATTATCTGATTGGCACTAATGGTTCATATGTGAATGTTGGCGGTATCGAGTCGAACGGTTTTGAAGCTTCTGCAACTTGGTATGTAACCAACAGCTGGGGTATTTATGCATCATATACATATAACGATTCCACCTACACGGGTGGTTTGAATGACTTCCCGGCGGGTAACACAGTATTTGGCTCTGCAGAAGATTTAGCCGTTATTTCTATTGATTGGGCTGAGGGGCCATATTTCGCGGGTCTTTCAACGAAATGGGTGGGCGAACGTTACATGGATGCAAAGAATACTCAAAGAGTCGATAGCTATATGACTTCAGATTTTTATGCCGGTGTTGCGATTGATTCACCGCTATCTGGTGTTGAAAATATGGAACTAAGATTAACTATCAATAACCTAACTGATGAAAGTTATTTGGGTGGTATTGCTGGTCAATCTGCATGGATAGGTGCTCCACGCACCGCTGCTGTGAACTTTAAGCTCACTTTTTAATAATAAAAGCAAGTAAATAAGGGCACTTCGGCGCCCTTTTTACACCGATACGCCCTAATGTGGATTGGGAGATAAAATGAAGCGTGCAATGTGGTTATTCATACTCACTTTTAGTGTATTTACTCAAGCAAAGCAAAGTGATCCGAACCTTATTCTGGTTACAATAGATGGTGTTAGATGGCAAGAGGTGTTCTACGGATTGGATAATCAGTTAGTTTCCGATAAAGAATCAACAAGCGATCCAAAAGCGCTAAAAACACTTTTTCAAGGGCACAACGCTCAACAAAGCCGTGAAAAGCTGATGCCATTCTTATGGCAATACGTAGTCGAAAACGGCGTTATTCTCGGCGATAGAAAACAAAACTCAACAATGCGAGTTTCCAATCCATGGTATTTTTCATACCCGGGTTACAACGAGGTAATTACTGGTATTGCCGATCCCAATATTGACTCAAATGACAAAAATCCGAACCCAAATATATCGTTTTTAGAATGGCTTCAATCTCAGCCTAGTTTCGAGCCAAACCTTGCCGTGTTTGGTAGCTGGGACGTGTTCCCCGCGATTTTTAATCGTGAAAGGAGCAAATTGCACATAAACGCTGGATTTGAAATTGCAAAACACACAACTAATCCCAAGCTGCAATTTTTAAATGAATTACAAGAGCAAGTTCCGAGCCCCTGGTCCTCAGTGCGCTTAGATGCCTTTACGTATCAATATGCAAAAGCCTATCTGCAAACCCAAAAACCAAGAGTGATGATGCTAGCACTTGGCGAGCCAGATGATTATGCGCATGGTGGAAACTACGACGAGTACATCAAAGGTATTCACCGTGCTGATAAAATATTGGCCGACTTATGGCAAACCTTACAAGCAATTCCGCAATACAAAAACAACACCTACCTACTCATTACTACCGATCACGGCCGAGGCATGGATCGTGAGGACTGGAGACACCACTCATCAAAAGCAGCGATTGAAAAGAACTACCCGAGCATACTTGAGAAGCAGCCTGAGGGGATCGTAGGTTCTGAGCAAGTTTGGTTTGCAGCAATCGGACCCAAGATAAAAGCCAAAGGATTAGTGATCCCAAAGCAAGAGCAAACCTTGTCGCAAGTTACCGCGACTGCGCTTCAATTACTTGGGCAAAACCCTTCTACCTTTAATCCCAAGATAGCACCACCGCTTGAAGGCATCGCGCAATGATCAAACTAAAACGAGCTAAACTCGCTAAGCGCAAGCATTTCACTTGTCTCATGCTATTTCCTTTAATGATGTTTGTTGCAATGAACGTGTATGCCAATGAGCAAGCCACTTTGTCAACAATTCGCTTTGGTTCATGTTCTCATCAAGATAAACCTATGCCTATATTAGCGGCAATTAATAAAGAGAACCCAGAGCTATTTATCTTTCTCGGAGACAACATCTATGGTGACACCACGGATATGGATGTGCTTAAGAAGAAATATGAAAAGCTTAACGCAAACGCGGCTATACAAGAACTACGGCAACAATCTCAAATTATCGCCATTTGGGACGACCATGACTACGGTGAAAATGACGCAGGTTTGGAATATTCTCAAAAAGAAGCCTCACGAAAGATCATGTTAGACTTTTGGCATGAGCCTGCAAACTCTTTGCGACGCACTAGAGACTCCGGAATTTATACCTCGTATGAATATGGCCAAGGAAATCAGCTAATTCGCGTCATTATGCCCGACTTGAGATGGAACCGACCGGCGTTAACGTCAGTATCAAAATCAGATTACGACAACAAACGTAAGCCAAAAAATAGGGGACCGTATAGCCCGGTTCCAAATACGAGTATGCTGGGTGATCAGCAGTGGCAATGGCTTGAGTCTGAGTTAAAAAAACCTGCCGCTATTCGAATTTTCGCCTCTAGTCTACAATTATTACCCGAATTTACTGGGTGGGAAGCTTGGGCCAACTACCCTACTGATAGATCACGCCTTCTGAACTTCATCACGCGCGAAAAACTTGGTGGCGTTATCATTATTAGCGGTGATACACACTGGGGTGAAATTTCGAAGGTAGTACATCAGGACTACCCTTTTTGGGAAGTCACCAGCTCGGGGCTTACAGAAGAGTGGAAACAAGTCAGCCCAAATCAACACCGAGTGTCTGGGTTTACTCATGATGTGAACTATGGGTTCATCGATATTGATTGGTCTCAACCAGATCCCACAATCACAATTGGCTTAAAAGATGTGGAAGGTAAAGAAGTGATGTCAAATATGCTTACGCTATCTGATATTCAATAAACACCGCCAGTTAAGTCAGATACCTCCATTGTTTCTTCATATTTACACAATAATATGACAGCGTTTTTATCTAGGAACATGGAGGTTCCCTTTCTACTTTACATCACCACAAATTGTTATAATTTGTTAAACCCTATTCTAGAAACATTAAAATAGCGCTACACTCTTTTTGCACATATTGAAGAAAAGGAAATATTCGTGAAACGAGCCAGCGTTTTATCGAGCTGCATTGCTTTAGCATCAATAATTGGTTGTTCAACTGAATCAACACAATCAGATGTAGTAAAAACAGAAGGGATTTGGGCGGATATTCGTGTTACTTCAAATGCTGAAGGCTCCCGAGTTGTTACTGAGTTCAATTTAAACAGTAGTTCTGGTGCGAACGTCATTCTTTCTGATGGAGATAGTGTTAGAGCAACACTCGGTAATGAAAGAAAGATATTGGTAAAGGATAACGACCTATTCGATGTCGATTATCAAGGTTATTTTACAGCAACTGCAAAAAATTCTGAGCTAACACTTGAATTCATTCGTGATAAAGAGAATGAAAAATTAACCTCTAAAGTGAAACTTCCTGCACCAATAAAACTTTACGCTCCAGTTTCTGAACGATTCAACCGTAATGACGACATTTTGGTCGAGTGGAGAGAGGAAAAAGACATCAATACCAAGCTTTTTCTCGAATTTAAATCGTTTTGTACAAAGACGACTGGCGACTCAAGCCTTATAAGCTTCGAATCTGAAATACTAGAGTCTGGTGGGCAATATAAAATTCTATTGAGTGAATTAGCAGGCTTTAATGATGACACACTGGATAAAACAAAGCCATGCGACACGACTGTAACATTGTTCCGTACCCGAAAAGGCGCTATCGATACCAAATTTAAATCTGGCAGTCGAATAAATGCCATTCAGGAAAAACAATCTGAAAAGTTCCAAATTACTCTTAACTAGTTAATTTCAATAACTTTCCCCCTCTTCTAAAAGTTATTTTAAAAAACTAATTAAGAGTAAACATAGCCCAAAGCTCTCGCAAGAGAGCTTTTTCTTTAATGTTTATCCCATCCCTCATATGTACTTTCCAATTGTACTTTCCGATTAAAAGCAGATGAAGATTTCCAATAAGTTATTGAAGAAGCTTGCCTCGCATCAAAATGTCTCCATCATGAAACACACTGGCACTGGGTGGCGTCCAATATAAAAAGGCCTCAACATGTAGTTGAGGCCCTTTTTAATGCTAAAACTTGTAGTTAAACTTAAAAACGATAGCTCAAATTCAGTGCTAAGTCGTTTACATCATTTGCAGAAATAAAGTAGTGGCTAAAATCTACTCCTAATGTCAAAGCTTCGCTGAGTTGATAATGAACACCACCGCCTATGTAACCGCTAGTACCGCTGTCTTCGTAACGAGTGGAAAATCGACCATCCCGAACGCTGTTAATCTTGTAATCCCAATTAAACGCACCCAAGAACATTTTACCAACAAACTTATCTGCAAATGATTTTGAGTAATTGAATTGTAATGCAGGACCTTCAGGCAAAACCGGGGCAACTCGCGCCAAAGCCATTTGGCTTTGCTCAGGATCCGCACTCAAGCCTGTAAACTCCACGCTTCCCTGACCAAGGTCAATGTAGCGAAGTCCTACTTGCCAATTAGGGACTAATTCATAAAACGCTCCTATTGACCAACTACTGCTGTCTTCATCTAAGTTGACGATGTTTAAGTCTGAAGCGTTAATTTCACTATCTGCTGTAGATTGTCCGAGCGTTGCCTCCACTTGCCAATTGCTCGCCTGTGCTTGTGTGCTTAATAAACAACTCGTACTCACCAATGCAAAAGCGGGTAAAAGTGATTTTTTACGGCGCAGTACCAGCGCGCTGATTAATAGTAACAACATGCCTCCCATAGTCCCTGAGGACTTATTAGTTATGGATGTAACTTGTTTAACTGATACCGTGACGCTTACCTGACCCTCAGCCATAGCGCCAAATTCATCTTTAACAACATAGTTAATTGTATCAACACCTTCAAACCCAACTTTTGGTGTGTAACTCAGCGTACCATCAATATTAATGGCCACTGTACCTTGGCTTGCAGTTGCAGAAACAATGCTTAACATTCCACCTTCAGGGTCACTATCATTTGCAAGTACATCAATAATGATTTGCGCACCATTTGAGGTTGCGGTGTCATTCGACACTTGCGGTGGTTGATTGGCGATAATAGAAACAGTCGCAGTACTATTACTCGAGCCGCCCTGTCCATCAGTCACACTATATTGAATAGTCGCATTACCTATAAATGCCGCTGGTGGCGTATAGCTCAATTGATTATTTTCGATACTAACAACACCGAAATCGACACTCGCCCCCGTTATGGAAAGTGTATCATTGTCACTATCCGTATCGTTTTCGAGCACATCAATTATAATTGTTTGACCAGAGACAATTGTCACACTATCAGCATTAGCGACAGGTTGTGCGTTATTTGAGATTGGTACTGCAATTCCACCTGGGTCGACAATACTACCATTGGCAATACCATCATCATCATTTGGACCCCCATCAACAATACGTAGTTGCACACACCAATCACCATCGCTAAGGCCTGTGCTCCATTCGTTGCTTCCTGGAGGAGGACAGAAACCTGGCTCACCTTGAGTTGAGAGCAACTCGTTACCTTCTCCAATCACAAAGTCTTGCCACTCACCGCCAATTAATTTGCGATAAACCGCATTAAGTGGGATAGGTTTGCGTTGTGGTAACACGATACTATATACATCACCGGGTTGTGGTAACCCCGTCGCAATAAAGTCGAACAAACCACCTGCATTATTGGCATTGGGATCTGAAGGCAGCTCTGATTCCAACAGCTGTAGACCACCCGTATTATTTTGTGGCACGGTAGCGCCTTTACGTAAACATACACCTGGGTCACCTTCAACTAAGAACTGGCTAGATTCTAACGCTTGTTCTTGCACCACATTACAATCAGTGATCGCATCCATGAAATCAGGAATACCGTCTTCGTCCTCATCGGCATAGCCTTCTTGATCATCCGGAATTAAATCACCGTCACTATCCTCTCCGGTCAACGGTGCTAAAGAGTCAACAATTTCTATAAAGACATTGCGAGATGTTGACAGACTTGGCGTCGCATTATCTTCAGCCGTAACCCTCACTTTATAAATACCCGCCGGGACATTGGCAGGGTTAAATTCAAAGATAAATGGATCACTCGATATATTGACTAGCGCCGCATCCGGCTGCCAGCTGACACTCACAAGATCATTCGGGTTAGGATCAGCAACTATAGCTTCTATGGTAACCACTTCATTAGAGGCGGTAATTAAGCTACGCTCTTCACCATTTTGCTGCACAACTGCCGATAAACTTGGTGCCACATTTTGCTCAACAATTGTTACTGTTGAAGTAGATTTAGCCCCTCTGTTTACTGAGTCACTCAGGGAGATCACAATGGTTTCGTTATCTTCACTTATACCATCAGCAAATATATTAAAGCTGATGCTAGCACTCGTGCCTGAGCTTATTACCACTTCACCCGACTGTAAGTCATGATCACTGCTATCCGCTGAACCCGAAACGGTATAAGGTACGGTTACAGGGTAACTTGGTGCAGGGCCATTTAGATACACCTTAATCGAGTGACTGCGATCTTCTGCAACTCTACTATCTTTTTGCAGTGACACCAGAGGGTTGACGTTAAGATTCTGGCTCGCAGTGGCTTGTTGTCCTTGATTATCCGTTGCCTGCCAATAAACAATGTGTTTACCAGGCGCAAAGATAGGAATTCCTCTGACTAAAGATACCGGTAGTGGATTCCCTGAGCTATCTGATGCGACCGCAGTACCAAGATTCACTTTGGTGAATAAGCCTGTTGCGTTCACGGTTAAGTCACTCGGTGCAGTAATTGATGGCGCATTGCCCGTGCCCGTACCATTAATCGTGATACTAGCATTTGCCTTTGCCCTCGCTTTACTATCATCTTCAATCAAATAAGTAACGACTATTGGTGCTTGTGAGTTTTGCACAGCTTGGTAAGTCAAGGTGTTATTGGCTATGAACGCAGAACCAATTGAGGCTTTAGCGCCGATAATTCTGAGCGTTCCGCCATCTGGGTCAGTATCATTATTTAAGACAGGAAGCACATATTGATTGGAAGCCACAGCATCGAAGGTGAAACTGTCATCAACGGCAATCGGTGCATCATTTACGGAAGTTACTGTCATCGCGACTGAAGCCGTATTTGACTTAAACTCACCGTCTGACACTGTGTAAGTAAATACATCAGAGCCATTAAAGTTCGGCAATGGTGTATAGCTAAACACAGTACCTTGAATTTGAACTACACCATTTTGTGGCTGCGATACTAACTCCATTGTTAATGCATCGCCGTCGGCATCACTAACCTCTGCCGAGAAGCTCGTAGTACCATCTTCAAGCACCGTTCTTTGCATATTGTTTGCTACCGGCGCGGCGTTAACCGGCTCAACGTCAATTTCAAATGCCGGTAAGCTTGCTTGTAATGCTCCATCACTGACACTCACGATGATATTACTGTAAGTGCCCACATCATCTCTAGTCGGCGTCCCCGCCAAATTACCTGAGGACGTATCGAAGCTTGCCCAAGCTGGTAAATTGGTCACAGAGAACGTCAATGTTTGAGAGTCCACATCGGATGCTGTCGGCGTAAAACTGTATGCTTCGTCTTGTTTCACACTTGTTGATGGTGTACCTGAGATAATTGGTGCGTCATTCACAGCATTCACCACTATGCTAAACGCAGGCAAAGATGCTTCAGCTTGGCCATCCGACACCGTAATTACGATGCCGCTATATGTACCGTCTTGTCCTTCACTTGGCGTGCCAGTGATCGCGCCTGTTGTATCGTTGAAACTTGCCCATACTGGCAGGTTCGCCACACTGAATGTTAAGCTATCACCGTCGGTATCCGATGCCGAAGGAGTAAAGTTGTATGCAACATCTTCATTGACAGACGTCGCTGGAACTCCAGAAATAACTGGCGCATCATTCACTGATGTCACTGTAATATTGACTGTCGCTGCATTCGACACTAAACCTTCGGCATCTTGTACCGTATAAGTAAAGCTGTCATTTCCGAAGAAATTCGCATTCGGCGTATAAACAATACTACCTGTCGTTAGTATTTGCAGTGAACCGCCTTGAGGCTGACTAACAATTGCAACACTTGCGGCATTGAGCTGACTATCTACGTCCGTGTCATTACCCAATACGTTGATTTCTATGTTGCCATCCTCAAGTAATTGAGCCGTGTTGTTAACAGCAACTGGCGCATCATTAACGGCTGTGATATTAACGGTAACCGTTGCAGGGTCAGAACGCAGCCCTTCACTATCTTCGATGGTGTAAGTGAAGGTCAATGTACCATTTTGATCTTGTTTTGGTGTGATCGCGAGCACACCATCAGAACCAACCGTAACGGTAGCGAGATCGTAGTTGCCTGCACCATCGCCTTTATCTTCAAGCACAATATCCGAACCATCAAAACCTTGATCTTCAACATCAGAGTCATTTGCAAGAATTGCCAATGTTGTTGCAGTATCTTCGTTTGTTGTTACCGTGTCATTTCCTGCCACAGGTCGGTCGTTTACAGCACCAATATTAACGGAAATCGTGGCAATATTTGACTTACCACCTTCACTGTCAAGAATCGAGTAAGTAAAGCTATCACTCCCCGTCTCATTGGCATTTGGCGTATAAGTAATGGTGCCATTATTCAAGTCTATTGCTGCTTGACCTTTACTTGGCTGAGACTCAAGCGCAATAGCCCCTGTTGGGTTGGTATCTTCGACATCCGTTGCATTTGCCCTAACCGCCAATGCTGATGTTGGCGTGTCTTCATCGATATTCGGTGTAAAGTTAGCCGCGACTGGTAAGTCATTTACCGGCGTTATAGTAATACTAACCGTTGCCTCATTTGATTCAGCCTGAGTCGAATCTTTAACCGTATAAGTAAATGAATCCGAACCATTGGCATTGGCTGTTGGTGTAAAGGTCACTACTCCATTATTAACGCTTAACTGCCCCTTAGTCGGCTGAGTTTTAATCGTAACCGATGAAGCAACCATATTGTTTTCAGGGTCACTATCATTGGTAAGCACATTTACCGAGTTAGAAGCATCTTCTAGCGTAGTCAACGTATCGTTCACAGCCGTTGGTGCATCTTCAATTGCATTCATATTGATTGTTACGGTGTACACCGGCGAGCTGGCATTAGCGCTGTCTTCAACATGATAGGTGAAGCTATCGGTATGATTTTCACTCCCCCCATGAACATAGCTAAAACTACCGTCGGTGTTGAGTGTTAACGTACCGTATTGCGGATCGGTGTCTTTCACTATCGTTAGACTGTCGTTGGAATCAAGATCATCGTCACTCGCAAGCGACAGTAGGCCATTATTGAAGTCCCGCGTTAGTGTTGCGCCTTCATCTATAGTGAAGCTAGTACTTTGCCCAGTTGGTGCATCGTTGGTATTGACAACTTCAATATTAAATGCGGTGAGTGTATCGCTATCCGTACCATCGCTCACCGAAATTTCAATATTGGAAGTCGTACCAACATGAGAGTCATTTGGCGTACCTGAAAGTTTACCCGTTTGCGTATCAAATGTTGCCCAACTTGGTTTATTCGCAATACTAAAGGTATGAGTATCGCCTGTGTCAGAGTCAGTCAAAGTCGGAGTAAAGTCATATTCACTGTCTTCATTGACGCTCGTTGCCGGTGTACCAGAAAGCACTGGCGCAACGTTATACTTTTTAGTGACAGTGTCAGTTACCGCACTCGATTCATTCCCAGCGTTATCAGTTACAGTAACAGATAACGTCAATGTTCCTTCGTTTAATGAGGTGACATTAATTCCGGTCTCTTGGTGGGTAGTGCCCGTTATAGATATTGCACTTGAGCTAGTTACTGAACTGCTACCGTCTGAGATTTCATAAGTAAAACTACCCGCTGATTCCAAGCCCGTTAATGTGAAGCTAAATGCAGTTTCATTACCCGCATTGATTAAATCTTGATCAATCGCAGCTGAAATCCCACTTGGTGCGGAGTTGTCTAGCGTGACTGTCGTGCTCGCTGCGCTTGAGGTATTGCCTGTAGCATCACTTTGCGATGCCGTTACCGTCAATGTGCCATTGTTAAACGTGCTAACATCAAATTCTGAGCCACTTATTGTCCATTCGCCGGAACTATCAGCAGTGACAGTACGATCCAAACTATTCGCACCATCATTGATAGTGACAACTACGCTATTTCCAGCTTCCGCTCCCGTTCCTACTATCAAAACATCATCATCTTCTGACGCATTTATTAAATCATCGCCTTCTATAGGCGTTGTGATCGCAGGTGCTGAAGGTGCTGAGTTATCCAATGTGATCGTGGTGCTAGCTGCACTTGAGGTATTACCTGCCGCGTCACTTTGAGTAGCTGAGACCGTCAATGTGCCATTATTAAACGTACTGACATCAAATTCCGAGCCACTTATAGTCCAGGCCCCTGAGCCGTCCGCAGTGACCGTTCGATTAAAACTATTTGCACCGTCATGAATAGTAACGGTTACACTATTACCCGCTTCAGCGCCCGTTCCTACAATCAACACATCATTATCTTCCGCCGCATTTACTCGGCCATCACCTTCAATTGGTGTCGTAATTATCGGTGCAGAAGGTGCTGTATTATCGAGTGTAACAGTGGTACTTGCTGCACCAGAGGTATTTCCTGCTGAATCTGTTTGCGTCGCCGATACAGTTAATTCGCCATTACTAAATCCGCTAACATTGAACTCACTGCCACTGATAGTCCAGTTCCCGCTACCATCGGAAGTTACATTTTGATTCAGCGTTGCTGAACCGTCAGTAATACTCACGCTAACAGTCACGTTAGCATCGGCACCAGAGCCAGCAATCAAGACATCATTGTCTTCAGCGGCATTAATTTGACCATCACCCTCAATTGGAGTCGTAATACTAGGCACTGAAACACTCGTATCAATGACCATTGATAAGCTATTGCTATTGGTAATATTACCGGCTGTGTCCGTTGATCGCGCTGTGATTGCGTGCGTACCACTGGTCATCGCCGAACTTGGAGTAATAGTCCATGCACCTCCCGCAGCTGTGGCTGAGCCAACAACGCCATCAAGATCAGAAATTAGTGTCACTGTGTCGCCAGTAGTTGCACTTCCTGTGAATGTGGGCGTTGTATCATTAGTAATGTTATCTGTATTTGAGGAGCCGGTATCACTCCCAGCGGTCAGATCTGGCGTGCTTGGCGCGGTAGGGGCTGTATTATCGATCGTTACGCTTAAAGAACTAGAGCTACTACTTACGTTCGTGCTCGTATCCGTGGCAGTCGCAAAAATCGAATGTGATAACCCTGCAGTCAACGGATCCGTTGTAATTTGCCAATTACCACCTGTTGCTGTGCCAGTACCAATGACCGTGGTGCCTCCACCTACTTGATTACTATATAATTTAACCGTCGCCCCGCTCTCAGCAGTACCACTGAAAGTTGGTGTGGTGTCATTGGTAATGTTGTCTGAGCTTGAAGCCCCAGAGTCTGAAGCCGCATCCAAGTCTGGTGTCGATGGCGCATTTGGGGCCACGTCATCGTTGACTGTTATCGTGAATGACTCTTGATAACTTGCGGTTCCATCACTCGTTTGAATACAAATAACATAGTCACCCGGAGATGTTGATGCTTGCGTTTGTAACGTACTGCCTGAAAATTGGAAACTGCCGTTACCCGAATTTGCGCTACATGTACCACCATCGCTACTGCCAGCCGTAACCAAGCTGTAGGTATGACTGTCGCCACTTTCCACATCTGTGGTGCTGGCTGTCGCCACGTCCGCAGCAGTTCCAGTATTCGATTGATCTATGCTTGTTGCTGTTAATGCAATATCGGTAGGGGCATCATTTACAGGAGTAATAGTAACTGCGGCCTGATTTGTACCAGTACTGTCTGCCGTGCCATCATTAAAAGTATAATTGAGTGTTACAGATGAGCTTGGATCCTCAGAGCTGTTACTGTAGCCAATTGATTGCAGTACATTATCCACTAGCGCGGAAGTAGCGCTGCTGTTGAAAGTGAGTACGAGTGTGCCTGCAGAGTTAGTTGTTACTGTACCGACTTCTGTACTATTGTAACTTAGCGCGCCTCCCTGAGTCAGTGTGCCTAGCAGCCCTGTGTTACTAAATACATCTTCACTATTAGCACCACCTGAACGTGAGATTGTTAGCGACGCACCATCATAGTTACCGTTTCCACTATTAAGTGCGTCAAGTTCAGTATCTGCAATGGTTACATCACTGTCTATCGCAATCGAAGTTCCATTTTCAGTAAAGGTATTACCACCATTTAAACTACTGAAGATAGGCTCATCATTCGCAGCTTCAAAGGTGATCACTGTATCGCTGCCAGAGTCAGCAACTGTATATGCAAGATCACTACCCGGGGAATTTGTAAGCGATAGTGATACTTCTACGCCTGAAAAATCGGTTGCATTAGTATCTATCTCCAGCGTACTTGTTCCATTAAAGCGAATATTGCTGGTTGATAATCCTGTGACGCCTGTAATTGTTATCTTATCTCCGATGCTAAGATCGGCAATCGTATCACCATTGAGATCGCTTGCTGCGCCCTCAAAATTGTCATTGCCATCATTACCTGTCATGGTATCTGTACCGCCGCCAGGACGTATAGTGTCTGCGCCACTACCACCTGTGATAGTATCAGACCCATCCAAATCTGTTGCTGTTATTTCTAGCACATCACTAGAAAAGGCAGAAGCGTCTATAACTAGGTCAGACGTGATTGCACTGCCACTGGCATTTGTAACCGACACCGTTTGACCGTCGGCATTAAAGTTATCAGTAAGGGTGATCGTCGCTGCGCTATTGGTGCCAATTGAAATGCCTTCAATAGCTGAAACCGAGGTGGTTGAGAAGTCAAATGCTCCACCATCCATAAGTTTTAATGTCTCACTGCCCGCCGCCCCAGAAATAGCGGTCGCAAAATCGCTCAGATTGGCCGTATCAATCGCAACAGTTGCACCACTTGATAGACTGAGGTTTCCTATATTGAAGAATCCACCTCCAGTTACATCCGCACCATCTGACGCTAAAACAAGATCTGCTACGTTCGTGTCGCCAGTTAAATCGCCAGTGTAGGTGCTACCACCGATATTAAACGTTACAGCATCATCGCTCGACGTTGCAGAAACATCAGTGGTACCGTTACTGATGGTAATGGTCCTAGTATTGCTAGCATCGTCACCAACACTATACACTTCAACCGAAGAGAAAGTGGTAATATCCCCATCACCAGAGATATTGATAGTTTCTGTTCCAGCCGCTGAAATATTACCGGTAAAACTTTCATGTTGAGCTACTGTCATGGAAACAGACGCGCCGGAGGCTATCGTTAAATTACTGACCGCGTTTATACTTGCACCTGTTATATCTGCGCCAGAACTCAAAGATAGCGTATCTGCAGTCGTATTTTCGCCCGTAATAGTACCAGTATAGGTAAGTGAACCTAAATCGAAGGTAATTGCATCTGAAGTTGAAGTACCAGTAACAGAATGACCCGCACTGCTCACGGTCACCGTTCTTGAATTGGTTAAATCATCAGATAAAGTATAATTTTCAAGCGCTGAGACCGTTGTAATATCGCCATCACCAGAGACAGTTAGAGAATTAGTGCCGTCGCCGGAAACCGAACCAGTAAACGATGACAACTGAGATACTGAAACTGTTGCAGAGCCACCAGTTGCGACAGAAAGGTTTTCAAAACCGCTTACTGACGCGCCTGCGATACTTCCGCCATCACTAATTGAAAGCGTATCTGTACCACTGCCTCCTGCTAGAGTACCGGTAGCTGTGAATGTACCAACATTTACGGTGTCGTCACCACTGCTGCCTGTTACACTTTGCCCAGCAGCGCCAAGCGTAAAGGTATTAGCCGCTGAAAGTATGTAAGTTTCAATTGCACTGTTACCTGTTAAGCCATCACTCACATCACTGATAGTGATACTCTCAGAGCCTGCCGCAGTAATCGTAGTAAAGCTGTCATGCTGAGCCTCCGTCATAGTGACTGACGCATTATCACTTAAGGTCAGTGATTCGAAACCGCTGAGCGTAGCGCCACTGATGTTTGCACCATTATCTGCTTGTAGAGTATCTGTGCCTGCGCCAGCTGCGAGCATACCTGATGGCGTAAACCCGGTTACATTAACCGTGTCATCCCCGCTGCTACCCGTCACATTTTGTGCTGCTGCTCCCATGGTAAAGTTCATTGCAGCGCCTAACACATAGGTTTCAATATCGCTATCACCGGTTAGGGTTTGATCTCCATCAGCGCTAGATATTGTAAATTGGTTTGTACCTGAACCATTGATGGTAGTAAACGCATCATGCTGCGTTTCGGTCAGCGTTAAAGAACCGTCATTGTCTGGGGTTAATGTTTCAAAATTAGCTAGCGACGTAAAGTTAGCTAGATTAGAGCCAGTTACTACAAATAGTGTATCGGTACCTGCGCCCCCATCCGCAGTTGAACCAGCAATATGGCTAGTATCAGCAATAGTCAGTGTTTCATCGTCGCCAGTAAAGGTGATTGCTGGAGATAAGTTTGCGCCGTTTGTTGTATTAAAACCGGCTGCGGTACTGCTTGCTGCAGTGACATTATTCACGGAAATAGTAGCAGTGCGAGAAGTACTATTCACTGTACCGTCGTTGATCACAACAGTTACGATTCTTGCGGTTTCGTTGGGAGTACCGGAGGTATTGTTGTAAGTGATCGCCTGTAGGAACGTTTGCACTTCTGACGCTGAAGCAGTTGCACCAGTTATAGAAATTGTATCTTGTAGCGAAATATCAGAAGAACCCGAAATTCCCGTCAATGCATCTTGAGCGGATGCACTGACATTCAGGCCTTCAGATGCACCGTCTTGATCGTTGGTAAGACTTACTGTTATGGTGGTAATTGTGTCGCCATCAGCTTCCGTCACAGCAGCATTCGCGGCGATATTTACCGCACCACCACCTTCAGAAAATGAAGCACTACTATTATCGCTACCACTCGTTGAATCTAAATCAACTGCAGGAGCGGTGTTGGCCGTCGAGAAATTAAAGGTAGTATCGTCACTGATCCCCGCAAAACTGTTTCCCGCAAAGTCATCAACAGCAGTTGCATCAATACGAATGGCGTAGTCGCGATTACCTGTTAGGTCATTAGTAGGGTTTATATAAATTTTATCATTTGTAATGCCAATACGACCTGCACTTGGGCTAGTCGTCGTACCGTCACTTTCTGTCGCAACATCAAACACTTCAAAAACACTACTACCACTGACGTCACGAATAGTAATGTTACCAGTTCCAAGGGCTATATTTTCGTTGAAGTCAATAGTAATATTACTACTTACTGAGACCCCTGTCGCATTGTCATTCGGTGTTGAGTTTCCACCATCGAACGTAGGTGCAACCTCATCGATATCTGTAACCGTAATGGTAATATTTTGTGTAGCCGTGTTGTTGCTACTTCCACCGTCATTGGCAGTAACCGTAATATTGTAAATATTGTCGCCGCCGTTGTCTCCCGGCGATTCATAATCCGGTGCAGTCTTAAACGTGATGACACCAGAGCTTGAGTTAATATTGAACTGCGAAGCGTCTGTACCAGATAGGGAGTAAGTGATCCCTGAGTCATTGCTACCGCCATCACCATTGTCAGCATTAACATCAAGCACTGTGCCCGTGTCATTTTCTGCAAAGTTAGTAGATGCGCTGCTGTTAAAGGATGGAGGATTATTACTAGGCGTTCCAGGATCCCAACTACAAAACGGGAGTGAATTACAATCGGACTCATTCAAACCGCTACAGCCTCCGACACCCGTACACTGCAAAAACTCAAGCCGCCCCCAATTTGGATCGCGCGTGACCGTTATGGCTTTGCTAGTTAATCTTGACTGCACGTACTCTAGTGCTTGCTGATGAACAACGGTATGAGCCGCCCCCTGTAATGTCTCTGCATTTGCTAGCGCTGATGAAGCCACTGCCACAGGTAATTGAATGGCTGCACTGCATAGCAATGCAGCCTTAATATGGGTTTGTAATTTACTGTGCGTAAATATCACTGCGCTGTTATGTTCTGTATCCATAGTTTTATCCACATTTTATACCCAGAAGCTCACTTCCAAGGTAGGAACGACCTTTATCCAACTTGGTGTGTTATAAGTAGCTAACACAGCCATTTAATTACTTGGTTTGCTCTGGTTGTCCAACACTAAACCAGACACTTGAGCCAGCTTTTGCTTGACTTTGCTTACTGATAATTCAGGTTCAGTGGCCAACAACAGTGCAATTATGCCCGTGCCATATGCCGCTGCGTAAGAAGTACCACCAAAACCACTGTATGCATTATTTCTTGCGATACCCCTAGCACTGTAACCTGGCATCCAAGCACTTACCGATTTACCAAAGTCGCTAAAGCTTGCTGACATACCGCTGCTATTCATTGCGCCCACCACCACCGCAGACGCAATACTCGCCTCTGTACTATTTGCTTTAATCATCTTCCCGCTATTTCCAGCGGCTAATACCACTAAGGTACCTTTACCGCCTCGGCCGGTTTGTGCTAGGCCATCAATGGCATCTTTTATTGGTTCCAGTAGCAACTGCGTTTGCCAACTCATGTTAACAATGTCGGCTTGCGCTAGTTGCGCGATATGTAACGACTCCAATGTATGGCTTGTCCAGCTTTTTGTTTGCCTAATTGCAATAAGCTCGGCGTCGATTGCAAGACCCGCCATTTCAACTGGCAAAGCATCATTTGCTCTGGCAAAAATCACTCCAAGTACCTTAGTACCATGGATATCAAAACTGCTTTGCGGCTGTACGTCCTTGACTCTTCTTTCAATATCGTAGGTGAGTAATATCTTAGTTTTACTTAAGGCCTCATGTTTTAAATCAAAGCCATCATCGATAACAACGATTTTTACTCCCTCGCCTTGAGTCGATTGTTGTAGTTGTTTTTGCCATTTCTCTAACTGAAACAAACGAAAAGGTAAGCTTTTCATAGAACCTGGTTTCGATAAGGTTTTTGTTAACCATTGCGCAGCGTTATTGTTTTCAACTTCGAGCTTACTTTTTATTTGTAAAATATCTGGTTGGGCATATATTACCCCCTCCAAACCACTGGCAATCTCTAGTGCAGCAGTCAAGCGCTTGGCGGACGCGTCTTTTAGCGATACCACCACAAACTCGTGCTCTGCAAAGGGCCCAAAGGTGACTAGCTGGCCCACCTCTATTTTTTGTTTTAAGGCTTTTTTAACGCCACCGCCCATCCCAGCCTTTATTTTTATGATTATTCTGTTGCTCAGCTCCACCAAGTTTTCTGAGTTAGCAAACTTATACACACTCTTAGGTTCAGCGCTGCTCTGTTTAAGCTTTATCTTGCTGTCAAAATTAACAAACTCAATTCCCTGTGCATTCGTCGTACCAATAGATAAAACAACAAATATAAAGCACAGCACCAGCTTTAATCTTGTTAGATAAAAAAGCTGACAAACCTCTTTTTTACACATTGGTTACCACTCTTACAAACACCATAGTAAGTTACTAATTTAAAAGCGATAATAACACTCAATTACCGCTGTAAAATATAAGTATTAGTAAGGACCAGCACCAATAACAAGCCAACCTCTTACCAATACTTTGCGTCTTACTAAGCTAGTTCCTTGGTGGAAATGTGCCATCTAGTGCCAATGCAAACTGAATCGCCAAAAATGGTTGGCGGTTTTCATGCCCGGCATTTGCCATACCATTAGCACCAAGCGCAGCATAATCCATCGCTATCTGATTTTGTGCATCAGGAGCTTTATCATAAACGTTACCGCCTGAAGATTGCGCGAGTAGATTCCCCTGCCCCGTATCAACCGTTCCGCCTAGTGAAGTCGTACCATTAAAAGTGTGGGTATGAGCAGGTAAGTTCGACTCATATAACACAACTTCATTGTAGCCTTGCTGTTCGGTTAACATATTTGGTGTCAGGCCAGGACCTGTCCCCGTCCCCATCGGTACTCTACATTGTAAATTTGGCACCCCCATGGTGGTGCGGCAATCACCACCAAAGTTACAGCCCATTATCGCAAACAGTGCTGAATTTTGCGATATAGGTAGTAGTTGTCCTTCACAACTGGCCCACCACTCAGGTGTAAAATTGCATACAAACATTCGAACTTCACCTAAAAAACAATCAGCCATTATTCTTCTCCTTAATTTCTAGGTGGATACATGCCATTTAGGCATATTATAAAATTAACCCCAAGGCTAGGCATTTTGTTTTCATGAGCATGATTGCTTCCCGCTGAGGCAATAATGCCGTCATACATAGCTGAAGGGCCATCATTGTGCTGGGCCGTTGCTGGTTCACAGTACATATCAGCTTTACCCAACACTTGCCCAGCAGGGTTTGTACCCGTCGCGGTGTTGTTACTTACCTGAAAATTATGGCTATGCGATGGTATTTGATTGATATCTAAGGTGACCGTTTCTACCCCTTTCATTGTTCCTATCTGTGTTGGCGTTAATCCGGGACCACTGCCGAACCCCATAGGTAATCGACCTCGCATATCAGGAAACCCAAAACTACTTCTACCATCTCCACCATAAGTATTCCCAAGCAAAGAGAATAATGCTTCATTCCCTGTAATTGCAGTGATCTGCCCGTAGCAAAACGCCCATTTAAACGGCGAGTAATTGCCAGCAAACATCGTTATTTGTCCAATAAACCCTTCCATTTACGACCTCCTTAGTTTCGGCTCGGATAAATGCCAGTGAGTGCAATGGCAAAGTTAAGGGATAAGCTGGGTTGCATATTATAGTGGCTCTGACTGCCGCCAATGCTTGATACCGTGGAGTCTGAGGTATTTACCAAACTTGTAGCTGCGGCATATATAGGCTCTGCCGTCTGCGTCGCCATTTGGTTTGGGCCTGGAGCATTTGCGAATGGAAAGTCAGCCGGTTTCGTACTTGCTTGCACGCCGTGAGTATGAGCGATATTTGCTAAGGTTAACGTTACGTTTTCAGCGCCACCAGCATTGCCTCTGTCATAACTAGCGCTTCCTAAGTTACCAAGCCCCACCGGCACTCTGCCACGAAAGTCTGGTAAACCAAAGGTTGTTCTACCATCACCACCATACGCGGTGCCGGTGAGAGAATATAGCGCTGGATTTTGGCTAATTTGAATTAGTTGACCGTTACATAAAGACCAATTTTTAGGTGCCCAATTGTAGCCATAGAGGGTAACCTGTCCAATATAGGGTTCTGACATTATTAAGCTCCTTTATGCTTCTTTTTTTATGCTGATAATTATTTGATACTTGTCTTTTTCGTATGCAGATAAAAACAGTGGCATTTCACCCAACTTTTGATGCTTTAATGTATACGTATCATCAGTAAGCGGAAAATTTGATTTGGCGGTTAACGTTACAGAAAATCCTTCAAATTCATTACTGTTTAGCTTGCACTCAGCAATAGCATCAACTTGCAACTCGTTTAGCTTATGCTTGCCATCGGCCGTAAAAACTTCAACATCCTGACCGATTAAGTCTTCAAATAAACTACTAGTTAGTTTCACAACACTTGCTCCTTTGCTCATTAAGTTAGACTCGCTCTTGTTAACTAAAAAACAGTTATTACTACCAATGATCAAGCGAGGCGCTTTATTACCTTTCTTTCATTACCCCTCTTTTTAAATTAACCTAAAACTATATTCCTCAACGCTGGCGGATACCAAATTAGTAACTCATAAGGAGCCTTAATTGATTCAATTTTAAAGCCTAGTTTTTGATATAAACGCTTTGCATCGTAATTATTTTGCAATACCGACAAAGTCATCGGCACGCCAGATTGAGCGGCAGCTTGCTGGAAAGATTGAACAACTGCTGCACCGATCCCTAATCCACGAGCTTGAGGTATTAAAGCAATTTCTATTAATCTCACTTCATTATTACCAAAGTCAATTGTCGCCTTGCCTATTCGCTCATGGTGTTTTTCAATAATGAAATACATAGCGTTTGGAAATTGATCTCCATAGCCATTACTTTGCGCTTTAAACTGCATTTCAATAATTGACTCTATAAAATCCTTATCTCCATCAATCAACTGCAAATCTTGCCGAGTGCTATGGTGTAAGCTTTCCAGAAAGCCTTTATCTTCTGGTTTTGACGGTCTAACATATAAACCATCTGGAGGCGTAAACTTCATCACTCTTACCTTTATATTTTAACTATAAAAACCGACTACTTTTCGATTAATAGCATCAACTAATTTATCATCAAGTCGATTACCAATTTTATCAAGCAGCCAAAACTCAAATTCCTCAAACAACCTAAACCGATACAAGGCTTCTAAAACCAATTCTAAACTTAACTCAAGTTCACCCCATATTTGTGTATCCAAAGACCACTCACATTCATGATTGTTAATGTCAAGCTTATTTACTTTATTTAATTGGCATTTAACGAAGATACGTTTAATTTGGAAAATTCCAGACTCACCCACCTCATGATAAGCAGGAAGATTTGGTAAACTTTCATCAGGGAAGCTAAAGATGAACTCAGGTATTGGATCGTTAATATACTCAAAAGTAATCCGATCACCGGCCTTTAGATTTTTATCTTGGTACTTAATTGGTAAATTCAAGCTGCATTGGTTTTCGATGAGTCTATGCTCCCTATAGACTTTGATTTCCGTTTTCAATTCCAGTGTATGATAAACTTTCCCGCAATCCGGTACCTCAAACGAACCAGATAACACATCTAGGTTATTCTCATTGAGTGCGCTTGCTGTGTTTTTATCGAGACGGAAAAACGAACCAAGCTCAGCTGGGTTGACTCTTTGCTCACTTTTCATCAGAGAACTTGGATTGCATAGCCAAGCAGTAAGCTCAATTTCTTGAGGTATGAGCTCTCCATCTGGCTTTAAAAACTGTTGAAGGTGACTAAAAATCCATACTTGAGGCTCTCTGCGTAATAAGGTATTCATGGTCTCGGAAATGATGAGATCAAACTCTATTGGTTCTTCAGGTAGCCAAGTTGTTGCATCTGCGTGCACTATACGTTTCACCATATGAGCGATATCTAGCTTAGTTACCAGCTCATGTATTGCTTGCGTATTTTCTGGATGAATATCTAAAAGTGTTACTGAGACTGGACTCGTTTTGTGGAGCGCGAGAAAAGGTAATAGTAATACACCATATGGCCCGGTCCCTGCGTAGAGGATATTTATATTATCTTGCTGATTGATTTTGTCTCGTATCGCGCTCGCAACGCCCTGCATAAATATCTGACTACGTAGCGTTTCTAGTAAACATTTAGCTGCCTGAACAGGTGAAATCGCGACCCCTTTGTCAGTGTTTATATCAGACCAATCATTCATATCGAAGTCAGTGGATACGCCTGTTAGTTCAGCTAGAGCCTCAGACATAGATACTGCGTGAGGTCTATTTAGCCCAGCATCAATCTCATTTAGGAGCAAAGCTTGAGAGTGCTCTAGCAATTTTTTTACTTGGTACACGCTGCCAGACGTCATTACAGATCCTTCAACCTATTATTTTTAAATCACTTGCTAACGAAACACACTGCATTTTTTTAACTTGTACAATTTTCACAAGGAACGTCCATTGAGCCTGACTGGCAATCTATTAACCAATCATTTACTTTACAATCAATAACGATATTGACTCTATCAAGGTTTCCTCGGTTAGCTACACTGTGTATTTTGTCCGCATTTATGTACCACACCTCTCCCTCTTTCATTGGTACTTGCATACCATCAACAACAAACTCAAGAGCAGTGTCAATGACCAAAGGTATATGAAGTCTTGCTTCACCATTTTCGATACAAAGGCCGCCATCTCTGTGAGGTTTTATAAAAGCACCAGCTTTCAATCGCATTATTCTTACGGAGAGAACTTCACAAGGGAAATTATCAACAAATGATTTAAGTAGCGGCTTTTCTTCTAATATAGGTAAGTTTTGCCAGTGAGTGCCTGACTCAATCGCAAAGTTTTGTAAGATCGGGTGAGCAGATAAATGCTCTGACAAACAACGCAACGCAACTACGTCCCAGCCGCCGTCGTAATTCGCTTTATTGACATGGTCAGTCCAAGCCAGCTCCTTCAGTGTCCCTAGCTCGTCGAGTACTTGTTGATGTTCTAGAAAAATTGGAAGCTTAAAATAAGCTAACCGTTCCTTACTATATGGCATAACCATCCTTAAGTGCACAGATAACTAACGTAACTCAAGCTCCAAACTGCTTAAGTGGCAAAAAGTAAAATCCGATCAAGCCCTTTGTCAGCTTAGTCCACCTCGATAAAATTGCGAATATTTTGATCTAATTTCCATTGGCGATCTGAAAACTTCCCACCATTGATAATAATCTGATTAGCGCCATCGATACTCGTAACTGTGCGTTTTTGCTTTTGACTCAATGTATAGTTTTTTAAAAATACTCCGTTGCTTTCAAAAACTTTGATACTAGAACTACCAGAATTCAAAACAAATAACTGATTAGACTTACCTATGGTGATGCTCTTGGGACCATTAAGTTGATAGTCTTGCTCAATCCCGAACTCACCAAAAGTGTTCACTATTTCACCACTAAAGTTAGCTAACACTATGTGGTGCTTTCCAGGTTGCAATAAATAAAGCTGTTGTTGTGTCGGATCTACAGCAAAATCTTTAAGATCGCTAATGTATTTAGGTAAAGGCAATTCATTGGAAGCAGGGTTACCCTGGGTATCAAAAACCCTGATCACCCTCTCATGTTCGAAGTAAACGTAAAGAGAATCTCCGTAACGCCTAATTATATTAGCTCTTTTTTTAAAAGAAACTCGTTCCCCTGAAGGGCTTAGAACATCCCTGATAGGTACTTGAATACCGAGTTCATTCAATAGATTTTCAGGAAGCCTTTCCGTTGTATCTTTTGATACTCCAGAAGCAGTGAAGCTTTGTCTAGCAAAGCTAACAGGAGGTAAGACTGATGCAACCGTGAGTGCTGCACCAGCAAACATAAACGTTCGGCGTTTCATTCATTTTTCCTTTTTATTCTTATAGGTAAAGTATGCCAACTTTTTCGAGCAGAAGGAATTACACTCCATTACAAGCAATATTCCAAAAAACTCACTCAAATAAAAATACTATGCTTTCAAATGCTTACAAAAACCCACAGTCAACTCAGACTGTTAATTATCCAATTTTAAAAAACAATTAAAATTCTCATGCTAGACAAGTATTTACATTCCAATTACCCTATACCATTAACAAAAAATAAGAATTAGTAATCATATGTCTCTGACACAGTTTTCGGATAGCCATATTGTCGATGTTTTCCAGTCTGACAAATACCAACTACTTGAAAAAATTGGAGAAGGTGGATTCGGTAAAGTTTTTAAGGCGCGCCAAATAAACACAGGGCAAATCGTTGCACTAAAATTTCTGGCGTTAGAACCACAACTAGAAGCGACGAAAAAACATAGATATGCCGAGCGTTTCAATCGTGAAACCTTACTTTGTAGTCAATTAAACCACCCAAATATCGTACGATTATTAGATAAAGGACAATTAAATGAAAATTTAATGTTTGGAGTCTTCGAGTATGTGGAAGGACAAACATTAAGGGACTATCTAAGTCAAAATGGCGCGATTGATTCTGTGTATGCAACCGACATCATGTTGCAGGTGCTAGATGCACTTATTCATGCCCATCAACAAGGCATCATTCACAGAGACATAAAACCAACCAATATTATGCTTAGCCAGTCTGGTGCAAAAACTTATGCCAAAATACTTGATTTTGGTATTGGTACGCTGGCACAAGAAACTCGCCAGCATGACTTTGAAACGATCACGCTTACACAAGAAACATTAGGCACACCTTCTTACAGCGCACCAGAACAATTACGTGGTGAGCCAGCCTCAGCTAAATCAGACCTTTATGTCTGGGGTTTGGTATTTTTAGAATGTTTAACCGGCGTGCCTGCGGTAACTGGCACAAGTGTCGCCTCGATTTATCACAAACAATTAAGCGATGTACATATTCCAATTCCAAGCGCCCTACTTGGCCACCCTCTTGCAGGGCTTCTCAGACGCGTACTCAATAAAAGCGCGTTGGAGCGCGTGATCACCGCAACCGAGGCATTCTCTGAACTTGCACGAATGAACGTATCGAACCTTGTTGGTGTGCTAAATGATGTTAAAGCTCAACATGGTTACGACGAAACCACAGTAATGATCCGTGATGACGATCCTAATCATCGCGCCATTCAAGAATATACGGCGCTTACTGAGCGCAAGCAGCTCACTGTTCTTGCGGTAAGATTAAGTGTCAAAGCACTCGACAATCAAGATAAAGACTTCGATGTCATAGACACGGTTTATAAATCTCAACGCAATCACTTTATTGATATCGCGACTCGTTACGGCGCTTATCACGTGGGTAACCTCGCCGATACCAGCTTGTTTTATTTTGGCTACCCAGTTAGTAGCGATAACGATGCGCGATTGTCTGCCCGTACCGCACTTGAAATGATAAGCGAACTTGGCAAACGTAACGCACTAATGCAAGAAGCCCATAGAGTCGCCCTTAATGCTCACATTGGTATTCATACCGGTGTATTTATTACCTACGCCAATGCCGTACCTGAAGGTCATCACGCAAATATTGCAGCAGCACTCTCCCGTGAAGCCGGCGAGCGCCAAGTCTTATGTAGTGCAGAGTCACGCTCACTCCTTGATGCTTTTTCAGAATTCAATCTGTACGGTCAAGTTCAAATAGGCCCGTTATTTGAACTAACGCCGGTTTATAACTTGCAAGGAGAACGTCGCATCGAAGCATTTGGCTTTATGCGTGGTACAAAGAACCATCATGAACTTGTTGGTCGTCACCTTGAGCTTGAACAGACACTTTCACTCATTAATAACGAAGTCGAAGGTGCAACCCGCATCGCGCACATTCATGGTGAAGCTGGCATAGGTAAATCTCGGCTGCTGCAAGAAATTCGTGCTAATGCACCGCAATATCAGCATTTAGTCGCCCAGTGTTTACCAGAGCATCAAAATAATGCTTTGTATCCAATTTTAACGTTGGTCAAATACCTCTTTAACACCGATCAGCTTGACGCTCATTCAGCCAATACCGTTTTTAGTTATGTATTATCGAATAAGGACGGTGAACTCGATTTAGCGCAGGCTATCCCTGTGTTGCTAGTTTGGCTCAATATCTCCCTTGATGATGAAATTACGCCTTCTACACTTTCTCCCGATGAGCAGAAGCAAGTGTTGTTTAAAGGACTTTGCGCATTGTTACTGTCAAATCGTCACGGGCTCAGTAAGTTTAAACTCTACATTATTGAAGACATTCACTGGGCAGATAGCACCACCTTAGAGTTTTTACATCACTTTGTCGGTGCGCTCGCTTCAGGTGATGTTTTACTCAGTACTTCAAGACAAGCGGTGCCAACTCAGTTAAAAGACCTCACCCTAGTGGATGTTTGTCTGAAAAAACTAACCGAGAAGGCCACCGAAGATTTTATCATTAACCTGTTTGATGGCCGCCGAGTGTCAGAGCGGGTTCTCAAGTTGCTTACCAGTCGCACCGACGGTATTCCGCTATTTATTGAAGAACTTGTCAACATGCTTAAGCAAAAGGCATTGGTTGGAGATAAAGGTGGAGAGATTGACTTTCTCGCACCAGACACACTTGACCAAGTACCTACGAGTTTAAGAGAGTCATTACAACAAAAACTAGATAGTCTTAGTCACGCCAAAGAAACAGCGCAACTAGCAGCCACAATTGGCCGAGAGTTTGAATATGATTTACTGGTTGCGACATCTTCTTTAAGCGAGAACCAGATCCAAAACGACTTAAATGAACTGATAGCAAACGACCTTATTGTGCAGCAACGTCGTGTTGATAACGATAGCTATATCTTTAAGCATGCGCTGGTGAGGGATGCGGCTTATGAAAGTGTTAATCAAACCAGTATACGTTTGTTACATTCAGTGGTTGCTCAAACACTAGACTCATTCAAAAGTGAAGATTACACACTAAGAGCAACTCATCACGAAAAAGCGCTTGAATACACTGACGCAACATTGCTTTGGAAACAAGCTGCAGAAAAAAGTACACAGTTAGCAGATATAAATTCTGCAATACAACATTATACCTGCGCACTTAATACACTCACGCAATGTACAGGCAGTTACGAAAACAAGCTCACAGAAATTCTAATAAGAAATGCGCTAGCACTACACTTGGCTACCACATTGGGATATGCAAACAGCAGTATCACACCACATATCGACCGTTCCCGAGCACTGTGTAGCGAGCTCAACAACCCCCCAGAGCTGTATTCAGCTTTTTGGAGTATTGCATTAATTCAAGTCGTTAAAGCCGAGCATATCGAAGGATTGAACACGATACAGCAACTACTTGAAATGGCTAAGCAGCAAAATTCTGCAGCATTGGAAATAGCAGCTCTTCATTTAAAAGGCGGGATCGAATGGGCTAAAGGGGATCTGCTATTGGCTGACAAGACCTTTACTCAGGCATTGGCACTTTATAACTATGATGAGCACCACGAATACTTCAAAAGCTACCCATTTCCATTTGACTGTGCAATATCCTCACTGCCAATTCATGCCGGAGTTTCTTGGCTCATGGGTGATTACGAACGTTCTGACCAACAGCGAATTAAAGCTGATAGACTGACCGAATTAGATGATATTCCCGCATATCAAGTTCACGTTTACGCCCGTCATGCCTACATTGGAGTAATATCCAGAAGACTCGATCTGGCCGAGTATTACGCTGAAAAGGTCCTTTCACTTTCTGAGAAGCATGGATTCGCGCTTTGGTTATCCATTGGTAACGTAATAAAAGGCTGGCTGATGTGCCTTGATCACAATGTATCTGAAGGTCTTCCCCTCGTTCGCTCTGGTTTAGATGCTTACCTGTTAACGGACTCTATTGGTCATGTTGCTTGGCTACGAACAATGTATGGTGAATGCTTACTGCTTGCAGAAGATACTCAAGAGGCTTCAGAACAGTTAAATATTGCTATCAATATTGCAAATGAAAAACTTGATACGTTTTACTTACCAGAAGCTTATCGACTTAAAAGTATGCTGTGTACTACAGAGTCCGCTCGTAAAGAACAATTAAAAAGTGCTAAAGAAGTCGCTGAATTGCAAGGGGCACTTGGATATATCAATAAGTATTTAAAATAGGAAATTAAGAATGATAACTAGAACATGCTTACTGGTAGCATTGGGCTGTTCAGGGGTTGCAAGTGCATCAACAACTTTGCTTCCTGCAGACGTTTCATGTGATTTGAGCACGAACAATGCGATTGCCAATTTTACGCTTACACCTGAACATTTATACGAATACTCATGGCAAACTTTTATTGCGATTAACCAACAAAAACAATTCGGCAAGCTTTCATTACCTGCTTGGGCTGACTGGATTAATACCGCAACACTTGCTGAAGTCAACTACACAAATGGCTATTTAAAGGAGTTCAACACGCCCGTTTCTGTTGAAGGCAAAGATACTCGAAAAAATATTACCACAGTAGATAGCTGGCAATGTGACTCTGGTTGTTTAGACTTAGATATGTCGTTAAAGCTAGATGGCGACGAAATCAAAATGCTGGGCCTGAGAGATAAAAATAACAACCCTGTATTTTTTGAAAAGCGGGTAAATGATAAATGGATGGAAGCACTATGGGATACCAAAGAAAACCTGAACGAAATTGATAACAATCCAGCTCTCAAAGACCTTGCGGGTTTCGCATTTAGGTGGGGCAGTTGTGGGCAAGGTAACACATCCGCTAAACAGCCTCAGATTGCATTAAAACTGGGTTGGCGCATACTCACAAGCAAAGATGATAAACTGAGATACATCACCATGGAAAACATTAAGTTACATGGTTTTGCAGTAAAACAAACTCTCGGTCTTATTGCCATGCATGTCGGGGTTGGTACCAGTTCAAACCTATTGGTAGGTGATAAACCGACTTGGACTTGGTTGACATTTGAGCAGGTTGATACGCTTGAAAGTGAAACCCCAAACACGATTCAATATAGTTTCATTGCTCAGGACGAATATAGCTGTTCCAATATATATACAGCCAATAGACCGACACCTCTTGTTCGAGATGAACCAATTCCCACTCTAGCTGCAACATATAATGATCAGTATCGCTCTAAACTAAAAAAACAAAACTCTGTATTACAACATTACCAGCTGATTGGCTCACAATATCCACATATTGATAACGCGGGGTCATACCAGCGCTTTGACAAAAATGTTAGAAGTGTGGTTTTTGAGCCTTTTCTAGCTCAGGTTAATAGCAAATGTGAAATTCCCAAATCACAGTGGACCGTCTCTGAAAGTATCAGAAATAAAGGGTCTGATTGCGCGAGCTGCCATAACAACCTAAATTATTATTACAATGAAAATAAAATAAAATGGACAGAAAGATTCAAAGATTTCACTTTAATAAACAGTGGAATACCTGGTATACCAATGAAAGAAATAACATTAAACCCTAAGGAAAAGTAAAATGGTTAACAATGCATTCATAGACTATCTAAACAGATTAAATATTGATTTAGACTTCAGATTAAATAGTCAGGACAACCCAATAAAATCATTGAATGGTTATGTAGACAACAAAGATATCACCGAAGAATGCTTAACTATTGGTGGTAATAGTAAACTTTGCAAACAACCTGAAGAAAATCAACTTATCAAAAGCAACTTTTCTGCTGCACTAAACAACGAAGATTTTATCAGTGACTACCTTTCTCACTTCGAGGGTGAGAAAACAAGCAGTAAAGCTTCTATTACCGAAGGAGTTGAAGTCGTAGCGTTACTTAATTTCTTACGTTCGATAGCATATGAAGAAACGTCTCACAGTGAATTTATTCAATCTCCAAGTGACTATATATCAAACTTCAGCGTAGAGTATAACAACACTAAAGCAGAGCTTTCTGCAGACGTTAAAGATGAACTACTTTCGTTGGTCTCTCAGTTTGGAGATATAAAAGGTAATGAGGAGAAATTTGTACGTGAATTATTCTCTCTTAAAATTATCTCGCAAAATTTAGCTGATAACGCGAATATTATTTGGTAATACGGTGAATACTATACTTAACAGAGTGTTAGATGAATCTCTCCACGAATTGTTAGGTAAAAAAACAACTGAAGGCTTGCAAGAAATTGCAAGCCTTTTTCCTCAGCTGTTTTCATCCTACTATTTAGAAGTAAGAGATCTAGCTACCCATGAATTTAGTCGATTGGATTTACTCTGCGCTATCGATCACCAATCCCCTAAAAAACGTACAAACATTTTCGATAATCGTTGGCTTCCTTTAATAGAAAATTTACGAAGCACCTACGCTAAATTGAAGTCCCTTGACGAATTTACTCCGTTTTTATGGCTTGAATTCGATAATATTCTGGTAAACAAACCAGAAACCATCGCAGCTCCAGGTGTGCATTACTGTCTAGAATCTGGCTATCCGGAACAACTCGCAGAGAAAAATGCACAGCTTAGCCACTATAAACCATATGTTTTTTCTATGGGCCTGTGCCAACAATATCACTCAAAAGCGAGTTTAACGCTATCTAGACTATTCAAACACTTACCGCTTTCGGGTCATATCATACATATCTCATTTATGCAGCAACGTAAGCCCGCCACAACAAAGCTATATATTTCTATGCATCAGGATGAGGTTATAAAATACTTGGAAAAAGTGCATTTTCCCGGGGATGTAAAGGAAGTCGAGAAGATGCTACTGTTTTGGCGTGATATAAATGATAGCCCCTACTTATTTTTTGACTTAGCTATTGGAGACACACTGTTTGACCATTTCGCATTGGTCAGCTCCCCCGTATATTTTGATGAGCTCAACAACAAGTTTTCATTCCTAGAGAATAAGGCCGAATTATCGAATAAACTATGTAAGAAGCTGGCTTCATCGGGACTAATTACTCAACAGAAGTCGTCACTGATACAACAATGGTCATCGTCAAAATTTGAATTAGCTTGGACTTGGGTAGATTTTAAGCTGGTTAAAGAACCGAATAGAGCTGTTTACTCAAAAGCTTACTTAGGCCTGCAATCATGTGTAAATTAGAGCGCGCTTTGCGCCCTAATTTACAACATTCCATTATAAAGCGAATTTCCCTCTTGCTGCATGAAGCTTCTTATAGCTTTCAATAAGACGCAGGTGCTTATCTAAACCTTCCAACTTCATGTTAGTGGGCGTTAAACCATAGAATTTCACATCACCATTAATTGAGCCAATAACCGCATCCATCACGTCTTTAGAGAACATGCGGGTGAAGTTGTGGATGTAATCTTCTATTTCTAGCTCGTCATCCAATGCAATTTCAAGTGTGGCATGCATTGCTTGGTAGAATAAGCCACGCTCAACCGTGTTGTCATTAAACTGCAAGAAGGTCTCAACTAGTTCAATGGCCGTTTCGATATCGCCAAGCGCTAGATAGATTAAAATCTTAAGCTCAAGAATTGTAAGCTGACCCCACACCGTATTTTCGTCAAACTCAACACCAATTAGGGTGATAATATCGATATAGTTATCAAGCTGGCTGTCTTCTAAGCGCTCAACCAAGTTAGCTAATGCTTCGTCATCTAGAGAATGGATGTTGAGAATATCTTCGCGGTATTGCAACGCTTTATTGGTGTTGTCCCAAATCAGATCTTCAGCAGGATAAACTTCAGAAAAACCTGGTACCAAAATACGACAAGCGATCCCTAAGTCTGTAAATTCCGCAATATAGGCTTCTTTACCTAACCCTTCCAAAATGCCAAATAACTTATCGCACTCTTCTTCATTAGTGCCTGTAAAATCCCACTCAACAAAATCGTAGTCATGCTTCGCACTAAAGAAGCGCCATGAGATCACACCCGTTGAATCTATAAAGTGTTCAACAAAGTTCTCTGGCTCAGATACCGCCATGCTGTTAAACGTAGGTTTTGGTACATCGTTTAAGCCTTCAAAACTGCGCCCTTGTAACAGCTCAGTTAAACTGCGCTCAAGTGCCACTTCGAAGCTTGGATGCGCCCCAAAAGAAGCAAACACACCGCCTGTTTTTGGATTCATCAGGGTCACGCACATTACTGGGAATTGACCGCCAAGAGATGCATCTTTCACCACCACTGGGAAACCCTGCTCTTCAAGCCCTTTGATCCCTTCAACAATACCTGGGTATTTAGCAAGTACAGACTCTGGCACGTCAGGGAGCACGATTTCTTGTTCGATGATTTGCTTTTTCACCGCGCGTTCAAAGATCTCAGATAAACACTGCACCTTCGCTTCAAACAGGTTATTACCGGCACTCATACCGTTACTTAGGAATAAATTTTCTATTAGATTTGACGGAAAATACACGGTTTCACCATCTGAATGGCGAGTGTACGGAATAGAACAAATACCGCGCGCTACATTACCTGAATTTGTGTCGATTAGGTGCGAACCGCGTAGTTCACCTTCTGGATCATAAATTTCACGAGTGTAGTCGTCTAAAATCTCAGTAGGAAGCGCATCATCAGCTTCAGGCTTAAACCACTTTTCGTTCGGGTAGTGAACAAATTCAGCATTTGCGATTTCTTCACCAAAGAATTGATCATTATAAAAGAAGTTACAGTTTAAACGCTCAATAAACTCACCGAGTGCCGAGCAAAGCGCGCTTTCTTTGGTTGCCCCTTTACCATTGGTGAAACACATTGGTGAAGCAGCATCACGAATATGCAAAGACCAGACGTGTGGCACGATATTACGCCATGATGCAACCTCAATCTTCATGCCTAAATCCGATAGGATCTTGGTCATATTTGCAATCGTCTGTTCCAGCGGAAGATCTTTACCTAGGATAAAAGTGCTGTCGCTTTCGCTGGTATCAACCATCAGCATAGCCTGAGAATCATCTTCAAGGCTTTCAACCGCTTCCACTTGGAATTCAGGTCCCGTTTGGATCACCTTTTTAACGGTACAGCGGTCTATTGAGCGCAGGATACCTTGGCGGTCTTTTTCAGAAATGCTTTCTGGAAGCTCCACCTGAATTTTAAAAATTTGGTTATAACGGTTTTCAGGATCAACGATGTTGTTTTGCGCCACACGAATTCCGTCCGTTGGAATGTCACGCGCATTACAATATACCTTCACAAAGTAAGCTGCACAAAGCGCTGAAGAAGCTAAAAAGTAGTCAAATGGACTTGGTGCTGAGCCATCGCCTTTATAGCGAATTGGCTGATCTGCAATGACAGAAAAGTCGTCAAATTTGGCATCAATTCTGAGATTGTCGAGGTAATTTACTTTGATTTCCATTGGAAGGTTCCGGTGTGTTGCAATCGAAAACGCTAATTGTACTTGAGGATGCAAAGCGGTGCCAATGGAAGTTTCTGTTTATTCAAGTTGAGTTAATATAAACAAAATCCACAATGTAACCCACCGTAATTGCTCTAAGTGGCATTTTACGACACTATAGTCTGTGCTGTAGCTGAGACAGACTCTATTTGGCAGGCGAGTGAATATACTCGACAAACAACAACACTTAAGTCTGACAAGCAACAAAATAACTAGGAAGTACACACATGACGATTGTGAGCAAAAGCAAATTTGATTTATACAAAAACAACGGCTTCGTTTTATTTGAACAACCTTTACCGGACACGCTGCTGGAAAAACTGAAACAGCTATCTAATGCGCTTGAGAGTAAAGCAAAACAAGCACAGAAAGACGGAAAAGTCGCGATTCAATACCATTTATCAAATGAATCAGGTGAGCCAAAACTCTTTCGTTATAATGATTTGCTTTTTGAAGCGCCAGAGTTAATTATCGAACTACTCGCAACACCAGCAATGTTAGCGATCAGTGAACACTTTTGTGGTGCAGGCTGTGTCCCATTGCAATGCGACCTAGTCTGCAAATATCCACATCCCCACCCTCACATAGCCTGGCATCAAGATGCTCCTCATTCTCGTCATTTTGCATATTTAAATGTCGGTATCTATCTTGATGATGCGAATATAGATGACGGGTGCTTACGCTATTTGCCAGATTCCCAACACCAACTTTTGGATATTTATTCTCTCTCGAGCAAATATGGCTGGAACATTCCTGGGGTTGTACAACAACCAGCTAAAGCCGGAGATATCTTAGTTCAAGACATGATGGTTTTACATGGCTCTGAGCCCAAACGCAGTGAAGGTCCGAGAAGAACAATATATGTAGAGCTTCGACCGCTTGCGGGTGTCAATGAAAATCAAAGTAGTGAATGGGCTGAGCTTAGAAAGCAGTGGATGGCACACGTTATTCAGGCTGCAGATCCAGAAGACGTACCTGAGAGTTGGCTAGCCGTTTATGGTGAACCCAATTATGATTTAAATACGCTAGTAGAGCGTATCAAACAGAAACGAGAGGCTGTGATCCCCGCAGCTTGGGCACCGAAAATTGTTGAGCATCCGGACTACCCTACCCCCGCCGACCTACGTTAGTCTGCATGAAGAAGTAATTGTCACCGCTTATCGATGACAATTACCTCTGACCATACGGTGTTTGAAATTTTCTCTCACTCCACCTTAGCTAAAATCAAAAACACGATTTACTTCAATGCCATAGCACACTTCTTCAAACCTAAATCGTTTCATTGTTATCCCTTGGGCTTGGTCGAGGTTTACCGCCCCATGCTTTTCGTAAAAGCGTCTCGCTTGTTTGTTCTGCTCATAAATCCAGGTATACGCGCTTTGGCAACCTTGCTCATAAAGCTTTAATAGACGCGCCTTCAACAGCGCTTGACCTAATCCACGGTTCTGATGGCTTGGCAAAATATAACCGCGATATAGTTCACCGGCATTTATTCTCGATACTTTTTGGCTAACCGGATTATACATTCGACGGTAATTACCCGCCGCACCGCAGCCTAATATTTTCCTGCCATCAGTCACAAGCAAAGCCGTTTGGGTTGCAGAATTCTTAATGATATCAGACCAAATGGTTGCGAAAAATTCGACGGTTCCCCCTGCTAGCACTTGCTCTGGTAAAAACCCGCTAAAGGCCGCTTGCCAGCTCACTTTAGTCACAACCGCCATTTCTTCTATATCTGCGGTGCTAGCAGTCTTTATGGTGATTTTTTCTGGCAGGTTAAATACGTCAACAAATGCCTTTTCATCTAACTCAGTGATATCCATATAAACACTCAAAAGCTCTTTTAGGTAACAATTAACACATTATTGTTACAATCTGTGATTTATACAAATATTTATTCCAACTTCCTTCTTGCTTTGATATTTATCGTTTTTCACAAGGCTGACCACTATCAAAATTTATACCCAAATTGATAAATATCATCTAGGAAAAGCTCCTCAGCCAATTTTAACGCTAAATCTGAGTAGTAATGACAGTAGTGCCTACTTGATGCTTGATTATAATAAGGCAAATAATAATCTTTGCTCCCCAACTTTCTTAAAATTCGCTTACTGTCTTGTTGATAGTTTTCAAAGCGGCAAATTTCATTGACGAGTGAATTTCCCAAATGGTCAGATAACTGGGACCATTGACTCCACCCTATTCCGCCGTGCTGCTCTGTAACCATTTCTTGTACAAATAGTTCAAACTTCTCTTTCTCATCATAATGACGTTTCTCAGATACCACTTCTGAGTGTAGACTTTTACCTTTCTCTAATAGTGAATACCAAGAAACAAGTCTTTCCCATGGGTTACGTACAAAAGCAAATTTAAACGTACTCTCAAACGCTTCCGGCAATGCCGCTCTAGCCTCTAGAAGCGACGCATGCTGGCTGCCTATCATCCTTAGGTCTGGCGCCGTTTTCCTGAGGACACTACATAACGACGTACCGCCAGTGCGACTAATGTGGCAGAACAAAAAATTGTACTTTTTAGAATAAAACATAATCCTCAATCATTTCAGACTGCAAATGCATTTTCTTCACTTTGTTAAAGCCTCCTTGGTCAAGAATAGCTACAAAGTCGAAATCAGGTCTCGCTGACTCACCTTACCAAGTTTAAGCTGCTCGTAAGAATGATAGATAGCTTTTTTGCTATCTTGCAGTCGCTGAGTAATATCTTCACCTTCAAGTAACGCGGCTTGCGCGGCCTCTAGCCTATCTTGCGTATCGGTAATAATTGCGGTTAGTTTTGCTTTATCTGATCTAATTAGCGTACTGTCCTGCTCAACTTTTTGCTCAAGCATAGTTAACAACTCTGAACGCACTGAAACGGTTTTATACTCTTTAAAGTCTAATCCCAGATGATTAAATAACAGCGCTTGATTCATCTCTTCTGGTGCAATTTCTACTTCAATCGGCATCTCTACAATGTTCGTCATCATTTCACGATACATCTCGATGTTATATTCACGGCTGCCTATTTTGTGACTTGAACTCACCAAAGATTCATGGGCTAGCTTTTCAGCTTGCTCAAAATGCTTGGTAAGGTAAGTCGATTGGGTGTTGTTCGGCGCTTTTTCTTGTACAGCCTTTGCGGCTTCCATAAACGAAGGTGTTCCCGAGTTTTTTTCCGCCGAATTAGAAATGTCTTGATCACTCACAATATTATTGTTCTTACGACTATAAAAATCATTCGAACTATACATTTGTGAATAGGGTGAATTTTGAATGTACATACTCGCTCCTTGGTGCATTGGCTATTCTAGTACAGCAATAAGTGCGCCAAGGGAGCGTTGTTAACCTGCTCTCGGATTAGTTAGGCTCCTAAGAGTCTTTTAACCAACTTTTGGATGTAATCGGGTTCTACCAAACCAAAGTTTGCCGTTCAAGCGCTTAATATTACTGCGCTTGAGGCAAACTTTTTCCGCTATTGATTAATTAACTTTCTCACGCCAACGGATCATCAACATATATACTACGGGTAACACCACTAAGGTAAGTAATAGCGCGCTTGCCATACCGCCCACCATAGGCGCGGCGATGCGGCTCATCACCTCAGAACCAGTGCCCGAACCATAAAGGATTGGCAATAATCCGATAATAATCGTTGCCACCGTCATCATGACTGGACGAATACGCTTGCCCGCGCCTTCTAAAATGGCATTGTTAATGGCCTCAACTGTCAATGTGTGTGGTTTATCTTTAAGCTCACTAATGGCTTGGTTGAGATACACGAGCATGATCACGCCTATTTCAACCGCAACACCTGCAAGCGCTATAAAACCAACGCCTACCGCGACCGAAAAGTTAAAACCCTCAAGGTATAGTAACCACAGTCCACCAATCATCGCCATAGGTAACGTCGCCATGATGATTGCCACTTCGCTAAAGCTTCTAAAGTTCAAATAGAGTAAAACGATAATGATCCCAAGCGTGAGCGGCACCACATAAGTCAATTTAGCTTTAGCACGTTCCATATACTCGTATTGACCAGCCCAACTGATGGAATAACCTGCAGGTAACTCCAGCTGTTCGCTCAGTACTTGTTTAGCGGCTGCCACATAGCTGCCAACATCGACACCGTCTAGATCGATAAACGTCCAACCATTAATGCGAGCGTTCTCGCTTTTAATGCCCGGTGGCCCGTTTTCAATATAGATAGTTGCCACATCACCTAGGGCAATATTTAATCCCTCGGCGGTGACTATAGGAAGCTTCCGCAGCACTTCGGGAGAATCGCGTAAGTCTTGCGGGTAACGCAAGCTAACCGGATAGCGCTCTTGTCCTTCAATGGTTTGCGTGACATCCATTCCACCAATTGCAGTTGCGACCACTTGCTGTACATCAGCAATATTGAGCCCAAATCGCGCGGCTTTATCACGTTGAATATCGACCTTAATATAGCGCCCCCCAGCTACTCGCTCTGAATAGACCGACGCTGTACCCTCTACCTTGCTCAGAATACGTTCAAGATCTTGACCAATCTTTTGGATAGTATCTAAATCTGGACCTGCGACTTTAATCCCGACAGGCGTTTTAATCCCCGTCGCGAGCATATCAATACGCGTTTTGATGGGCATCACCCAAGCATTGGTTAGGCCCGGAAACTGCACTAGCTTATCGAGTTCTGCTTTTAGCTTTTCAGTGGTCATTCCCTCACGCCACTGATCTTTAGGTTTTAATTGAATAAAGGTCTCAATCATCGTCAACGGGGCAGGATCGGTTGCGGTTTCCGCGCGACCGATTTTACCAAAGACATTTTTTACCTCAGGCACCGTCGCTATCAACTTGTCGGTTTGCTGTAAGATTTCTCTGGCTTTACCAATCGAAATACTTGGATATGTAGTCGGCATATACATTAAATCCCCTTCATCCAAAGGCGGGATAAACTCGCTGCCGATTTTATCCATTGGATAAAAGCCAACGACAGTAATAGCTGCAGCGGCCAGTAACGTCAACTTAGGAAAGCGTAATACTTGCTTTAATAGCGGCGTATACGCGCCAACCAACAAACGATTGATTGGGTTTTTATGCTCGGGCACAACTTTACCGCGAATAAAGTACCCCATCAGCACAGGAATAAGCGTAATGGCAAGCCCCGCAGATGCGGCCATCGCATACGTTTTAGTGTATGCCAGAGGAGCAAACATACGCCCTTCTTGCGCCTCAAGAATAAACACAGGTAAGAAGCTTACGGTAATAATTAACAAACTAAAGAACAGCGCAGGGCCTACTTCAGAAGCCGACTTCGCGACGATTTCCCAGCGATTTTCATCATTGAGTGGCGTTTTTTCCATGTGTTTGTGCATGTTTTCAATCATTACGATTGCACCGTCGGTCATCGCCCCGATAGCTATGGCTATACCACCAAGGGACATGATATTTGCATTCACGCCTTGAAAGTACATCACGATAAAAGCAACCAAAATGCCAAGTGGCAAAGTGATCACCGCAACTATGGAAGAACGAATATGAAATAAAAACACCACACACACTAAGGCCACCACCACCAGCTCTTCAAGTAACTTAGACCAAAGATTATCAATGGCTTTGGTGATAAGCTCGGAGCGATCATAAACCGTCACCACTTCCACCCCTTCAGGTAAGCCTTGTTGTAGCTCAGCAAGTTTTTGCTTTACGCCGTCGATGGTTTTTTGCGCGTTTTCTCCAAAGCGCATGACTACAACACCGCCCACAACTTCTCCCTCGCCGTTAAGCTCAGCAATGCCACGACGCATTTGCGGTCCAATATTGATAGACGCAACATCTGCTATCGTTAATGGCGTGCCTTTGACAGCTTGCCCAAGTGGGATAGCTTCAATATCTTTAACGCTTTGAATATATCCCGTACTTGTCACCATATATTCGGCTTCAGCCATCTCAATCACGGAAGCGCCCGATTCTTGGTTACCGCGTTGCAGCGCCTGCTGTACATGCGTAAGCGGAATACCGTAAGCGCGCAATTTGTTGGGATCAACCTGTACTTGATACTGTTTCACCATACCGCCAATCGGCGCGACTTCTGACACGCCAGCAACCGATTGCAACTCAAACTTTAAAAACCAATCTTGTAGGCTGCGTAGTTGGCTAATATCGTGTTTACCGGTTTTATCGACTAATGCATAAAGATACACCCAACCCACCCCGGTGGCATCAGGACCCAATTGCGGTTTTGCCGCATCAGGTAATTGTGGTGCGACTTGACTTAGATACTCGAGTACACGACTGCGCGCCCAGTAAAGATCCGTTTTATCGTCAAAAATAACGTACACATAGGAATCCCCAAAGAAGGAATAACCACGTACGGTTTTTGCGCCCGGCACAGAGAGCATTGCCGTGGTCAGCGGAAATGTCACCTGATCTTGCACCACTTGTGGTGCCTGTCCTGGATAAGGTGTTTTAACAATGACTTGTACATCAGACAAATCCGGAATAGCGTCGACAGGCGTGTTTTTAAGGGTAAATAGCCCAGCCCCCACTAGCATTAGTGTCAGCAGTACCACAAAAAAACGGTTGTATACTGACCAGCGAATTATTGCTTGGATCATTGTAAACGCTCCTTAGTGGCCTGAGTGCATATTCATCGACATCTCACCTACAGGTTTGATATCAGTCACCACAAATTCGTCACCCACTTCAAAGGTGAAAGTCACCTTCATTCCTGTCATAAGCTGGCTTAAATCAATGTGCTCAGCTGCAACAAAGTCCATCGTCGTAGCTGGACGGTCCCATTTTTCAATGGCGTCGCGAGAAATATTAAGCACTCGGGTGTCAGGGGTGATAGCGTTTATCACGCCACCCACTGTTGCTGTGGGTAAGGGACTTTCGGTCGTACTGCCTTCAGACATAATGTGAATGCCAGTCAGTAATACGCTACCGTCATCCTGTTTCGTGGCTTCAAAATGCAAAGTCTGTCCGGCGTTTAGTGCGTCAACATCGACACTGTCAGCTACTGTAAAATCCATCACCATTTCAGGCCATTCCCACTCGGGTACGGGTTGATGATCGATATTCACCACTCGACTTTGGTAGTTCACGCTTTGAATTTCTCCTTCAATCCAAACTGATTTAGCCTCAGCAACTGGCGCCATACGCATAAAGTCAGAAGTAATGCTCGATTGAGAATCAATCAGGAACTGGGCTGACGTAACAATCTTGTCTCCTTCGTTAAGACCATTGAGGATTTCAATATTTTCATCACCAATTTGACCCAGTTCAACGGCAACCGATTTAAAGCTACCGGGTGCGACTTCAACGACAACACGATTTTGTTTGGCAGTGCGGATCACAGCTTCACTCGGCACTTGCAATACATCGTCACGAGAATCGGCATGAATGTTCACTTGCGCAAACATATTCGGCTTTAACAGCGCATCACTGTTGTCAAACCTGAGCCTGACTCTAAGTGTCCGTGTTTTTTCATTGAGTGAGGGGTAGACGTAATCGACTTGCCCTCGCCACGTTCTGCCGGGTAAAAAGTCTAACCTCATGGAAACCGCTTGTCCCTGAGCGACCAACATAGCATCACGTTCAAATACGTCAGCTTCGACCCAAATTTCGTCAAGTTTGGCGATACTCATGAGCGTTGTGCCTGGTTTTACGTAAAACCCTTCTCGGATCTGGAGTCCATCCAACACCCCAGATTGACGCGCATAAAAGGTAATGCTTTGATGCACTTCACCCGTTTTTTTCAGCGTGTCGATAAAATCATCACTCAGGTGTAATGCCTTGAGCCTTTCGTGCGCTGCGTTTATCAGCGCCTGATTATTACGCTTTCTAGCGATAAGATATTCTTCTTGCGCATTGACCAATTGCGGCGAGTATAAGGTGTACAGAGGCTCACCCTGTTTCACTGGATCTCCTGCGGCTTTCACGTAGAGCTTTTCAACCCACCCCTCAACTCGAGGATGAATGTGGACTAGGCTATCTTCGTTGTACTGAACATACCCAACCGTACGGATTTGGTGAGACATCGCTTGACGCATGGCCACCGCAGTGCGAACGCCCAAGTTGTTTTCAACGTGAGGCGCTATTTCCACAACCCCCTCACCGAATTTTGCATTCGTGGACTCTTCTTCGTACACTGGCACAAGATCCATTCCCATCGGCGACTTACCAGGCTTATCACGACGATAGTTCGGATCCATAGGCGCAACCCAATAAAGTGGTGCTTTCTCAGCGTTTTGCGCTACCGCAGGCTCGTTACTTGAAGAGAGGTTCATCCCAACTAGTACGCCGACCGTTAATGTCGTGACGGCAACCAGCGTCATTTTTAAGTTGTTATTCATGGCTTGCACCCTCTTCAATTTGAGCCAAATAGTAATTACTGCGTACCACCGCTTTTAACAATGCAATATCAATGGAAAGCGCTGATAACTGGGCGTTCAATTTCGCGATGCGCGCCCTCACTACCTCGGAAAAGTCGCCATCATCATTAGTATATGCTGTCAATGCAGCTTCGGCTTGCTCTGCACTTTGTGCCACAATTGATTTTGCGTATAGCGATTGCCTCTCTTGCAATCGTTGGATAGTTTGAATTTCTCCATTTAAGCTTGAAAACAGCTGCTTTAGCACCAGCAATCGGTCGGTTTTACTCGCCTCAACTTGTGCAGTTGCTGCCGCTTTTTGCTGGTCTTGTTTTCCATCTGTAAATAACGGAACGTCGAATGACACACCAACGCTAAAAAAGTCAGTGCGAGACATTTGATTTGGTGCATCATCTCGATATGCATAACTCGCATTGACGGAAAACTGTGGTTTATATGCCTGCTCAGCTAACTTTACCCCTTGATTAGCGCGGTATGTATCAACGTCGGCTGCAACAACCAACGGGTGATGAGTCAAATGTTTTACTACAGCTTGGCTATCAACTGGGCGTTGCTGCATTAACTTTGGCGCAATTGAGCGGATCAACGGCAGTTTCACTTCGTTTTGTGCAAGGACACTCAGCGCATTTGAATTAGTGAATGCATCATTTAAAAGCCATTGCGAAAGCTTTGCCTTAGCGGTGTTAAGCTGCTGATAAGCCGCAGAACGTTTGTCGTCTAACTGCATCACCTCAAGCTGAGCACGGATCACATCTTGCTGGCGTGTTGCACCAAGCGCATTGGAGTAGCTGGCATTGGCAATTTCGACCATTTGGTCAAACAGCACGCTATCACGCTCAATCAATTCTAAAGTTTTTTTGGCTTGTACAATATCAAGCCACACCTGAGAAACGTCGCGGCGCACTTGCGCTTTTCTATCCGCTTGTAAAATCGGTTGCTTTTTAGCGTCAAGTGCCAATTGCTGGCTCTTAATTTCTAGGCTATCTCCTCGCGGTAACATCTGCATCACGCCAACTTTAAGCTGAGTCATCCCCTCTTGATTAAACTCCCAACTATCCACAGGCAGATTCATCATACCGATGGACACCTGAGGATCAGGATAGCTTAGCGCTTCGCGGCTCATAGATTGCATCGCAGAACGCTTGTATTGGCTAGATTTAAGCCAAGGATCGTTACTGATAGCAGCATCTATCGCTTGCTCTAACGTTGCAATATTGGCCTGTGCTATCTGTGGCAGTATCAGTGTTGCGATAAACAGGGAAACTTTAATTGTCATTAGAATTGCTCCTCATAGCTGTCGATTTCAGCAAAAATCTCATAGCTCCCATCTTTTTTAAGTAGCAATACTTGATAAGGCATAAAACGCTCGCCAACTTCCATACCAGGCGATCCAAGTGGCATAGCCGGCACACTCAAGCCGATATTTTGTGTGTCTTGAGTTAACGTTTCGTTTTGCAAAAACTGTTTAATAAACTTGGCAGGAACATGCCCTTCAAAAATAAAACCATTTTTAGAAACTCCGGTGTGACAAGATTGATAATTTTGCTTAATACCAAACTTACTCTTAAGTGAGCCAAGATAATTTAAATCGGTGGCTTTGTGCGCGATACCTTGCGCAGTTAAATGGTTTAACCACAGCTCACAACAGCCGCAGGTTGGAGATTTAAAGACTTCCAATTCTATATTGGATTTACCGTATGCCGTGGCACTCATTAGCCATAGCGTCACCACTAAATAAAACTTTTTCATGCTAACCTCGCATGCAATACCTATTGCGTTACTACAACGGGTATTAATAAAATCGTTGAAAATTACGCCAAAAAAGACGATTAATCGTACAAAACTTTGAAATTAAGGCAGATCTGCCCTGAGGTTAGGCAAGTATTGGGGGTTTATAAAGAGAGCGAGGATAGTCGCTAAGCTGGCCACTTGTGAAACTTAATTTATCGTTTTTCAGTACAATAGGCGCTATCCACTCTCTTGGCGAAAACGCTGCAAGATTTGTGGAGCACATATGTGTGGGGCAAGTACAATCGCAGCATTGTGCTGTGTTTTGAGGGTCACAACAATCCATCTCAACCATCATTTCATGATGATGAGGCTCTGCCGATTGCACGTTACTTTGAAGCATTTGATGACTTGTTTCATGACTGGTAGCGCCATGCATTTCACATGCTGCCATAGAGGCAGCCGCGTTTTGACCACTTAGTGTAGCCACCACGAACATTGTGATAAGTAAACGTAAGAATACTTGCAAGGTACTTTTCCAAATCAAATAAGCGAAGTAATAATAAAAATCTAACCAAAGAAATGCAAGTAAATAGACCAACCTCGTTATTATTTTCTTTCATCATTGATATACTAGAACCCAATTCTAAAAAATTATTCCGACTCAAGGATATGAACGTTATGAAATTTGCTTCAGTAGCTACTATTTTGGCGTTAGTTGTTTCAAGCAACGTCAGTGCCACAGACTATGGAGACTTTGGTGTCTCAATATATGGTGGCAAAACTTACAGCAGTGATATCAAAACTTCTCGCCATCAAAAGTATGAATTAGAAGACGATTCGCACTTTGGATTAAGTATCGATAAATATGTGCCAGAAGGCCGTTATGGCTTCTACTACGGAAAAACTGAGACCCAACTTACCGCTTATCCGCTAAATAAAGTGGAAATGGAATATCTATTATTTCAAAGTGCGGTGGTACGCCCTCTCACAGACAACTTAGATGTTTATCTAGGCTTACAGCTTGGTGCGACCTTTGTTGACCCTAATTTTATCGACTCTGATACTTTCTTTGCATCAGGGTTATACACGGGTTTTGAATACAACCTTGGCGCAGGTTTTCATCTTGGTGCTGAAGCACGATGGATTGCAACTATCCTCAACAACAACTCTAAAGTCACTTGCGATGTCGACCCAGAAACCCAAAATACCTGTAGCTGGCACTTCGACAATGAGGTAATGAGTCAATATCAAGCGAGCGCAACATTAAGTTATCGCTTTTCACTGTAATTATTCCGAGCGGGTTTTAATATACAGTAAAACTCAACAACCCCTGGTAAGTCGCTGTACAATAAAGTCAGCAAAAATACTCACTTTTGCAGGAATATGGCGAGTTGCTGGGTATAGCATCCACAGCTCGCCTGAATAGTGAGTCTCAAATTGCCATTCAGGTAATACCTGTATCAACTCTCCTGACGCTAACGCATCTTTAGCTACAAACATAGGTAAGCTTGTGATCCCAAGCCCTTGCAGCGCAGCATCTAACCTCACTCGAGTATGATTTGCTTTATAGCGCCCGTTAACTGGAGTTGTGAGTTTTTGTGTGCCTTTTCTGAATCGCCACTTAGCATCAGCATCCGTTTCCCCCAAGGCAATACAGCTGTGCTGTACTAGTTCTTTAGGGTGAGTAGGAATTGAGTGGGTCGCAAGATATTTTGGTGATGCCGCCACTATATGTTCTATCGTCATTACGCTTCTACCTATTAAGCCTTGTGGAGGCTCGTTGGTAATTTTAAATAGAATGTCTATTTCATCACGGATCAAATCCAACGCGTTGTCGTCTAGCATCAAATGAACATCAATATTTGGAAACTCGCCTAGAAACGCCATCACATTTGGGTGAATTAGTGTATGTGCGACCGCTTTTGGCGCTGCGATTTTTACTGTTCCTTGTGCCGTTTGATGATAGCTTTCACAAAGCGAGATAACGTCTTTGGCGGCTTGTTCCAACTGAGTACAGCGCTCATACACAGCCCTTCCTGTTTCGCTCAATCTTAAGCTGCGTGTGGTGCGTTGAAGTAAACACACCCCCAATTGCTGTTCAAGTAGTTTTATGGCACGACTCACTGATGACGGCGAGACACCTAATTGCCGAGCGCTTTTGGAGAAGCTTCCAGTATTCACTACCGAAACAAAAATCGACATTTCTTGCAGGAGTTCAATATGTTTACTGGTCGTCATAGCTCTCCCATTTGTGCGCTCCACGCAAAAGTTATTTCTATTTTCAGATTATTATCTTCTCAGAAGAATGAAAATACAATGTTCTCAATTATTCAATATTATATTGGGAGCTTATTATGGTGCAGTATTGGCCAGAGTTTTTATCATTAGCCATCATTCATTTTGTTGCAGTGATCTTGCCAGGCCCTGACTTTGTTATCACGGTCAGACAAAGCTTAAAATACGGCAGACTACATGGCGCAATGACAGCCTTGGGGATTGGCACTGGGCTTAGTGTTCATATCTTATATACCTTACTTGGTGTCGGCGCACTGATGCAGGCCTCACCTTGGGTTTTACAAGTAGCTAAATTAATCGGCGCTGCGTATCTTATATACATCGCTATTCAATTACTCAAAAGTGCAGGAACGATTCAACTGAATGCAGAAAATGCCCAAGCTGATGTAAGCTCACAGTCGCTCAAAAAAGCCTTTAGTCTTGGTTTTTTAACTAATGCAACTAACCCAAAAGCAACCCTGTTTTTCTTAGCCGTAGTGACCAATGTCGTCAGCCAAGGAACTCCGTTGCATATTCAACTTTTTTACGGCGCTTGGATGTGCAGTGTTAACGCCTTGTGGTTTATCTGTGTCAGCTTATTATTCTCAGCCCCATCTTCCCGCGCTTGGTTCTTGAACAAGATGAACCTAGTTGAAAAAGCACTTGCTGTTTTGCTTATGGCCTTCTCATTAAGGCTGTTGATTGCTTAACACAAGCAAGCCAAATAAGGGTTCCCGCATCATGCGTTAGCCCTTATTCAATTACTAAGCTATGGATATTAGGGCATCAACGCTTCCCACCAGCTGCTAGTTGATAGTGTTTCTGATAGCGTCAAAACTTCACCCACAACAGGTGTTACCAGTGCCACTTGATTTTGCTCTGCTGCGACTTTGACTCTTGCGAGCGGATCAAACCAAGAGTGAAAAGCCAAGTCAAAAGTAGCATTATGAATGGGGATCATATGCGTTCCTCGCAGATCTAAATGAGCTTGTACGCTTTGCTCTGGCGTCATGTGAATATCAGACCAATCTTTATCATAGGCGCCAGTCTCTACTAAGGTTAGGTCAAACGGGCCAAGCCTTTCACCTATTTCCTTAAACCCAGCAAAATAACCAGAGTCTCCACTAAAAAAGATATTTTTGTCTGCAGTGCGAATAGCCCACGCTCCCCAAAGGGTTTTATTTGCATCTCCAAGCCCACGTCCAGAAAAATGCTGAGTAGGTGTAAAGGTGAGTGTTAACTCAGCGGTTTCTTCAAACTGCCACCAGTCAAACTGCTTTATTTTTTCGGCGGGAACTCCCCACTTTAACAAATCGCCTTCTACACCCAAAGGTACATAAAATGCCCCCACTCTGTTTGCTAATCGCTTTACGCTTTCTTTGTCTAGGTGGTCGTAATGGTTATGTGAAATCAGCACCTTATCAATTTGAGGCAATGATTCAATAGTAATAGGTGGTTGATGAAAACGCTTTGGACCAATAAATGAAAATGGTGATGCTCGTTCAGCAAAAACGGGGTCAATCAGAAGATATTTCCCTTGCGCTTTAATAAGTACTGATGAATGTCCCAGTTTGATAACGTGAGTGTGCGTATCAGAAAGTGCCTTTAAATTCTCCTCAGTGAGCACTTTTACTGGCATATCAACCTTCGGCACCGCATTGACTTTTTGCTCGGTAAAAAAGCGCCAAAAAATTTCCAGCGTCTTACCTAGGCTCGTTTTATTCGTTTCATGAGTATTATGAAATTTACCATCGCTATATTGAGTTGATGAATACCCACTTTGATTTACTGCAGCATTTAAATTAGAAGCCATAACTCCTCCTACTCCTACTCCTACTCCTATCAGCAAGACCACAATCAATCCAAACCATGTTCGCTTTTTCATATAACCACCAAAAGTAAACTACACAGTGTAGTTTACACATCAAGAACAGAAAGTAAACTAAGCAGTGTAATTTATTTTAGTTTTGCTAAAATGCGGAGTATCCATTTGTAGATATTCCCTTGCCTGTAATAGAGAAAATGAAACAATCAGAAAGAAAGCGACTGCAAATTCTAGAGGCTGCCCAACAGTTATTTGCTCAGCACGGTGCTCAAAATACCAGTATGGATCTCATCGCAAAGCACGCTGAAGTGTCTAAACGAACGATCTATAATCACTTTGAGACTAAAGAGCTGCTACTGTATAACGTACTTGAACACATGATGCTTCAGGTTGACCAAGGTGATATTTATCAATATCGACCCGATATCTCGATTGCAAAACAACTTCAAGAAATCGCTTTACTAGAAGTCAATCTGCTCACTTCTGAATCATTTATCAAAGTGGCTCGCGTGGCATTTATCGAGTTGTTGCAAGACTCTACATTGGCTGCGCATTTCAATAACAGTAAAGTAGGTTGTATGCGTTATTTAGAAACGTTTTTAGCCGATGCTGTCGCTAACAATGCACTGTATATCGAACATCAGGCATTCGCAGCACAACAGTTTTTATATCAACTCAAGTCTTTTATCTTTTACCCACGGCTTTATGGATTTGATCTCACAAATATAGAGGAAACGGACTTTATTGTAGAGCAAAGCGTTGCGCTTTTTATGGCGAGATATGGGACTGAACAACGCGCCCAAGATTAATAATAAGGTAAGCTAGTACAAGGATTTAAATAAATTTCACACAAGCTTGCATAAGGCTATATTTTAAACAAAAAAATTCCCTGATATAGTCATTCACGCTAACAAGAGTAAGGAAATCAGATGAGCGAATTAATTGCAATTGATAAAAACATTTGGATCCATAACGGCCCAGCTGTCCCATTCTTTGGCATGCCATACACTACCCGAAGCACCATAGTAAAGCTTTCCTCTGGCGCATTATGGGTGCACTCTCCAGGAAAATTAACCGATGAACTACTCAGTGAATTGACTCAACTTGGGCAAGTCAACTATCTAATTTCTCCAAATAAACTTCATCACCTATTTATGGGAGATTGGCAGGAAAAGTTCCCACATGCGATTATGTTTGCTTCTCCAGGTGTCGACAAAAAACGGCCAGATCTTACTTTTCAGCGCCAACTGGGCGACATGGCAGAACCCGAGTGGCAAGGAGATATTGAGCAACTCATTTTTAAAGGCAGCGCGGTGATGGAAGAAGTCGTATTCTTCCACAAAGAGAGCAGTACATTAATTTTGACAGATCTTATCGAGAACTTTCACCCTAATCACTTCTCCGGTTTTAAAAAAGTATTAGCGAAAATCACCGGGATTATTAGCCCTAACGGCAAAACGCCCATAGACTGGCGAACTTCGTTTGCGTTTGGGAAGCAGCAAGCCCGAGCCTGTTTTTCAAAGATGGCTGCTTGGCAACCTCAATATATCGTTATTGCCCATGGTGAATGCATTGAAACAGGCGCTGAGGCGTTTTTACATCGCTCATTTTCTTGGCTGGGTATCAATAAAGCCGCGTAAGGCGCAGTGCAAAATAACAGAATATAAAAAGCGCTGTTATTTCAAACAACGCTTTTTATTACTAAACCTCAAATTACATACCAGCTGGATATGCATAACTCGCTTGTAGACCTAGCGGAATACCAAGCATCCAGTAGATCAATAAGAAGATGCTCCAACCAATCAAAAAGGCAATTGAGTAAGGCAACATCATCGCTATCAATGTACCTATTCCTGTCGACTTAACGTATTTCTGGCAGTAAACCACAACCAGCGGGAAGTAAGGCATAAGCGGAGTAATTATATTTGAGCCAGAATCACCAACACGATAAGCCGCTTGTGTTAAATCAGGTGAAATACCCAATTGCATCAACATTGGAACAAAAATCGGCCCCAGTAACGCCCACTTTGCAGAGCTTGACCCCACAAATAGGTTTACAAATGCGGTCAGGAAGATAATACCAACCACAGTAACATAGCTTGGAAGCGCTAATGCTTTTAATACTTGAGCCCCCTCGATGGCAAGCAGTGCACCCAAATTTGAATGGCTGAAGGCACTGATGAAAAGTGCACAGAAAAACGCCATAACAATATAGTAAGACATGCTATTCATGGCTTTAGTCATGGCATCAATCATGTCTTTTGAGGTTTTAAACGTACCGACAACGAAACCGTATACCGCACCTGGGATCCAAAACAGTAGGAAGATAAGTGGTACAATTGATTGCATTAACGGCGCACTATAATCAGTTAAAGCGCCCGACGGGCTGCGTAGTGCTGAATCTTCACCGCTTGATGCATAAACTAATAACGCGATACCTGCTAACATCACCATAGACGCCACCACAAAGCCCTTTTTTTCTTTGCTTGTGATCTCATCAAACGAAGGCAAGCTCTCTGTATCGCCGTCAATTTCTGTCGCTTTTAGCCTTGGCTCTATGATTTTATCAGTGATATACCAACCTAATAAAATAATGAATAAGCTCGATGCTGAGGTGAAAAACCAATTGTTTAGTGGGTTAATCGCAATTTCTGGATCGATGATCTGCGCTGCACTTTGGGTAAAGCTTTGTAGCAACGGATCGATACCTGAAGGAATAAAGTTCGCGCTAAATCCGCCGCTTACGCCAGCAAATGCCGCAGCAATACCCGCAAGAGGGTGTCTTCCCATCGCATAGAAAATGACACCAGCAAGCGGAATAACTAACACGTATCCAGCATCTGTCGCCGTGTGACTTACAATTGCGATAAGAATAATAGAAGGAGTTAGTAGTGCCTGAGGCGTGCGTTTAAGCATGATTTTAAGGCCAGTATTAATATAGCCAGAATGTTCAGCAACCCCCACACCTAGCATAGCAACTAACACCACGCCTAATGGCGCAAATCCCGTGAAGGTTTTTACCATCGTTGCCATAAATCCGGCGAGCGCATTTGGGTCTAATAAATTGTGAACGACAATCGCCTGATTGGTTCTTGGATCAATAGCGCTAAATTCTACGCCTGAAAATAACCAAGATAGCAGCCAAATCAGCAACATTGCTGATAAGAAAATGATTGCAGGGTCAGGGAGTTTATTCCCTACCCGCTCTATCCCGTTTAAAAAACGGGTGATCGCAGAGTTTTGCGAGTTCGCTTGTTGTGTTTCGTGCATACCATTGCCCTAAGAAAAAAATTGCTTAACCATAACTTAATATTTACATGTTAAGCAAGAAAACGTGCCTATTGACGAGACACTTTGCCGAATTAGTAGTCGACTTGGCATTTTTTTGTCTCAAGTCGGTGTCCAATAAAGAATTTACGCTATGCTTTTTATATGTCTGAAATTAAGGATTTTTAGATGATAGATCTAGACGACAAAGTGTTAGCTGACGTCAAACATGGTTTTAATTTACCACCAAAGCCCGCGCTGATAAGCGAATTGCAAGCTGCACTTGCTGCAGCAGATCCAGATCTGAACGATGTTGCTACGATCATCGCTCATGATGTCAGTACCTCTGCTGCTGTGTTAAAAGTCATCAACTCCCCATTATATGGTTTAGCGAGAACAGTAACTGATGTAAAACAGGCTGTCGTCTTTCTAGGTCTAGACTCTATCAGTAAGCTTGTAACCGGCTTTTTGCTCAAACAAACCTTTGACCAACGTAAATGTTGTATCAGTTTGGAGCGGTTTTGGGATAACGCTTCAGACATCGCAGATAGCATTATGGTAATTGGTAATAAACTTAAATCGCGTGTTCCTATCGAAAACTTGCACTTGCTAGGATTATTTCACGACGCAGGAATTGCTGCCATGGCGGTTAATTACCCAGATTATATGGAAACACTCATTGCCGCTAACAAAGATTATGACAAGCTGTTAGTCGAGCACGAAGAAGAAAAGTACGAGACCAATCACGCCATTATCGGCTACTTCCTATCAGCTTCTTGGAATTTGCCACAAAGTATTTGTCAGATGATTTTATGCCATCATGACCCTGAGTTTTTGGGGAACTGTAAAGACGAAGAGCAGAAATTAGCTTTCGCCGCTCTAAAAATGGCTGAAAATTTTGTACATATCAATAAACGTTTTGTTGCCGCGCCTGATTGGCACTTAATGAAAGCAGATGTATTGAAGGTTTTAAATTTAGATGAAGATGATTACCAAGACATCAAAGAAGACCTAGATGAATACTTTTTAGAGCAAGATGGAGTAAGCGACTAGTTACCTCACACTCAACACCATCTTTGAAATGCGACTCAACGACAGTATTGCGGCAATTCTTAAAACTTCGTAGACTGGCAGCAAAATTAAAATAACAATGACTTAAGGAATTTACATTGCCAGCGCTGCTATCTCTTAAAGGCAAGTTTGCCATCTTTGGGCCTGGAATATTAATGGCAACTGCTGCTATCGGTGGTTCACATCTCGTTTCGTCAACTCAGGCTGGGGCACTATTTGGTAGTCAATTGATCTGGCTAATTGTTGCCGTTAATTTGCTCAAATATCCCTTTTTCAAATATGCAGTAGAGTACACAAGTCACTCTAAGCACACTGTCGTCGAAGGCTATCATGCACATTACCGCTTCGGATTTAAGGTTTTTGTGCTACTCAATATTTTCGCAGCCATTGTAAATACCGCGGGTGTGCTATTACTTACAGCAAGTCTCTTGAGCTACTCGCTGCCATTTCCAATAAATATTGAATTGTTAAGCTTTATACTTTTGGCTAGCTGCTTGGCAATCTTATTGGTTGGGCATTACAAAATACTCGATGTGACTAGCAAATGGGTAATGATAATTTTGACCATTTCCACGGTTATGGCACTTGCTATTGCAGTTAATAATGGACCGGCCCATCCAGCCCCCATTGATCCGGTTTCCCCCTACGACATCGCACTACTGGGGTTTTTAGTTGCTTTAATGGGTTGGATGCCTGCACCAATCGAGATTTCTGCCATTAATTCCTCTTGGCTAAAAACGAAGATGGCTAAACAACCGCTAACAAGTAGCCAGATCCTACTGGATTTCAAGGTGGGATATTTTGTTACGCTGGGTCTTGCGGTCGTTTTTTGTTTGCTCGGTATGCTCATGCAATATGGTCAAGATAAGCCTGTTGAACTCGCAGGTGTTGCGTTCTCACAGCAGCTCATTGATATGTATGCCAATACGATTGGCGAATGGGCCAGATGGCTAATTGCAGGCGTCGCATTTTTATGTATGTTTGGCACAACGATCACGGTGTTAGACGGCTACTCCCGAGTGCTTAGTGAATCGCTTCAGCTGTTACGCCCTAACACAACGAAAAAGAGTTACACGCTCATTCTATTGCTACAAGCAGCGCTTGGTATGGCCGTAGTGCTGTTTTTTAAAGCCGACTTAAAGAGCATGCTGATGTTTGCCATGAGCTCAGCGTTTGTCACTACTCCCATCTTTGCTTGGATGAATTTAGGATTAGTGAAAGGTGAGATCTATCGCCGTCAACCCATGTACACCAAGATTTTAACGGGACTGGGGCTGGTTTATTTAGTGGGCTTTGCACTGTTATTCATCTATTGGCGATTTTTGATGTAAGGCCAAAAGAGGCTGAGTAGCAGATGCAAATTAGACTTCTAGGGCCTGTTTATCTTTCAAGTTTGTTTTTGCAGCAGTTTGATTGGTATTTATACAAGGCAGAGCCTGCGTAGCATAGTTATTCTATGTGAGTCAGGCGATAACACAGTAGAAATGCTAATCAAGCGCTGCCCTTTGGGTTCACCTGAGTGCGCTTTGTTCATTGTTGCTCAACTTTTGCCTAGATTACTAGGCGGCAAGTCGAGCGTCGCGACCAAAACACACTCAGGAGAACAAAAATCAAACAGCAAAGGTCAACAGGCCCTAGCATCTGCTACACTCGAGCGAGGTGCATTTATTTTAGATTTTGCACCTGCTCCCAAATAGAAACTACGTGCGCTTTATCATCGTCATTTAGCTCTCCATTTCGGTATGCTTTTACCAAGCTGCTCTCAACTTTGGCATTTAACTCATCAATCGAAAGATCTGCTTCCTCTACTTGCGCATAGCCTACCGCTAAGTCAAAGTGGCCGCGTAAATAGCCGCCAGCAAATAGTTCATCATCGCTCGCTCTATCGACAAGCTCATCAAAAAACTGCTGCGCTTTCTCTACATATTCTACTAAAGACATATTTATTCCTAAATTATTCTTGATGGCCTATGGCGTACATCACATGGTCATTGAATCCAGTGATCACTTTAATAAATCCAGCTAAGGACTCATCAAGTTGTTCGTCACCGGTATCAGCAATTAAAGGACGACCATTTAAGGCCTTTAATTTCGATTTTGTGGCGATAAGGATAATATTATCTTTACCGATTTTTTTGATGAGGTTAGGGCTTAGCTGCTGATTACCGCGGCCAAAAATGTGTCCTTGCCCACCAATTAATGTGATCACTAACTTTGTTTTGTCATCAGCAAGCGACAACAATTGCTGCGCGGTTTGGTCTTGCGCGATCAGCGCTTGGTCCCTTACAACATCAACACCAAGAAGTGTATTGTTAAGTCCCATCTCTTCCATCACTGCTGCAACGGTAGAACCAGACCCCATAATGTAGGTTTCGTCTTCTTCCATTTCGGCAACCACATAGGCGGCGATATCAGCCAACACCAGCTCATCGCTTTCTTTGCCACCATTTTTCACCGCTTGCACATATCTCAGCTCGGTCGGCACTTGCATTTCACCAAATCGCTTAGCGCGCACAGTCCCTTCACGAAATGCAGCTTCATCAATGTCCATCACATCGGCTTCGCCAATAGAGACGAGCTCTCCGGTAACCAAAAGTTCAACGACTCTACCTGCTGCTTTTGGCGTTATCGCGTATACGCCGCTATGAATTTTGCACCCAGCAGGGATCCCAAGTACAGGGCATGAATCACCCACCGCGTGGCAAATGTTACGGGCAGTGCCATCGCCACCAGCAAACAAAATCAAATCGACACCGAGCTGCTGCATCATCTGCGCTGCGGTCTCGGTATCTTCAGGACGAGTTGCCGTACTTTGAGTTTGATAAATCACTTGGGTGTTAAAACCCAGCTCTTTTGCCGTACGCTCCCCCATCTCACCATTAACAGTGTATATTTCGATATTTTGTTGATGTGAAAGTAATTGTGTTAAAGCCGTTTTTGCTCGCTGATTAGCGCGAGGCTCTGCACCTAACGCCAATGCTTGTTGAGCTGTTTCTGCACCATCGCTACCTTTTAGTGCAACGCTCCCACCAAGCCCAGCTAAAGGATTGATGATAAGTCCAAGCTTAAATTGCATCGTCAAACTCCATGCTTAGCTCTGTCGGGATATCCCAGTTAAATTGCTGCTGGCGTAAAGGCCAAGGTGTATTATAAAAATTGCTTAATGCGTTGATTAGTTGAGTCGTTCTGGTATTAAATCCGCTTTCTAATAAAACTAGCACTTGCTGATGCACCCGTTGTTGAAAACTGAAACGGCAAGTTTGTTCACCGTTGAGGTTATCAACGGAAACATTAAATGAAAAACCAGCCGCGACACTTAACGCCCACTCAATCGCTTGTGGTTTCACTTCCACTTTTTCAAATTCGAGCTGCTGCGCCTTATCTCGCCCATCGGGACAATACCAGTAGCCGTAATCTTCGAGTTGCCGACGTGCTTCACCCGCAACGAGCCAATGTGCAACTTCATGCAAAGCACTGGCATAAAAGCCATGAGCAAAAATAATGCGGTGATGAGGGTATGATTCATTTGCAGGTAGATAGATAGGCTCATCGTCGCCCACTACCAGCTCCGTGTTAAGCGTGTGCAGGAATAACCCATTAAAAACAGCAATGAGGTCTTCTATTTTATGCATCAACATCCGCCACAAGTCTAAACTGGGCGCAAATTGTAAGGTTTTTAACGGCCAAAGTAAAAGATCTCGTTTTAGACTATGCCTTTTTGTCAAGAGAACTGCGTGGCGCGATATAAAGCGAAGCACGATCTCGACCTGACTTTTTCGACTCATAGAGGGCTAAATCAGCTTCTTCAAAACATCGTTTGTGATTAAAGCTTTCACCAATAAGCTCATACCCCGCGACGCCAATGCTAAATGTCAGTCCAAAACTGGTGAAACGAGTAAATTCATGCACCAGTCGTTGTGCAAAATTAAGCGCGGCATCCGGTCTAGTCTCGGGGCAGATAATTACAAATTCATCACCGCCCCATCGTCCAATATGGTCGCTTGGTCGTGCCTGCTCTCTTAAGAATTGCCCAACTTCTTTCAATGCATTATCACCATCTTGATGTCCTGCAGTGTCATTTAATTGTTTAAAATGATCAACATCGATTACCAGTAGCGAAAGCGCTCGATGATAGCGTATGGCCCGCTGTACTTCTTCTTTCAACAGCGCTTCAATCTTTCTGCGATTCATAACCTGGGTTAAGAAATCCAGTTCAGCCCGGTTCTTCAATTCTTGTTCTTGACGTAAATCTCGGATCACCGCAATAAAAACATCATTTTTAGAGACGGACACCGTAGATAACGCGATATCCACTGGGATCTCCACACCTGATTGGTGCCTCCCTACAATTTTTAGACCATCATGCGTCACCCTACGCATGGTAGAAGTGCCTTGGAACTTCTCTCTGTCCACAACATGTTTACTTATATACCGCTCTGGAATGAGGTCTTCAACTTGCATACCTAATAGCTCTTGAGGCTGATACCCAAATAAATCTGTACAGGCCTTATTGACCTCTGTAAGCCTACCGTCTTTATCACAATATAAAATGGCATCAGGAGTAGAGTTGAATAGCTTTCGCTTTTCGTTGATAAGTTTAACCACAAAAATGAGCGTAAAGATGTTTAAGCAAGCAAACAACAAGACTATTGGTAGCAGCAACAATATACCGGTGTTACTCAACTCTTGGGTTTGAGCAAGCTTTACCGATTGGTTTTGCTTTGCAAGCTCAAACTTCTCACCAATCGACTTACGCAAATAATTAAATGCAGCTTCTGCGTCCGTGTCATCTACTTTCACTAAGCGATCCACAACCTCAGAACTCAATCTTCTCGATGTGAATTTTGATTTAGCAAGCGCAAGCATTTGTGTATATTCATCAAAGGTGTGTTGAATAGCGGCTAATGCCTTTGTCTCTTGGCTGCTAAGCGCCGTACTTTGCAATTTTAGGATTGTCGCTTTGGTCGCTTCAACATCAGCTAAAGCCTGTTCGTAATAAATCTCGTCTTGGCGTAGTACATAATTTTTGAAGTGATGAATAAAGCCGTTATAACCAAAGCTACGCTCCAGTTCAGCTAGCAGTTCAGCACGTTTAATTGCAACTTCAGTTTCTGATTGCCATGACTGATGAAATGAAGAAATGGAGTGGTTTAACAAGGTGGACCAATAAAATAGGCCACCACTCACCAAAATAGTAAAAATAACTAAGCCACTGATCTGCAAAAAAATACGTTTATTCATATACTCTGCTGTCTAAATTCAGCAAATCCTAGTGTGCAGTAAAAAGAAGAAATTAGAGGCCGTCTAGGTGCTGTAGAATCCATGTCGATGATACAAAAGTTACATACCATTACAGCTATTAAGTCTAGACCAGAGAACGAAAAAAGCCGCATTACAGCGGCTTACAGATAGGATATTTTCACTAACGAGTATTAAGCATCGTTACTCGTAATAAGCTTTGCCTTCTTCGGCCATTGCAAGTAGCGGCTCCGCAGGTGTAAATACAGGGTTGTCAGCAGCGTATGTTGATAGCTCTGAACACACCTTATTGGCGCCTTTTTTGTCCATATAGCTAAATGGACCGCCCAAGAATGGAGGGAAACCAATGCCAAAAATAGCACCAATATCACCATCTCTTGCATTACGAATAATACCTTCGTCAAGACAGCGCGCAGCCTCATTGAGCATCTGTGCAACGCAGCGGTTCGCAATTTCTTGTTTATTCAACTTAGGAGAAGGCGTGACACCGAGTAACTCATAAACTGACTCGTCCACTTGCTTGCCTTTTTTACCTTCATAGGTATAGAAACCACGACCAGATTTGCGACCTAGACGTTTGCTATCTATCATACGTGCAAAAGCATCCGGCGCCTTAAAGCGAGCACCTAATTCTTTTTCTAGGATTGGCGCTATCTTAGAACCAATGTCTACACCTACTTCATCAAGAAGCGCAAGAGGACCAACTGGGAAACCAAACTCAACCAAGGCTTGATCGATTTTCTCTATCGGCTCACCAGCAAGCAAAAGATTTGCCGCTTCGTTAACATAAGGTGCCAGAATACGGTTTACGTAAAAACCAGCTTTGTCTTTTACGACGATTGGTGTTTTCCCTTGCTTACGAGCAAAAGCCACAGTGCGCGCAATAACCTCATCACTGGTGGTCTCGTGCGGAATGATCTCCACCAGCGGCATTTTTTCTACAGGTGAGAAATAATGCAAACCAATTACGTTTTCAGGACGCGTCGCTTTTGCCGCGATTTGGCCGATTGGTAATGATGACGTATTACTTGCAAATATCGTACTCTCACTACATTCGCGTTCAATATCCGCCACCATCGACTGTTTAAGGTCTAAGTCTTCAAATACGGCTTCAATCACCATGTCTGTGTGTTTAAAACCAGTGTAATCTGTTGTCCCCGTGATCATATTCAAAGTTGACTGCATCTCTGCCTTTGAAATAATACGACGCTTTTGGCGTTGAGTTAGGATCTTATAGCTGTAATTTAATGCGTTGCTAATGCCCTGATGCGCAACATCTTTAATACGTACCGGAGTGCCTGCTTTAACCGCACTAACATGGGTAATACCTGCGCCCATTAAGCCACCACCTAGCACTGCCACACGCTTCACAGGAGCAAGATCTTGACCTTGGAAATCCTTTTTCATTTCCGTTGTCGCAAAGAAAATCCCACGTAGCGAGCGTGATACTTCAGACATCACTAAATCAGCAAAACCCTCAGCTTCGGTTTTATAACCTTTTAGCTTGTCCAGCTCTACAGATGCACGTACCGCTTTGATGATAGCGAGCGGCGCGGGATAGTGACCACCTGTTTTCTTCTCAACATTTTCTTGCGCTTTTTTGAAAATGATATTGCGTCCGAACGGGTTAGACTCTAGCAATTGGCTAATTTTGTCTAAATTCGGTTTGCGAGGCTTAGGCTTACCTTTTCTAGCAAGCTTCACCGCTACGTCGAGTAAAATACTGTGCGGTACGGAATCGTCAACTAGGCCCGCTTTTTTCGCTTGCTTAGGTCGAACTTGTTTACCAGTTAGCATCCATTCAAGTGCTTTTTGAATACCAACTAATTTCGGTAGACGCTGTGTACCGCCACCACCTGGCAATAGACCAAGCTGTACTTCTGGAAGACCCAGTTTCGTCTTGCTGTCTTCAGTACACACACGGTAATCACAAGCCAGCGCAAACTCCAAGCCGCCACCCAGTGCTACACCGTGGATCGCGGCAACGGTCGGGAATGGTAAATCAGCCAATTTAAAGAAGGTTTTATGACACATTTCCGAAATCGCTAACGCATCTTCGCGGGTTTTAGCGCTATCCAGCATTTTAATGTCTGCACCAGCGATAAAGTTATCGTCTTTACCACTGATAAAAACCATACCTGTTACGTCGTCTTGCTTACTCTTTGCGATGATCTCTAATAATTCGTCAGCAAATGTATCACGTAGGGTGTTCATCTTTTCGCCCGGTACGTCGATGGTGACGATGGCGACTTTATGGTCGTTTAATTCATAAGAAAATACTGACATTATGCGCTCTCCAATACGAATGCTGCTCCAAGACCACCTGCAGCACAGGCTGTTGTCAATGCAAGACCACCGCCGCGGCGCTTAAGCTCATGTAGGCTTTGCGTGATCAAGCGTGCGCCGGTTGCTGCGAATGGGTGACCATATGCAAGTGAGCCACCAAGCACGTTAAACTTATCCATGTCGATTTCGCCAATTGCTTTACTGCGACCAAGTTTTTCTTGCGCGAATTTGTCTGAGCCAAACATTTTCATATTGGACAGCGCTTGCGCTGCGAAAGCTTCATGCATTTCTATCAGGTCAAGATCAGCAAGTGTAATACCCGCTCGGTCAAGTGCTATAGGTGTTGAATGTGCAGGACCCATCAACATATCTTCGTGTACGCCGATTGCAGAGAAGGCAAAACTACGCACATAACCTAAGATATCGTAGCCAAGCGCTTTGGCTTTGCTTTCGCTCATCATTAATACTGCCGCTGCACCATCGGTCAGTGGCGTTGCATTTGCTGCTGTTACTGAGCCGTGCTGTCTGTCAAATACAGGCTTTAACTTGGCGTAGCTTTCCAATGAGGAGTTTTCACGGATGTTATTATCTTTATCAATAAAGCTTTTGTATGGCTCAACATGGGCAGCCATCACTTCATTGTTTAATAAGCCTTCCGACCATGCTTTTGCAGCTAAGGTATGTGAGCGGTGCGCCATCGCATCTTGATCTGCACGGCTGATCCCGTGAGTCTTAGCCATTTGCTCAGCGGTTTGCCCCATTGATAAGCCAGTCGAATATTCCGCAACTGCAGGTGGCACTGGCAGTAAGTCTTTGAGTCTTAGCTTTGAGAAAATCTGTAAACGCTGCTTAAGCGTACGTGCTTTGTTCAAGTCAACAAGGCTACCTGCAAGCTTTTTGCTCACGCCAATCGGTAACACTGATGAAGAGTCCGCGCCACCAGCAACACCGACACTCACTTGGCCCGAAATAATGCTCTCTGCAACGTTAGCAATCGCTTGGAAACTGGTTGCGCATGCACGTGATACAGAATAAGCGTCAACAGAAACTGGCATGCCAGTGCCAAGTACGATTTCACGCGCAATGTTTGGTGCTTCTGGCATTTGTACAACTTGGCCGAATACCAGTTGGTCGATTTCTTTACGATCGAAGTTCAAACGCTCAAGCATTTCGTTGACGACGATTTTGCCTAAATCTAGGGCTGGAACGTGGTGAAAAGCGGTAGCTTGCTTTGCGAATGGCGTACGCAGGCCGCTCACGATAGCGATTCGGTCGCCTTTTGATGTTTTTAGTATGTTTTGTTCAGACATGAATTTTGCTCTCCCGCTGACAGGTCTGACCTGTTAATTTCCTCCGATTCTAAACAACCAAATCGAAGTTGCCAATAGCAAAGCACGAAATGGCTGCTTTTTAAACCGTGAAAACCAACTTTAGATGCTTTTTCAAGCAATCTCAAAGTATTTGAAATTGTTATTTAAAATTTATGAACTTTTCTAAAATTATGAGTCTAATCAACTTGATTATTCATTCAGCGTCCATATAACTATTTTTATTTTTGTCGGCTTAAAAGGCAGTCTCATGGCAGTAAACGAGTTTTCTCAACTAAAAGAATATTTAGATACCCAAATTTTAGGACAAAGTGCACTGACCGAATCCTTGCTTATCGCACTTTTAGCAGATGGACACTTATTGGTTGAAGGCCCTCCAGGTCTTGCTAAGACCCGTGCGGTAAATGCACTAGCTAAAGGTATTGAAGGCAGTTTCCAACGCGTCCAGTTTACCCCTGACTTATTACCTTCTGATGTGACTGGAACAGATATCTATCGCCAACAAACCAACGAATTTGTGTTTGAGAAAGGGCCGCTTTTTCATCATTTGATTTTGGCCGACGAAATCAACCGAGCGCCAGCCAAAGTGCAATCAGCGCTACTAGAAGCAATGGCTGAGCGCCAAATAACCGTTGGCAAAACAACGTATCCATTGCCTGAGCTATTTATGGTAATGGCGACACAAAACCCGCTTGAGCAAGAAGGTACATATCCGTTACCTGAAGCGCAGCTCGACCGCTTTTTACTCCATCTGAATATCGATTATCCGGATGCAGAAACCGAGGTTGATATTTTGCGCCTCACTCGTGGCGAGGCGTTAGAGGAGTACCAAGCAACCTTCACACCGATTAGTCAAGCAACCCTATTTGAGGCCCGTAAAACCGTACTAAGCATGCATCTTGCTGAGCCACTAGAGCAATATCTTGTGCAATTGATTATTGCGACCAGACAGCCACAACGCTTTGATGCAACGCTTGCAAGCTGGATTGATTATGGCGCGAGTCCTCGAGCTACAATTGCGCTTGATAAATGTTCTCGTGCTCATGCGTGGCTACAAGGCAGAGACTTTGTCACACCAGAAGATATTCAAGCTGTGGTGCATAACGTGCTACGCCACCGTATCGTGCTGAGTTATGAAGCACAGGCGGATGGGATCACCAAAGATCAGGTGATCAGTAAGATTTTAGAATTGGTTGCTGTTCCATAATACTATGAACGACATCAAGCAGTTTAATTCAGCCAGCTGGTTTAATGAAAGCCACAGTAATGGTGTCGAACTCGGCCTGAAAGAGCTACTTTTTTATAAGTCCAAAGCGCATTTACTTTCGCTCAAACCGAGAGGAAAAGTGAAAAGTGCTCAATCAGGACAATACCTTGCACCGCATAAAGGTCGGGGTATGGAGTTCGCTGAAGTCAGACAATACCAATATGGTGATGATATTCGTGCGATTGACTGGCGCGTTACCGCGCGTACCGGTGAAGCACACACGAAACTCTTTCAAGAAGAGAAAGAACGTCCCGTTTTTGTATTTTGTGACTTTTCCTCAAGCATGCTATTTGGTTCAAAGCTGTTACTTAAGTCGGTGCTTGCGGCGCACTTAGGCATTTTGGTGTCTTGGGCTGCATGCCAACGCGGCGACCGTGTTGGTGGTGTGGTATTTAATGACAGCAATCACCACGAGCTAAAACCGATTGCTCGCGACCGTGGAGTGCTTGCGCTAGCTCATCAGTTTTGTGCCCTACACGAACAAGCATTAATTCAAAAAGAGACTCACCCCTCGGGGGATCGTTTCAATGAGAATTTAAAACGACTTGTGCATCTGGCTAAGCCCGGCAGCCTGATTTATCTCATTTCGGACTTTACGGAGTTGAATAATGAAAGCTTTAAATTACTAGAGCGTGCCACTCGCCATAACGAAGTCATTGGTTGTATGGTAAGCGATCCTTTTGAGCATCATCTGCCTGAATACAGTCAAGCAATTGAGGTCTCTGCTGGTGAACAAAACTGGACATTGCCCTTGATGGACAAGCAATTTAGAGACAAATTCTCGCAAAATGCGTCTGACTTTTTCAATCGAAGATTAGCGCTACTTAAGCGCTCTGGTATGTCGTTACAAAAGTACGATGCGTCATTACCAATCGAATTACAAATCATGAGGGGTTAAATGCAAGTCAATCCACTCGACCAGCTTAATGATGTGGTCATCCCTCAAAGCGTGAGCTGGTGGCCACTTTCTTATCCAATGTGGGGAGCCATTTGTGTTCTACTCACAATATTTGCGGCTACGTGTTGGCTATTATATCGTCGCCAGCAATTTTTAAAGGCAAAAAAGGAAGCCGTAAAACTGAGTCATTCGCAGGATAATGCCCAAGCATTACACACCATACTCAAACGTTTAGTAAAACATTATTACGGTAATACCGCTGCGAGTAGATCGGGCCAAGAATGGTTAACGCTGCAAGCAAGACTCACACGCGTTGAACTCACTCAGCAAGAGCTCAACTCGTTATATGCACCGACTCAAGACCCCGCACTCAGCGATAAACTATGTCGTGCGATTAATACCTTCAAAGTGAAGGAGCGTCTCGATGTTTGAGTTTAGTTGGCCCCTTGCCTTTTTATTGTTACCTCTGCCTTGGCTAATTGCGAAGTTTAAACCGAGTATCGCGCAGACCAACATCAATATTCGTATGCCAAGTGCCGCAAAGTTACAACTCGCGAGCACAAATCAACTCAATAAGCGCGCAAAAGTAAGCCTAGTAGAAACACTCATCTGGCTACTACTGGTAACCGCAGCGGCAAACCCGACTTGGCTTGACGACCCAATCGTTGTACCAAACGAGGGACGCGATATTATGCTTGCCGTTGACTTGTCGGCTTCAATGACAGAGCAAGATATGGAATACCAAGGTCGCTTAGTGGACAGATTGTCTGTCGTCAAGGCCGTTGTTAGCGACTTTATCGAAGCGCGCCAAGGAGATCGTCTGGGACTTATTCTTTTTGGTGACACCGCATTTTTGCAAACACCACTCACCCGGGATTTAGCGACGGTTAGCCAAATGCTAAGTGAGGCACAAATTGGTTTAGTTGGACGCGCCACAGCGATTGGCGATGCTATTGGTTTGTCGGTTAAGCGTTTTGGTGAACGTGAACAAAGTAACAAAATCTTGATTTTGCTGACCGATGGTCAAAACACCGCGGGCAACCTTCAACCAGAAGAAGCACTGATCTTAGCCCGAGAAGAAGGCATAAAAATTTATACTATTGGTGTTGGCTCAGATGGTAGACGCGGTTTTGGTTTATTTGGTTTTAATTCTATGGCCGGTAGTAGTATCGACGAGAAAACGTTGCAACATATCGCCAAAGAAACTGGTGGGCAATATTTTCGCGCAAAAGACGTGGAAGGCCTACAACAGATCTACGCTATGCTAGATGAGCTAGAGCCGATAAGTGATGAAACACAGACTTTCCGTCCTAAGATTTCACTGTTTTATATTCCTCTCCTCGCGATACTCGGCTTGCTTTTTGTGGTTCAGCTAAGTCTCGTACTAAGAACAAAATTAAGAGGGTAAATATATGATGGAATTTGAATTTATTCGCCCACACCTGCTTTGGTTGCTTATTCCTTGGGTGATATACAGTGCATTGCAATGGTCTAAAAAGTCCAATCAAAAATCAGCGCAACTTATCGCACCGCACCTGATGAAGGTGGTGATGGGAGCCGATGGTCAAAAACACCAAAAACAAAGTAACTCTTGGCTTGGTATTGTGTTCTTTTTGTTGGCCATTATTGCGGTTGTAGGACCAAGTATTGAGAAACAAGAAGTACCGGTTTTTAAAACTCAAGCACCTAGAGTGTTAGTGCTGGATATGTCTTATTCTATGTACTCAACCGATCTCGCGCCAAACCGCTTAACCCAAGCGAGATTTAAAACTTTAGACATGCTAAAGCTATTTAAAGAAGGCGAAACGGGTTTAGTCGCCTATGCAGGCGATGCTTTTACCGTGTCGCCCCTCACAACTGATGTCACCACTCTTGAGAATTTGATCCCGAGCCTTCGTCCAGAGATCATGCCCTCAAAAGGCTCTAACGTGTATGCAGGCATCGAAGAAGCCATTGGCCTGTTAACAGGTGCAAGTGCAACCTATGGTGACATTATTTTGGTAACCGATGGACTTGAACAGGAAGACGCAGAAGATGTACAAAAGCTTCTTTCTGACAGCCCATTTAAGTTAAGTATCTATGCCTTAGGTACAGCGCAAGGCGCACCAATCAAATTACCTGAAGGCGGCTTTTTAAAAGACCAGTATGGTCAGATAGTCGTGCCAAAGTTATTCCCGACTCGACTTGAAAAACTGGCAAGAGTAAAAGGTGGAAAATTTGCCAGCTATACTGCTGACAACAGTGACATAGAGACATTTAAGCCTAATTTGGGTGCAAATACATCGGTGCTTAAACGGGACCAAGAAAGTGCTAAGTGGCGAGTAGATGCGGGAATATATCTGTTGATTGTACTTGTTCCACTCGCACTGCTATTGGTTCGAAATCACGCAGTTATGCTCAGTGCTTTGGTTGTTTTTGCGATGTTGCCGCAGCAAAAAGCGCTGGCGAATGAATGGACACAGTGGTTTAAAAATAGCGACCAAAACGCGCTGCAGGCCTACCAAAATGAAGCGTTCGATGAAGCAGTGCTTGCCGATAATCCGGTACTAAGAGGTGCAGCCCTTTATAAAACCGGAGATTACGAAGGAGCGGTAAAAACACTCGAACAAACAAGCTCAGTAGAAGGCCAATACAATTTGGGCAATGCGCTAGCACGGCTTGGTAAATTAGACGGCGCAATTTCTGCCTACGAAAAAGCCTTATCCCTAGATCCTGATTTTACGCAAGCGAAGGATAATAAAGCGTTAGTCGAAGCGTTAAAGGATCAGCAAGAGCAGCAAAATCAGCAGGACCAACAAGGTCAGCAAGACCAACAAAGTCAGCAAGACCAACAAGGTCAGCAAGACCAACAAGGTCAGCAGGACCAACAAGGTCAGCAAGACCAAAAAGGTCAGCAGGACCAACAAGGTCAGCAAGACCAACAAGGTCAGCAAGACCAACAAGGTCAGCAGGACCAACAAGATCAGCCGGACCAACAAAGTCAGCAAGACCAACAGAATCCACAAGCAGGAAGTGAGTCAGAACAAAACAACAACGAGCCAGAGCTAGATGCTGCCCGCCAAGACCAGCAAGCAGCCGAGGAACAAACTCAAGAGCAAAAACAGCAGCAAGCACAAGCCGCACCTATGCCCGATCCCGAGCAATCACCGCAGGATGAAGAAAAGGCACAGGCTTCAATGATGCAAGATAGTCGGCCACTTACCCCTGAAGAAATTGAGAAAGCGCAACAGCTTAATCAACTGCTTAGAAAAGTACCTGATGATCCGGCCATATTATTGAGAAATAAAATGCAACTAGAAGCACAACAACGCAAACAAAGACGTCTACCAAGAGGAGCTGAAAAATCATGGTAAAACGCATTCTATTTTTTCTGTCTTTGTTGATATTAAGCCACGCCTCGTTGGCTTTGGAAAATCTCACAGCCAGCGTAGACAAAAACCCAGTGCTCGCAGGTGAATATTTCACGTTGTCGATTATCGCTGAGGGCAAAGTCAAAGGCACCATTCCTGATGTTTCAGTGCTTAGTAACGACTTTATCACCAGCCCGGTGAATACCAGTTCTAGAACCAGTATCATTAATGGTAGTGTTTCAAGCTCCACTACCTGGCAAATGCAGCTCGTTGCTCGCACTCCGGGTACTTACACCATTCCTGCGTTAGAGGTAGATGGTGAAACGACCCAGCCGGTCGAAATAAAAGTTGTCGCTCGTGATGATGAGCAGCAAAGTGAAGATATATTCGTAAAAACCGAACTCAAGACAAAAAATCTCTATGTTCAACAGGCTGCGCTTTATACCGTTAAGCTCTATGTAGGAAAAGAACTACTAGATGGTCAACTGAGTGCCCCAATATCAGATGGCGCTAATTTCACACAATTGGGCAAAGCCAATGAAGAATACGAAGTTATTGACGGCCGACGCTACATGGTGCTCACTCGCGAATATATGATCCAACCACAAAAAAGTGGTGACTTCAGCATTGAGCCGCCGATCTTCAACGGCCAGATCAGAGATGGCTATCGTAGAATGGCGACTTCCGCTGTTGGCAATACCATTGACTTTTCAGTGTCCCCTATCCCAGCTAACGCTGCTGATAACTGGCTACCCAGTGAATATTTGAATTTTTCTGAAGAATGGCAGCCCAAAGATACCGAGTTTATGGTTGGGACGCCCATCACGCGAACACTAACACTCACAGCAGTAGGTGTTACTAAAGAGCAGCTTCCTGACATTCAGCTTGAAGACGTTAATGGCTTTAGAATTTACCCAGACGCGTCTGAACGCAAGCAAATTACCCGAGATGGTAAAGTCATCTCACAGTTAACCATTTCATTTGCTTACCTACCGCAACTTGCAGGTAGTTTTACTCTGCCCGAAGTAAAACTACCTTGGTTTAACAGCATCACTAAACGTGAAGAATTTGCGACATTACCAAGTAAGTCTGTCAGTGTGATTCATGACCCAAATCAGCCTGCCTTACCACAGGCCGCTCCAATCACGCAGCCGCTTTCAAGTCCAAGCGTAAATCCATCAACGGCTACGCAAACCAACGTGATCACAGAGCAAGTTATCCCGCTGTGGATGTGGGGACTCGCCGCTTTCGGATACGTATTATGGCTAATAACATTACTAATATGGCGCCTAAGGGCAAAACCTGCCTCAAACCCACTAGTAAATACGGTCACTGATGAAAATCCAGCACCTTTTATTTCGTTTGAAGAAGCGGTTAAGCAAGATAACCCAGCGGGTTTTTATCAAGCGCTACTGCGCTACACCAAACAACAAAATATCACCATGATACAATGGCTAGCACTTCAGCCCAGCTCATTGCGAGCACAAGTACAAACGCTACAGAGCTCGCTGTATGGAAGCAATAACGCAAAAGTAGACTTGTCTCAACTATATGGTGAAATTAAAACCAGTGTAAAAAGCACGGTTCACACAAATAAAAGCCAAAATTTAGGCAATCTATACCAATAAGCGCCTCAGGGCGCTTTTTTATTGCAAGACGAATTAGATTTGTTAGTAAATAATTAACAGATCAATTATGCTTGGTGTGAGATACACTCCCAAAATCAACTAAAATAAAATGAGTTTTTGTTGAAATAAACCTGCAAAAAGATAGGTCTCATAGATATGGCCAGTAAACAACATCACTACGAGTCACTGGTTCGGATGTACCACAAAGAGCTATATAAGTTCGCTTATTGGTTGTCTGGCGATCCGACAATAGCAGAAGACTTAGTACAAGAAACTTTTTTGCGGGCTTGGCGCGCACTTGATTCATTACAAGATGAAAATGCAGCAAAGCCTTGGTTATTAACTATTTTAAGACGAGAGAATGCACGTCGTTTTGAGCGCAAGCAATTTGACTATGCGGAGGTTGAACAAGATACGCTGGTCGACGATACCAGTTCGGCTTTGGATGATGCAATGGAGCAAACCGTTGTGCAACGACAAATAGCCAACTTAGCACCAGAATATCGTGAACCACTGCTACTGCAAGTGGTGATGGGATGTTCTGGGGATGAAATCGCCGATATACTTGAGCTGAATAAAAACACGGTGATGACAAGGTTATACCGTGCTCGCAACCAGCTAAAAGACGCTTTAACGACTGAATATGAACCAATAAAGGGGGCATCAAACTGATGGATGAACTCGAATTTCGACGCCGCCTCGTTGCTGATCCTCATGATGAAGAGGTCAAGAAACAGGCCGAACAGCAACCTGAGTTGCAAGCACTGGTCGAAGAAATGCAAGCTTTCGACGATTTCTTGGGAAAATCACTCGATATTGATGTGCCTGAGGAGCTGGCTGATAAGATAATTGCAAAGCAAAAGGAGCTTGAAACGGGAGAACAAAAAGTGGTGAGAGTGTCTTGGTTTAGACGCGCTACAGCACCATTTGCGATTGCCGCCAGTGTATTTTTTGCCGCCGTGGTCTTTTACTTTGGTGGTTTTGGACACCCTGTCGATACCGGTGAACACGCACTTGCTCATGTGTACTACGAAGAAAATGCACTGCAAAAGCAAGAAACAGTGTCACTGCAAACCGTGAACGAGAAGCTCGCGATGTTTGGGGGTAAGTTCGACAACTTACCGGGTAAAGTGGTTTACGCAACATTTTGTAATTTTAAAGGCCAAAAAAGCCTTCACTTGGTTATGCAATCCGAGTTTGGTCCTCTCACGGTTTTTGTCGTACCAACAGGTCAACAAAGTACGATTGATGGCAAAGATAGTTTTGGTGATAGCCGCTTTGAGGGCTTGATTGCCCATAATGGTAAAGCCAACACCATACTGGTGGCAAACCGAGGTACGCCGATTGAAACCTTCCAATCAGAAGTGACAAACTCACTACGCTGGTTATAACGCCACCGCCCCACTCTTTGGGGCGGTGTCTCAATATCCTTACTAAACCTCTCAAAATACAAATTTAATTGAGGTACATACCTATTTAAATAGCCATGTTAGTTCTTTACAATGGCGGCAGTTATTTTGGTATATAGGAACTTTATGAAACATTTCATTGTGTTACTTTCCCTTGTTTCTTTTTTATTTACAGCTAGTTTTAATGCTGAAGCGAGAAAGAAGTTTGGTAGTAAGAGCTCAGGAAAAACCCAGCAAACACAAACAACCCAACAAAAGCAGCAAACTGATACACAAACATTAAATGCAAAATCGACTACGACACCTAAGTCGAGTAAAAAAGGCATTATGGCCGGTGTACTTGGCGGATTACTAGCCGGTGGTCTGATTGCCGCAATGCTTGGCGATGATTTTGAAGGATTTCAATTCCTTGAAATGATTTTGCTTGCCGCTGCTGCCTTTTTAATCTTCAAATTGGTTAAAGGCATGCTTGCAAAGAAACAGCAGCCAAGCTATGCCGGTGCGTCGGCTATGGGTGGCTATAACAATACGCCACCACCACAGCAGCTTCAAAGCAAAGGGCCAATTGGCGGTGGTTTTGGCGCGAGTAGCGTGCCTATGAATCTGCCTAGAGATTTTGATATCAATGGCTTTTTACAAGGCGCAAGACAGCATTATCAAACCATCCAAACCGCTTGGAATAACAACGACTTTTCGACAGTTTCTGAATACTTAAGCCCAGAGTTGGTTGAAGAGTTCAAACATGAACGAGAGCAACAAGGCGATGTTAACACTGAAGTGATGTTTGTTGATGCTGAGTTAGTCCGTGCAGATACACGCCCTGACGTTTGGGAAATTAGCATTAAGTTTACTGGCAAATATCGTGACCTAGGGGACATGCAAGAAGAACCTATCCACGAAATATGGCACTTAGAGCGTAAAACAGCGGGTGAAGCACCTTGGCTAATTGTAGGTGTTGAAGAGCTAGCAGCCTAACTCGTCAATTTTAGCAAAATTACACTCAACTTGTTTATTCACCAAGTTGAGTGTTTATTTGCAGCACAGCTCTATCCTCACCCAAACACACTTCAATATCTGCGATGTTTGGTAAGCTTTGCATCCCCCATACCGAAAGGCGTTGAAATGGCTGAATGAATTGTCTAACTTGCTCATCACTCATCCCCTTTCCAGTCGATGCTTTGAGCATATGCTCTTGTTGCAGGCGCCACTGATATACTCTGTCGAAGCTAATTCCATTTAAATAAATGAGACTATCTAATTGTGAAAAAATAGCTTGATACTCTTCACATAAAATTTGATTCACTTGTAAGCGAAACGAACCGTCTTTATCAAACTCTTGCTCAAATTGATTAACGGGAGATGCTAACGCATCGCTAGGCTGCGGCTCCACTCCCATACACCATCCCTCGATAATCAGTACCTGTAAACCCGCCTCAACTTTTCGCCATTTTGATTTTGGCAACTTCCTATCAATTGATTTATCAAATACAGGTAAAATTAATACTGTGCCGCGTTTAAACCTGTCTATAACATCTTGTAATAGTTGCAGATCATGAGTACCAGGCAAGCCTCTTTGTTGAAGCAGCGGATGAAACTTTGAAGCAAGCACTGCCCGCTCTTCTGGGTCTAAATAAAAATCATCAAGAGACACACACTTACAGGTAATGCCAACTTCCCTAAGCTGTTTACAAAGAGAATAGCTTAATGTTGATTTACCAGAGCCCTGAACGCCAGAAACCCCGATAATTAGTGTTTTTTTAGAATTAAATATTCCAAACCTTATTAGACTTTTGGCTAATTCCATATTCCTACGCATTATTTTTCAGATTAGTAACCTTTTGATTAGTATAGACTTAAATAAAACAAAAACACCACAACAAAAATAAAGTTACATTAAACTTGAATAATTTACATTAATAAATTATTTTTACCCTTCATTGATACATAAGCAACAGTACCGATATGGGTACTATTGCATTTTTCACACAAAAACAATAAAGGAAATCACAATGAAACCACTGGGGAAGATACCATTTGCTAAGAGTACTCTCTGCCTTAGCATGCTGGCTGCATCAGCAAGCTTTTACGCAACCGCGGAAGAGCAACCAGAAGACGGTGCTAAAGAACAAATTGAAAAAATTACCGTTACCTCTCGTCGTAAAGAAGAAACCATCATAGAAATCCCAATGCAGGTTTCTACTATCTCAGCTATGGATATCGCTGATCGTAACTTAGTATCAGCAGAAGACTTTTATAGAACACTTGCAGGGGCTGCTTCTCCCAGAGGTCAACTTATTTTGCGTGGGCTGAGCGGAGGTAACACAGCATTTCCAGATACAACCAGTGTTTTTGTCGATGATGTTCCTTTCACTTTTGAAAACTTAAACGACGTAGAGCGAGTTGAAGTTTTACGAGGACCACAAGGTACACTTTATGGTTCCAATGCTATCGGTGGTACGGTGAGGATCATCACTAAGAAGCCTGTACTTGATGAGTTTGAATTTTTCGCATCTACACAGATTGGAAGTGAAAAAGATGTAGATGGTCTACATCGTAATATTTCAATGGGTGTTAACATTCCACTTGTTGATGATACATTAGCACTACGTGTAAGTGGTAATACAGAACATGAACGTTACCAAATGGTTAACATGAACACAGGTGTTCAGGGTAACGCAGATCGAGGCTTTATCCGCAGCCAACTATTATGGCAAGTGGACCCAGAAACTTCAGTTACTCTCGGCTACGCACATACGACATTCAGCGACACGGGTACAACAACAGGTGACCGTTCTACACCAGGGTATTATTGGGACTACAGCTTAACTGCCAATGAGGAAGCGGCTTACGGGTATGATGTCGACTTCTTTAAAGTTTCTTGCCCTGAAACTGCAGAGCGACCTCAATGTAACGCGGGTAACGCGCCAATCGCTAACAAGGGCGTACCACAAAAATACCAAGTGTGGGACTTAATGGACCCATGGTCTGATGCCACTAATGACCTTTTCACTTTAAATATTCAGGATGATAACTTCCTAGATATTGCGTCTTTAACTTACGCAGGCTCTCACCGTACTTATGAAGAAGACAGCATTCAAACTGCATGGAGTCGCTTAGATGCTTCAGATATGTTCCGTACTTGGATCATTGACCATCGTAAATATGAGCGCGTGACTCACCAACTGCGTTTCCAAAATATTGATGTAAACTCGCCTCTATCTTGGACTATCGGCGCTTACTATGACGAAGTTGAGTACGGCTACGATCCAGATTACCAAAACCAATATCATGAAAAAGGTGACAAAGTATCTGCGTTAGCACTTAATTGGTGGGGTGCGGATGCGACACAAATTGGTAAAGATACATTTGGCAACCCGCAAAACAACTGGAACCTTACCAACATTCGTGATTACTCAGAAGAACTCGCTTTCTTCGCGGATGTTGCATACGAATTTGATTTAGGTGATTCCGGTAGCCTTGAAGTGAATGGTGGTGTACGCCGCTTTGAACTTAAAGATGGTTCTCACTACACGCAAGAAGGTATTTGGGCAACCTCTGAAGATAATCTAAGTGGTGAAGAATCAGGTAACCGCTATAAGTTCAGTGTTTCTTACCGTCCAAGTGAAGAAATGTCTGTATATGGTTTATATTCAGAAGGATATCGACCAGGTGGTAACAATGGTCCATTAGCAGCTTCATGTGAGGCCGATCCACTTGCTAAAAACCGTAAAGACCGTTACACGTCTGATGCTATCGAAAACTACGAGTTAGGCTTGAAAGCAAGCGTACTTGACAGAAAGGTTGATTTCTCAGCCGCTATCTATCGCATCGATTGGACTGATATTAAAACTTCAGTATACATGGACACGTGTGGTTTCTCATATACAGCTAACGGCGGTGAAGCTAAGTCTGAAGGTTTTGAGTTTGAGTCAACGGCTCGTTTAACTGACGACTTAACGATGTCATTCAACACGTCGTATACAAGCTCAGAGATCACAGAAGACAATGATTCTATCTCCGCAAGTGCTGGTGATAAGATGACTATGGTACCAGAATGGAATGCATACCTAGCGCTTGATCAAAATATTCAATTGTTCGGTAAAGATGCTTACATCCGAGGCGAATACTCTTTCTATGATGAATATAAAACACACTTTAATGTTCGTGATGAAGACAAAACACCAGCATATAGTGTCTTTAATTTATCAGGACGTATTCAGCTAAGTGATAGTCTAAAACTAAGTGTATTCGTTAATAACCTATTTGATAAAGAAACTGCTACCTATATGCGTGCTCGCTCTAGAAACGCCAATAATTCAGCAGCTCAAGAGTATATTAACTATCTAAATGGCCGCACAATCAGCCTACGTGTTGATTATACGTTCTTTTAAGTGATAAAAAATGTGCCACCGTGTAGGTGGCACATCCATTCTAGAAACACCTACCCCATCAGCTAATTAAAATTCTTAATATACTGAATCACTAAATTTCTGCCCTGTTGTGGCACATGACCGTCAATCAATCTTGGATCAAATACGGTGTACTTTTTATCAAAAAGATTTTCAGCTTTCAGTTGAATTTTAGCATTATTATCCAAATTGAAAGAAACGGTGCCGCCGATGAGGTAGTAACTTGACTGCTCGAAATCATCGACAATTGACTCCGGGGGAGCAGGTATAAATGTTGTATCTCGCCAAATTGCATTTAAAGTTACTTCTACCACCTCTCTTTTATGAGTAAAGGCAAGTGCAGCAAACTTTTTAAAACTGCCATTTAATGGCTCATCAAATAACTGAGTGTATGCGCCTTGTATCCAAGTTGTACCACTCAGATTAAAATTAGCATTAACTTCAATACCCTGCATGCTCGTCTCAAAGACGTTATCAAATGTAAACTCCGCTTGTTCATCATCTATTGGTACTAGATTAATGAAGTCTTCAAGCTCATTATCAAATAACACTACATCAAACTGTTTAGACTCATCTTGATAGTGCCAAACAAGTTCTGTGGTTTTTACATACTCTGAAGTTAACTCCGAATTACCTGATGTAACATCATCGTTTGAGTTAAGTTCGTTGCTCACAGGGGTACGAAAAGACTCACCATATTGCAACTTAAAAGTGTTTGCCTCATCGTAACCATAAACGAACGCGAGCCTAGGCGATAATTTATCATCTATGTCTTTCACTTCGTCGTATCGTGCACCCGCGAACATACTCAGTTGCTCGCTAAACCGATACTTTGCTTGAACGTATCCAGCATAGGAATCAAAGTCTTGTCGCAACGGATAAAAAGGGGTGTAATCAGATATGGTTTGAATATCACCTAAATAAGTGTGGTTATAGATGATGATATCACCGGCACTTTGATCGTAATATGAGGTTCTAACGCCTGCTTTACTTTGTTCTTCTTTTGATAGCTCAACGCCAAAATTCCACTGTAACCGGTCGTTTTGTTTATAACCACCATCTAAGTTATAAGTTAAATCTCTGGATTGCCAAGCTGGACCAACTAAGAAGTCCCCTCCTTGCGTGATACCAATTTCTGCTGCTGTAACGATGAGTCCTGCACTTTCTATATTATGCTCAATAAAGCTTAGCTTATGCGTTAACTCTAGTTGCTCAGTAGCTTGCCAATGATACTCAAATCTTGCTGCATAGTTCTCACTTTTATGCTCGTTTTCAGGGGAATAACGGGAAAGATTTAAAAACTCATCGAGTTGAGTACGGTTAAACCTTACTTGCCATGTTAACGCTTGGTGGCTACCTCCAAATACAGCAAAAAGTGATTCTAATGGGTCTTTTACAGCACCTCCAAAATAGCTATCCCCTGAGCGTTTATTAAATGCTACATTGGCATAGAGCCGCGTTTTATCCGACACTTGCCTTGAAAGATTAATTGCTGCTTGCGCACTACCATGCTCACCATAGCCAACAGAAAGCTGATTATTACGTTTTTTGGTAATAATATTCATCACACCAAGAAAGGCGTTACTCCCATAGAGGGCAGAACCAGGACCCCGGATAAATTCAACTTTATTGATAATCTCAATCGGAATGTAAGGTGTGTAGACTGATGCTTTACCAAATGAGGACTCATTGAGCCTTTGGCCGTCAATCATCACTAACACATGTCCAGTATCCAAGTACACACCGCGAGTATGCTCTTTTGGCACAGCTCCTACCCAATCGCCTCGAGTAGATTGAAAGCCAGGTACGAAGTTCATTAAATCATAAACATTGTCGACACCTAGGCTATTTATTTGCTCTGAATTAAAAACAGTAATACTAGAGGGAACCGATGCTCTCGTTTCGTCGGTTTTGGTTGCGATAGAGACATTTACATTCAACAGCTCTTCAAATGAAAGCTGATAAAGGTCGGAGTCCGTAGCTTCTGGTTCAGCGACTACCGCAAAAGGAATTAATAATGGCGTGACTTTAATTAAAGCGCTTAAGTTTTTCATATTATACGAGCTCTATGTTCCCACACTTCACTCGTAGTGTTAGATTACTCTAACCTACGTAGCAGCATATGATTAACTTAATAATACTTGCTCCTAGCCACTACGCAAGTTTTTGATTAGCCTTTTCTTTTAGACTCTAAGCCGATGCCAACTTTCTCGCTTTGAAATATTTAAATAAACCAATTAAAGACGCTGCGATCCAAAATAGCTCAATCACAAAGCTTGCAAGGTTAAAGTTATAACAAAGACTAATCAGTAGTAGGATCGCACCACTTAAATTCATTAAGTTATACGTTAAACTATCGGGAGATGCCTTTTCCAGCTGTAGCATAAAGAATGCACCAACAACCAAGAAAGTGCCTGTCATACCGATGATATCGAACATTAAATCGATCATGTTTTTTCCATTTAGCAAGACCCAATAGGCTGGCCCAGTTCCATGGGAAGGGTCATTTTCATTCGTTGAAACAGCAAAGCCAAACGGCGAGATAGTAACAAATTGGAAAGTTCAAGACAGGACATTTGTCTGATAACAACAAAAAGTGAGCAATGAAAATTGAAGTAATTACTACTTGAAGGTGACCTTGCCACCAATTATTTTCAGTGCTGGCGCACCTCTCACTAATGTATCGCGGGCAAACTCTTGCTCACAATGAGGGCAGTTTATTTGGTTGGTGGTAAAATCTTGGGTGATCCGTTCTTTAAAACATTTAACTAGGCTGCCCTTGCCTCCCTTACGATACTTAAATAGCTGCTGGCGGCATCCTGCACAATAAATATCGACAGTTCTAACAGGGCCTTTTTTATTGGGTTTTGCCATACCGAATTAACTCATAATCCTGAGTACAAATGCAATGAGCGTAAACTGTAACACATGATAGCCACCGTTGACTAAAAACAGTTTCATCGGGCGCTGCTCAAATATATAGCTTATTCCTAATGAACAGGCGACGAAAAAGATCCCCACACCAAACCCAACTCCGGTAGCCGCTAGCAAAGAGAGCGATAGATCAAGCATCACCGCCATAAACACAGCGGATAACAAAGACAACAAAAATGCGACGCCAAAAGTCATCTTGGGATCGCTCGTTTGTAGGTCAAGCTCTGTCAGTCCACATCCCTCCATCCAGGCTTTTTGAAACAGCATAGGCGAATACCAAATACCACCTAACATAAAGGAAGACAAAGCGGCGAGAATAATTGCCCAAAGGTTTAATGCTTCAAATGAGATTATCATCGACTAACTCAGCATATTTCATTTTATTTAATAATGAGTATAAGTGAAAACCTACTTATAAACAGGTTTCTTTTGTAATTTCCTCTGCAGCGTTCTTCTGTGCATGTTAAGTTGCCGCGCGGTTTCAGAGATATTACCTTCATTTGCCTTTAAAACTTGCTGAATATGTTCCCACTCTAGTCGTTCTGGAGACATGACTTCTTCCACAATTTCTTGGCCTTTCTCTCCCAATAGCGTTTGTACTATCAAGCTGGTACTTGCAGGTTTAGTTAAGTAGTCGTCAGCGCCCAATTTTATCGCCTCAACCGCAGTCGCAATGCTGGCATAACCCGTTAATAATACAATGCGAGCATTTGCATTGAGCTGCTTGATTTGTGTTATGAAGTTTATTGAGTTGGCCTCGCCAAGTTTCATATCCAATAATATGTAGCCGAAAATCTCTTGTTTACACGCCACCTGCATATCTTCAATGGAAGTAACATGTTCAACACTAAAACCTTGTTTTTCCAAGCGCCTTATTAATGTCTGCGCATAAGGCAGATCATCTTCAACAAGCAGTAACTTCATCACTCACCTTTGGTAGTTTAACTGTACATTTAGTGCCATAAGTAAGGTCGCTTTCAATCAGCAGATGTCCACCAAGCCGTTCAATTGTCGCATGACTCAGCAGTACCGCCATGCCAAGCCCTGATTCACTATTCACTACATTGTGCCCTAACTGCGCTAGCCTTTCTTCTGCAATTCCCTCACCTCTATCGAGTATGGTGATCACATGTTCAGTCGGCGCGGAGATAAATACCACGTCGATGTCAGTCTGTTTTGCTTGCTCATTTGCTCGCACACCGTTGCTAATAAGATTTAGAATCGAAGGGATCAACATAGGATCATCGCACAGTGCCCCCTGAACATTAGTGATATCGAACCGAAAATGCTGCTGTGGATATTGTAAATTCGTTAATTCTTTTAACTGCTCAGCAAGATGCACTGCGGTTATCATCTGTTTTGACGCTGACTTTAAATACTCAGTAAATTCTCTAAAGACATTAAGCTGCTCCTTACATTTTCCAAGAGGTTCTGACATTTCTTGAACACATGCCTCTTTTGGATACGACTCCTCTAGCTCTTCGTGTAATAGCGCCAGATGTGCGATTGGCGTGGCGAGTTGATGGGTCGCTTGTGCCGCTGCACTACCTAGTGCGATTAATTGCTCTTGCTGAAGTTGCTGCTCTCGTAACATTGCAATTGCCCTTTCTTTTTTTCGATTTTGCTTTACCAATATGCTTACGACGGTAACAACGACTATGATAGTGAAAGTAAAGTTTACTAACATCCCGAGCAAGTGAGTGCTCATGTCCATGTGGTGGACATGTTCATGAGACATTTTTATATAAAGATAAAGATAAGCGCCAATCGCCCCAGCCGACACCATCAACATATTGATAGTTGGAATCGTTACTGCTGCAATAACCGTTGGCAGTACCAACAAGGACACGAAAGCATTGGTTGCTCCGCCGGTCAGGTCCAACAAAATAGTAAGAAACAAAATATCCGCCAACAATTGCATTGTCATACCAATAGGCGCTGCTTCTTTTGTGTTACGGTAGGCGTATATACTTAACAGCTGAAATACCGACTCCGCAGCTACCACTGCAACTACCGAAACAAAATCAAATTGTTTACCAAAAACGACAGCCGCTATCGCTAGCATCACAATTTGGATAGCGATTGCCACTGACCGCAACAGCAAAAGTTGGCCCAATGCAGAGTTCGGAGAAAACGCAATTTTCATGAAAATGTAAGAAGCTAAGCTAAGATAAAAGAATTATACCTAATCTAACAAAAATAGGTGTGATCGAGGTCAGTTATATCGCGTTAATACGAACCTCTGCTTCGCTTTTATGGCAATACTGTGAAGGATTTGGTATAAATAAAAAATTGGCCAACTGGTCGGATTAGATTAAGAGACACTATGGTTTATGCAAAAATTACGGGCTGGGGAAAGTGTATTCCACCAGCTAGCATCAGTAATGATGAAATTAGTACTATCGTTGACACAAATGATGAATGGATAAGTACGAGAACAGGTATCAAATCCAGACGCGTTAGCCATGTTAGCACTGCAGAGCTTGCAACAGTGGCCAGTCAACACGCTTTGGCATGTGCAGGGCTTGAAGGTAAAGATATCGATCTTGTGCTACTTGCCACCTGTACACCGTCAACTATGGTGGCAAATACAGCTTCTTTAGTACAAAAAAATATTGGCGCTGTTGGTGCTGCAGCATGTGATACCAATGCAGCCTGTTCAGGCTTTTTGTATGCATTACAAAATGCTACCGCACAGATCCAAGCCGGTATGATTAAAAGAGCCGTAGTTGTTGCAGCTGAGCGTATGACTTGGTATGTAAACTGGGCAAAGCGTGACAGCGCAGTATTATTTGGCGACGGTGCTGGTGCTGTCGTGCTTGAAGCAAGTGACGAACCAACCGGGTTATTAGGCACCAAAACTGGCTGTGATAGCACAGATAGAAGTATATTACACATTCCAAACTATGGTACTGATATGGACCGCTGTGCAAGCACCGGACCTTCTGACCTCTCTTTTGAGGGACGTGAAATCTTTAAGCGTGCTGTAAAAGGTATGAGTGAAGCATGTGATGATGTACTCAACCAAGCACAGCTATCACTAGAAGACATCGATGTACTTATCCCGCATCAAGCTAATCTTCGTATCATTCAAGCTATCCAAAATCGCTTGGAAATTGCAGATGATAAAGTCATGGTTAATATCGACAAGTATGGTAATACCTCAGCTGCAACAATTGCAATTGCACTGTGTGAAGCTGTCGAAAATGGTCTTATTAAGCCACACGCTAATATTATGTCGGCGGCATTTGGCGCAGGATTAACCTGGGCTGCCAGCTATTTGAAATGGGGAGAAAGAACGACCCCAATTGCAGTGTCGGATGCACGTTTACCTGATTGCGATAAAACAGGCCTTGAATTGATTGCACCAGCAGTGGCCGCAAGTCAAGCTCAATAAGTAACCTATTCTCTCTAGTTACTGAAACTTAGGGTTAATTGCTCGATTTTGCCCTTGGGTGGGTGGTAATATTGCAATATTATTATCGCTCATCCAAGGAGTTTACTGTGCTCAAAGCGCATACCGAGATCAGTCAATTAGAACCACAAGCAATTTGGAAGTTTTTTGACCAAATTTGTGCCATTCCCCATCCTTCAAAACACGAAGAAGCACTAGCAAGCTTTATTGTTGACTGGGCTAAAAGCAAAAATTTAGACGTACGTCGTGATGAAACTGGTAATGTGTTCATCAAAAAACCTGCGACAAGTGGCATGGAAAATCGTAAGCCCGTTGTATTGCAAGCGCACATTGATATGGTGCCACAAAAAAATGATGATACAGCACACGACTTCGTTACTGATCCAATCAAGCCATATGTTGATAATGGCTGGGTAACTGCAACTGGCACGACGCTAGGTGCAGACAATGGTATCGGCATGGCCTCATGTTTAGCCGTTTTAGACGCTGACGATATCAAGCACGGTCCACTTGAAGTATTACTAACCGTTGATGAAGAAGCAGGTATGAGCGGCGCGTTTGGTTTGCAATCTGGCTGGTTAGACGGTGAAATCCTACTTAACACCGATTCAGAGCAAGAAGGCGAGATCTACATGGGTTGCGCAGGTGGTGTAGATGCATCCTTAACTCTACAACTCTCGCGAGAAGCGTTACCTAAACACCATAAAATCTTTGAGCTGTCTCTAAAAGGCTTACGCGGCGGACATTCTGGTGTCGACATTCACACAGGTCGCGCCAACGCCAATAAATTGCTCGCAAGATTCTTAAAGCATCATATCGCAGACTTTGACCTAAGACTTATCGAGATCAGAGGCGGCTCCCTGCGTAATGCAATTCCGCGCGAAGCATACGCAGTCATTAGTTTTAATGAAGCGAAAATAAGCGAGTTCCAAACGCTGATTGAAACTTATGAAACCATCATTAAGCAAGAGTTATGTGCCATAGAAACCGGGATCACATTTGCACTCAGCACTTCAACAAGCACCACATTGCCAATGAGCCAAGCTTCTAAAAGTAAAGTATTAGCGCTTCTCAATGCTTGCCCTAATGGTGTTGTACGCATGAGCGACGATATACCTGGTGTTGTTGAAACCTCACTTAATATGGGCGTAATTTCTACTACAGATAACAGTCTAGAAGTCCTATGTTTGATCCGTTCATTAATTGATTCTGGTCGCAGTGATGTCGAGGGTATGTTGCGTTCACTGGCTGAGCTGACGCAAGCTGATATTGAATTTAGTGGTGCTTACCCAGGCTGGAAGCCTGATCCAAGCTCAGAAGTATTAGCTATTTTCCGTGATATGTATGAATCAATCTACGGTGAAAAACCGCATATAATGGTTATTCATGCTGGCCTTGAATGTGGTTTGTTCAAAGAACCTTACCCGAACATGGATATGATTTCTTTCGGTCCAACCATCAAATTTCCACACTCTCCCGAGGAAAAGGTAGAAATTTCAAGCGTTGGTCTATATTGGCAGCAAATGAAAGGGATCTTAGAAAACATTCCTGAAAAGCAGTAAAATTAATCCAAAACTAATACCAATTTGACTTAATACTTGCTCAATTTGAGGGATTATATCTGACGCTAGCTGTGTTAAAAATTTATCATTTAGAACAACTAAATAGCAAAATTTTTGCCGGGCTATCGACAAGTTTTCTTGCCTAAAAATAGACCACTTAACTAAGTAAATTGGTATAATTACCATGAAATCATGTTGTTAGATAAACAAAAAGCCCAGCTAACATAGCTTGGGCTTTTAATAGAGTTAAGACTCTGCGATTAGCTAAACTTTTTCTCAAGATAACTAAACATAGTTCTAAGACCCAATGCTTCACCACCAACAGGTCTACCCGGTAATGCTCTTACGTTCCATGCCATCACGTCAAAATGTAGCCAAGGTGTCGTGGCTGGCTCAACAAATTCTTTTAGATACAATGCTGCTGTTATTGAGCCACCAAACGGCGTCGAACCACAGTTAGCAATGTCTGCGATATCGCTCTTGAATAGCGCCTTATACTGATCAAACAAAGGCAGTTGCCAAATAGGATCCGCATTACCCAGACCAATTTCCATTAGCTCAGAAGCAATCGCTTGATCTGTAGAATAAAAACCAGGCAGTTCAGTGCCAAGGGCGATGCGACACGCACCTGTCAAGGTTGCAAAATCGATCAATAGCTCTGGCGCTTCTGTTTGCGCTTCAGCCAATGCGTCACATAAAACCAAGCGTCCTTCGGCATCGGTATTATCAATTTCAACCGTAATACCTTTACGTGTTTTGATCACATCACCTGGCCTAAAGGCATTGCGAGACACCGCATTTTCTACCGCAGGGATAAGTACGCGTAATCTAACAGGCAGCTTAGCCGCCATAATCATATTAGCCAACGCGATAACATGAGCCGCTCCGCCCATGTCTTTTTTCATATTACGCATTCCAGACGCTGGCTTTAAGTCCAGACCACCAGAGTCAAAACATACGCCTTTACCAACTAAAGTAAGTTTTGCGTGGTTTTCGTCACCCCAACGTAAATCAAGCAAACGCGGAGCATTATCACTCGCACGGCCCACCATGTGAATCGTTGGGTAGTTTTGCTCTAACAACTCATCACCTATGATTTGTTCAAATGATGCTCCGTATTGCTCGGCAAGCTCTTCCATTACTTCAGCCATGTGCTGAGGCATCATATCGGCAGCCGGTGTGTTTACCAGATCTCTTGCAAGATTAATAGACTCGACAGCCGCTTTTACTTTGGCATATACCTTCGCATCTTCGATAGCAAGCTTTGCGACAATCGCTGGCAATTCTTTATAAGCAGAAAATTGATACGCCCCCAGTAAAAACGCAATAGCGTGGCTTTCAACTTGCTCTGAAGCGATATCAATAAAATAAGTGCCTTTTGGTAATTGCTTTGCAAGATCGCCCAATAGCCAAAAATCATCGTCTTCAGCAATAACAATAACTCGCTCAACTTCTCCAGAATCAGCATTCGGAATAAGAATATTTTTTTGCGATTGAAGTTGTGCGGTTTTTACGAAAAGCTGCGTCGTACTTGACTGCTGCGCTTGCCATGACGCTAATTCTGCAGCGGAGAAGATAGAAATGGGTGTACCCATAGCAGAGTGAGCGAGTAGGTTGTTCATGTAGGCCTCAAATTTATTATATTCGTACTTAGATTACCAAGGCTAAAAAGAAAATTCACTGTTCCTTGGTTTTTGTTGGCTTTTTTTTCAAATTGAATGAGCTAGGCAAAACATCCACGCCCACTAATTGACCAACCTTTACGATTATCGGAATGGTAATGGGGGCAAAAGGTAAAACTGCAAACACACCCAGTCCTAACCCTTTGAGAATATCCACTAGTTGAGCGTTTGCTGTTTTTAGCTCAGCCTTATGCGCTCGCCCCAAAGTATATCGCTTGTATATCTCAAGCATTTCTTTAGTTTCTTGTTTCTCTTGTTCTAGTGCGCATTTGAGCGCAATCATTGCTCTGCGCAATCTTATTTGCTGTCTGCGTTTACTGATCCGAGCAACGCGCATCGGTGCTTTATGGACAACTTTGATCAGTTTCATTAATAAACTCAAAGATAGTGTTGTCCAGAGTCTATCAAAATTTTTAGCACTTTAGCTATTAGCCATTGGTACAAATTACCTATTCTAGCGAGCAAAGTTATACGTAAAGTGTGCAAAACAATGGACTAGTACAAAATCAACCCCAATTACCACACAAAACTGTACAATAATCACCCACACAAAGACTAGCATCCAACACTGTTTAATTAATCTACAAAAACTGAATAATGAAATTTCAGTAAACTAGCCAAATTTTGTAACAACAAATTTTAAGCTGCTGGGTGTTTATCTAGAAAAGCAGTTAAAGTGCTCAAAATTTCATTTTCAACAATAACTTATCATGCAAATTTTGTAATTCTTCTTAGCCTAAACAAAAAGTTATTAAGAAAGTTGCAGTTTCAGAAATCACTGCTAATTTTAAAAAAGCGCTTGCCAACACATAGCAAATTAAATTATATGTGTATTAAAGGTAAAAATATTATAAATGACCTTTTTTATTGGTATGACAACAACAATCAACTGGGGAAACAGGATGAAACTAAAAAGTAACACGCTGCGCCGTGCAATTCGCTTCGCGCTAGCTTCAGCAGCAACTACTTCACTTCTTACCACTACCGTAATGGCTGAAGAAGCCAATCAAACAAAAGCTAAAGCAGATGAAAAAGTCGAAAAAATCGCCGTTGTAGGTTCTCGAGCGGCGCCTCGCTCTGTGGGCGAGTCACCGGTACCTATCGACATCATCGGTGCAGAAGATATGTCAAAGGCGGCAGGTTCTGACATGCTCGAGTTACTGAAAGGATCGGTACCGTCTTTGAACGTACACGCGAATCCAATCAGTGATGCAGCAACGTTAGTAAGGCCAGCTAACTTACGCGGATTGCCTGCAGATAGTACGCTGATTTTGTTAAACGGTAAGCGTCGCCACCGTTCATCGGTGATTGCCTTTTTAGGTGGTGGTATTAACGACGGTGCACAGGGCCCTGATATTTCAGTGATCCCGAGTATTGCACTAAAACAAGTTGAAGTACTTCGTGATGGTGCAGCAGCACAGTACGGTTCAGATGCAATCGCAGGTGTAATGAACTTTGTACTTAAAGACGCGAGCGAAGGGGGTTCTTTCTCTATTCGTCAAGGCGAATACTACGAAGGTGACGGCGATACGACGGTGATTGAAGGTAACGTAGGTCTGCCATTTACGGATGATGGATTTGCTAACTTAAGCTTTCAGTACAAAGAAGCGGACGCGACTAGCCGCAGTGTTCAACGTCCTGATGCAGCAGCATACATTGGCGCCGGAGTTGAAGGCGTTGGTGACCCAGCACAAATTTGGGGTGCACCAGAAATCAAAGACGATATCAGTATCTTTGGTAACATTGGTGTAGACGTCACTGACAATGCTCGATTCTATATGTTTGGTAACTACTCTGAGCGAGACGTTAAAGGCGGATTCTATTATCGAAACCCTCAAACCCGTCCAGGTGTTTATTCTAACGATGGTGGCGAAACCTTACTCGTAGGCGATCTAGATGGCGTAGGTGTTGGCATTGAGTGTCCAGTCGTTAATCTAACGGATAAAAATGTAGCGAATATCCCGGCATATCAATTAATTGCGGCTGATACAGAGTTAGGTAGAAACTGTTTTGCCTTTAATGAAATTTTACCAGGCGGCTTTACTCCAAACTTTGGTGGTAACATCACTGATACCTCTCTAACTATTGGTGTTGAAGGGGAATTTAAAGATGGTTTCCTTGAAGGCGGTTTTTGGGATTTGAGTGGCTCGGTGGGCCGTAACGAATCACGTTATTTCATCACTAATACTGTGAATGCCTCTCTTGGCGCTGATACACCAATGGACTTCAGCCCTGGTAAATACATCCAACTGGAAAAGAATTTTAATTTCGATGTGTCGAAAGGCTATGATTTTGACCTAGCTTACGATGTAAACGTTGCAGCAGGTCTTGAGTGGCATGAAGAAACATTCGAAGTACTTTCAGGTGACGAAGCATCATTTATTGCAGGACCGCTGACTGAGCAAGGCTTTGGGATAGGTTCAAATGGTTTCCCTGGATTTAAACCTTCTGCAGCAGGAGAATACACTCGTCGTAACTATGCCGCTTATGTAGATATTGAAACACCATTTACTGAAGACTTTATGATGGGGTGGGCACTTCGTTACGAAGATTACGATTCATTTGGTTCGACTACAAACTTTAAGATCACAGGTCAATATCATGTTACCGAAGACTTCTCGGTTCGTGGTTCAATCAGTACCGGTTTCCGCGCACCAACGGTAGGTCAAGCTAACGTGTCTAACGTACAGACAAACTTAAGCAGTGGTGTATTGGTAGATTCAGCACTATTACCACCAACAAACCCTGTTTCAGAGCAGCTTGGTGGTACTGAATTGACTCCTGAAGAGTCAGAAAGTTATACACTAGGTGCGGTATATCGCTCTGGCGACTTATTTATTACGCTAGATTACTACAACATTGAAGTAACTGACCGTCTAAGCCAGTCTGAAAAAATCGTTTTAAGTGATGCTGACAAAGCAGCCCTTAAAGCGGCGGGTGTTCCTAACGTTGATAACTTGGCGCAGGTGAGCTTCTTCACTAACGACTTCGATACCACGACTCAAGGTATCGACTTAGTTGGTAACTATTCTATGGATATGCTGGGTGGCTATGCCACATTCAGTGCAGCATACAACTGGAATGAAACTGAAGTAGACCGCTTCTCTGCTATCACAGGTGACTTCAAGGTATCTCGTTTAGAAAACGACTTACCGAAGCACAGAGGCACATTAACTTGGGCTCAGCAATGGGATAACTTCTCAGGCTTTGTTCGTATGAACTACTTTGGCGAATACCAAGGCGTTCACGTCGATTATGATGCAACAGCAAAAACAGCGGATGCGACAATCACATTTGATGCAGAGCTTACCTACTTTGCAACAGATTCAATCAGTCTGTCTGTTGGTGCAAATAATATCTTTGACCAAGATGCAGAAGAACTAGACTTCTTTGACGCTACAGGTATCCCAAATAACAACTGGGGTGGCAAATACTATGAAACTTCACCATATGGTATTAATGGTGGTTTCTACTATGTGAAAGCAACCTATACGTTCTAACTTTTACTGTAACCCAGAAACAAAGGCGAACTAGCATTAGCTATTTCGCCTTTTTATTTTTATCCTATATAGCAAAGCAGTTAATTTTGAATACAAACATGTTGTTATTAAAGCGAGCCAACGAATTATTAGCCGAAAACAAGCTTAGAGAAGCAGAGTTTATGTACAAGTCGGTACTTAAACAGTCACCTAACAACGGTCCTGCTCTATTTGGTTTAGGCCGCATTTGCATGCGTTTAGAGCAGTACGATAACGCAATCTACTATTTAAAAAGAGCATGCGAACATTTACCAAAAATGCTTGAGCCACTCTTCGCATTGGCCGATGCGTTTTTAGCCGTAGGTTCACCGGTTGACGCAAAAACCGTACTTGAATACACCTTAAGCGTGGCAAAACATAATGCCCAAGCCCATTACCAGCTCGGTCAATTTTATCTGGACTACGGCTTTATTGAACAAGCTAAAAATGTCTTTAAAGCGGGGTTAGATTGCCCTCATAGTACAGTGACTGCCTTTATGCTATACGAACTGGTACAGATGTCCTCAGCCAAAGAATTACCTGCATACTTAGCAATTCTAGAAAAATTGGAAAATGAGTTTGAAGCACCGAGACTAAAAACTGTGGTTCACTATGCGCTTGCTAAGTGTCATGAACAATTAGGTAACTTTAATGCAGCTCAAGATAACTATGCTTTAGCGAATGATACACAGCTGCTGATGAGCGAGTTTCGTACTGTAGACATGCTGCCATTTTTTGAATCAATCAAGCTGCATTGTGGCAAAGCGTTTTTTGATAAACCTAGTGATAGGGTTAAGACAACATTTACGCCTGTTTTTATTGTTGGTTTGCCAAGAACTGGTTCGACTCTCCTAGAACAAATGCTAGTGCAACATTCACATGTTGGTACACTAGGCGAGAATACCGTGATCAGCGATAAAATTGTCCCTTACCTCAGTAAACGCAATAATGCAGAGTTCCCAGCTTGTTTAGACCAACTAAGTAACTCTATGTTAGACCATTGCCGTATACTCTATGTCGACGAGATAAAGCGGCATCGAGTGCCGGAAGAAGTGGTGATCAATAAACTTCCAGCTAACTTTCAAAATCTTGGGTTAATCCACAAACTTTTCCCTGAGGCACGAATTATTCATTTAACTCGTAACCTCAATGCTACAGCCTGGTCTGTCTATAGTAATCATTTCGCCGAAAGCGAGCCCTACTTTTGCTCCTTAAGCGAATTTGCCTTGTATGCGCAAGCGCAAAGCGACTTGATGTCACATTTTAACCAATTTATGAAAAGAGATATTTTTACGCTCAGTTACGAACAACTTATTGCAGAGCCTGAAAAGACTATTAAACAATGCTTAAGCTTTTTATATCAAAAATACGAGCCAGAATGCTTGGAGTTTCACAAATCTAAAAAGCCGGTCCATACCTTAAGTAAGGCGCAGGTCAGAAAGCCAATCAGCACGCAGCCACTAGAAAAGTGGCAGCGCTATGAAGCGTTTATCGAGAAGATGATTGCTCAACCGCAAAGCGACCAAACCACGCCAGCAAATCTTTAAACTGATCATCACGTGCATGTTTATGGGTTAACATGTCTATGTGCCCATAATTGTGCCGATGGCCGTGCTTTTTCCCATAAATTCTGAGTTCTTGCATCCCCTTTCCCGATTCACGAATAAATGCTTGAATATCGACAGGTTGTGCCAGTGCTTTATCTTTAACGCCCGCAATATGCAAGATTGGAGGTAACGTCATGTCTTGTAATACTACGGCATAATTAAAACCGTCATCGGAGTCCACCCATGGGTGCTTCCGTGCCCAATCAGCGCTTTGAGCATGTGATTTTAAAGACTCATCATCACTTCCCCAACCAAGTCTTTTCGCAGGTAAGTATCCATGCTTTTTCGAATAATAATGCGCAACGTTAAACCATATTAGATTTGCTTTCAGTAATTTGCTCGGGTGATTGTTATGTAAACTACGCTTAGAACCAAAATAAACACATGCATTAACATGTTGGATTTCTTCAGGAAAGCGTGCAAAAACACAATTCATCAATACACCTCCCCAAGAATGCGCAATCCAATATTGTGCTCTAGATCCGGTATATCGTTCGATAAAATTCAGCATTTCAGGGATTTCGTGCAAGATTGATTCAGTTTGACCATAATCCGCTTCAGCGTCGATTTTAGGTATGCTCTCTCCTCGCCCACGAAGATCACCAACAAAACAGCGATAGCCGTGTTCAGCTAAAAAAGGCGCTAGCCCTTTATTGCTTTCAGTATAAAAAATTTTGCCATTTTCAACCGCACCATGCATGAAAAACACAACAGGGCCGCTACTACCCGGTTTCGCTATATATCTGAGGTGGAGTTTATGTCCATCTGCTATATCTACTAATAGTGATTTTTGCTCTATCATTTCTTTGTTTTTATTCTTTGAACACTAGCCTCATCGTACCAGTTGACTGATTGATAAGTAAACTCTTAAACGAAGCAAATAAAGAGGTTGATATGCCTTTAATATAAAGCCTGTATTCAAGACTTAAGCGTTCGATTAAAAGTGTTATAATCCTTTTTATTTATTCGAAGAATCCTGTGCACCCAAGAAACAAGCATAATTCAGGCTATGATCTAGACAAGCTCATGGCGATTGAACCCGCTTTAAAGAATTTTACTTACAACCGAGCTGATGGCATAAAAAGTATCGACTTCACTAATCCAGATGCCGTAAAACTGTTGAATAAAGCACTGCTTAAGTCAGACTACGATATACAAGTTTGGGATATCCCCGCACAGTTTTTATGCCCTCCGGTTCCGGGCAGAGCAGACTATATCCATGCGCTGAAAGATCTCTTAGATGAAAGTAACTTGCCCGATAAGGTGCAAGGCGTAGATATTGGCACTGGTGCCAATTTGATCTATCCCATCTTAGGATCAAGAGAGTATAACTGGCGCTTTGTTGCCTCTGATATCAATCCTCTTGCTGTGAAGTGTGCCAAAACCATCGCAGAACTAAATAGGTTGCCGGTAAAAGTGATGCAACAAAAGCAGCCTAATCACTTTTTTAAAACGATAATAAAAGCAAACCAGTTTTATCATTTTTCAATGTGTAACCCACCCTTCCATGCCAGTGAAGCAGATGCAAACAAGGGCACGCAAAGAAAGTGGAAAAATCTTAACCGAGCACCACAAGCCTCGCTAAACTTTGGCGGCCAAGCTCAAGAGTTATGGTGTGAAGGTGGAGAAAAGCGCTTTATATTGGATATGATCTCTGAGAGCGTCACTTTCAAAGAGCAAGTTTATTGGTTTACTTCCCTTATCTCGAATAAAGACAACGTAAAACCACTTAAACAACAACTTAAACAGGTCGCTGCCGAGCAAGTGAAAGTGATCGAGATGGAACAAGGTAATAAGACAAGCCGTTTTATCGCCTGGAGTTTTTTCAAACCTTAGCGATGTGTATATGGTGGACGCGAGTTCACCTCGCGATGTGTTAATTGGCTTGCAAGGTTTTAAATCCCAAACAGAAAAAACCGTTGTATTGTTGAAACGGGTTTTGGAATACATGTTTTTTACTGAAACTTCATTGCAAACCATCGGCGGGTGAACCACCTCCTACGATGCAGTGTATATGGTAGTAGGAGCGAGTTTACCTCGCGATGTGTTGATTGGCTTACGAGGTTTTTAAATCACACATAGCAAAAACCCGTCGCATTGCTGCAACGGGTTTCTCTTATTTGGCCCTGGCGATGTTCTACTTTCACATGGGTAATCCACACTATCATCGACGCTGTTTTGTTTCACTTCTGAGTTCGGCATGGGGTCAG
>NZ_JAMXSE010000024.1:0-101403 GCF_024124685.1 Pseudoalteromonas sp. OANN1
TGTTTCTAATTTGATTGCCGCAGAATAGGTTGCGCGTTTTAATTTCGTCATTTTTTCACCCAAATTTGTATGCAAATAGCATAACATTTCTTTCTTAATGGGTGGCCAAATTAACTATGCCACTACAATGACAGAAAGGCGCGCTTTGAATCGTTACAAGAAACGTATGACAAATTAGCAAATAAAGTTGGCAGAGAGCGCTTGCAACTTACACACAAAAAAGAACAAGCAGTTGAAGCGATAGAAACGGAATAATAAGAAGCAGTTATGAATGACGCAACCCAAGAACGAATTTTTCAAAACGATATTATCACCCAAATGGTGGTAAATGGTTGGGTGCAAGGCCAACCTGAGCACTATAATCGTGAATCAGCCTTATATGAACAAGATGTACTCACTTTTGTAAAGGAAACACAACCCAAAGAGTGGCAAAAGTTCTGTAAGGTTTACCCGATTGATTCTGAACGACACTTTATAGAAGCATTGGTTGCTAAGCTTAAAAAGGCGGATATTAACGCTACCGACCAAGCATCGCGAACCTATGGCACTTTGGGTATATTGCGCCACGGTTTAAAAATTCGTAATGCGCGTTTTTCATTATGTCAGTTTAAGCCAGAGCATGATTTAAACCCTGAGACGCTTGCCCGTTATCAGCAAAATATTTGCCGTATTGTACCTGAGTTAGCTTATAGTCCATATGCCACAAAAGAACATTTAACGGCTACAGGCAAAAAAGCTAAGGCATGGCGTATTGATTTGGTGTTGTTTGTGAATGGTTTGCCCGTATCAACTTTAGAGCTTAAATCTGAATTTAAGCAGGCCGTTGAAAATGCTATTAAGCAATATAAACGTACGCGCTTACCAAAAGATCCTACTACCAAAAAGCCAGAACCACTATTGACCTTTAAACGCGGTGCCTTAGTGCACTTTGCTGTAAGCCAATATGAAGTGTACATGGCAACTAAATTAGCAGGTGATGATACCTTCTTCTTACCATTTAACAAAGGTACTAATGAAGGCGGTGCGGGCAACGATATTCCAGCAGATGAAAACCGCTATGCCACAGATTACCTGTGGAATGAGGTGTTAACGCCAGATAACCTACTCAATATTATTGGCCGCTATATTCATTTACAGATTGAAGACAAAGAAGACTGGGAAGGGCGTAAAACCAAGAAAGAAACCCTGATATTCCCGCGTTATCACCAATGGAATGTAGTGACTAAGCTCATTGGTGCTGCCATCGATGAAGGCACAGGCAATAAGTACCTTATTCAACACAGTGCTGGGTCGGGTAAATCAAACTCGATTGCTTGGACAGCACATCAGCTTTCAACCTTATATGATGCAAAGGGCAACAAGCAATTCCATTCTGTTATCGTAGTAACAGACAGAACTGTATTAGATGATCAGCTACAAGATACTATTTACCAATTTGAACATGCCGATGGCGTAGTTGGCCGCATTAATAACAAAGAAGGTGATGGCTCTAAATCTGAAAAGCTAGCGTCAGCATTAGAAAGTTCACAGCCAATTATCATAGTCACCATTCAAACCTTCCCGTTTGTATTACGTGCTATTGAAAACAGTACCAGTTTAAAAGAGCGTAACTATGCGGTAATTGCCGATGAAGCACACTCATCACAAAGTGGTTCTACGGCGCGTCAGTTAAAAGAAGTGTTGATGACTGATGAAGCAGATGATGACACAGAGTTAACCTCTGAAGATATTCTGGATGCAACGATTGCGGCTCGTCGTGGTAGCCCCAACTTAAACTACTATGCGTTTACGGCAACACCAAAGGCTAAAACGCTAGAGCTGTTTGGTCGTTTACCAAACCCTGAGTTGCCTGCATCTAAGCAGAATAAGCCAGAAGCGTTTCACGTATATTCAATGCGCCAAGCGATTGAAGAAGGTTTTATTTTAGATGTACTAAAAAACTACACCAATTACCAAGTTGCCTATCAATTAGCGCAAAAAATTGAAGCGGCGGATAAAGAGGTTGATAGTAAAAAAGCTAAGGTTAAATTAAACCAATGGGTGCGCTTGCATGAATACAACATCTCACAAAAGGTGAAGGTGATTGTTGAGCACTTTAAAGATAATGTGATGGGTTTATTAGGCGGCCAAGCAAAAGCGATGGTCGTTACTAGTTCACGTAAAGAAGCGGTGCGCTATAAATTAGCCTTTGATAAATATGTAACAGAAAACGGTTATCAGTCTATTCGTGCATTGGTGGCGTTTTCTGGTGAAGTTGAATTTAATCAAAATGATCCTGATGCGATTGCCTTGCTTGATCAAAAGTTCACTGAAAAAAGTATGAACCCAGATCTTAAACAAGATATGCGCAAGGCGTTTGATACTGATAGTTATCAACTCATGCTAGTGGCTAATAAGTTTCAAACAGGATTTGACCAACCGAAGCTTTGCGCCATGTATGTGGATAAAAAACTGGGTGGTGTTGAGTGTGTTCAAACGTTATCGCGTTTAAACCGTACTTACCCTGGTAAAGCAGAGTGCGGTACGTTTGTACTCGACTTCTTCAATGATCCTCAAGATATTCTTGATGCATTTCAACCTTACTATCAAACAGCAGAACTCGTTGATGTGACAAACCCTGATGTGGTGTTTGAGTTATATGAAAAGCTACGCACCAGCGGCATATTCCTATGGAATGAAGTTGAACAGTTTTGTGAAGCTTTCTTTACTAAGAACAAATCTAACGCGGCTATCAGTAATATTTGTAAGCCTGCGGTAGACCGTTGGCAAAAACGCTATAGCTTAGCGGTAGAAGCCTACATTCAAGCTAAAGAAATGTTTGAGCGTACAAAAAAAACAGGTGACGCAGTGCTCATCGCTAATGCTGAGAATAGCTTTAAAGAGTGTAAGCAAGAGAAAGACCGCTTAGAGATATTTAAAAAGGATTTAGGCAGTTTTACCCGCTTTTATGAGTTTATGTCGCAGATAGTGGACTATGACGACAAAGAGCTAGAGAAGCTGAGCCTCTATGCAAGACACCTACGCCCTTTATTGCGTGAAAAGGTGATTGAAGAAGATGATATCGACCTTGATAACGTAGTCATGAGCCATTACCGCTTGTCTAAAATTCGCCAGCAAGATATTCAGCTTAAAGAAGACACTCCCGAATACCAGCTTGAGCCTAGTAGTGATGTCGGCAGTGCAAAGGCGAAAGACAAGAAAGAAGAGTTTATGTCTAACATATTGGCTCGCCTAAATGAGGTATTCATCACCGACAATCTCACTGACAAAGACATGATCAACTATGCGTTCACCGTGCGTGACAAACTCACTGAAAACGATGCGGTAATGATGCAGATAGCCAACAACACCCGTGAACAAGCAATGCTCGGTGACTTTCCACAAGCTATTGATGATGCGATCTTAGACAGCAGTGCAGCACATCAAGAACAAATGATGCAGTTGTTGTCAGACCCATCGAAAACGGCTCAGTTTGCACGAGTAGTGTTTGATATGTTGAATGGATTTAAAGGCTAGCAAGGTAGTCAGGAGTTGTAATGGTTCAGGATTTAGTGAAAAGCTGGTTTAGCGACAACAAAGTGAAGATCACAAGCCCAGTGCTCGGTGCCTTCATGGGAGCGTGGGTACTTTTCAACTGGAAACACTTCCTATTGTTGTTTTGGGGTAAAGGTGACCTAGAAGTAAGGCTAACAGCATTTGAGAAAGTGGTTACGTGGTCAAATTGCAGTATGTGGTTGTGGCCGTTGCTGGTCGCATTAGTTTATGCCTTTGGCTTACCCTATTTGAATGTACTGAGTCACAAGATATTGAAGCAAGCTGAAGAGTGGCGGCACGATGAAGTTGTAGGGATTGATATCATAAAAGCTAAGAAAAAGGCAGAATTAAATGAAGAGCTGTATAAAGGTGATCCTGCTAATTCTTACTTGGGTAGAAAGCTAGAAGCTGAGCTGAAACAAAAAGATGCTGACGCTGAAAAAGCTCGCACTGAAGCTAACGAAGCGAAAATCAAATTAGCGGAAGCTGAGGCTCATAAAAAGTCGGCTGAAGCTGAACAGAAAAAACTAGAAGCAGAATTAGAAACAGAGCAATTAAAACTAGAAGACGCGAAAAGGCGTGAGGAAAGAGAAAATGCGGCGCATGAGTTAGCTAAGCTTAATCATAAACAACAGGTTTCAAACTTGAGATTCCCAACAGTTTTTATGTTTCTAGACAAACTTATAGAGAGCCTACAAGAGCAGGGCTATAACTACTTACCTAGACAAATTATAGAAGTAATACCAGGTATTTTCGGTTACCAAGATTTAAATGAGCTACTAAGTGATGAACGGTTTAATAATGAGACTATTTCACAACTAGCTTTTGTCGTTTACGACAACAGTTCATATCTTCATGGTCTTCAAAAAATATTAGATCGAGTAAAAATTACAGACATCGAAGCATCGGAATTGTTTGACCATATTGAGGATACCCTGAGCAATCTCGATTTGTTTAGATTTATATCAGTTGACTTAATTGAGGATGAAGCGAGAGACTTTGCAGAGCACAATTGTTATGACTTAATCCATGAAGATGATGTAAGCGCGGCTTTCGCGGAAACAAATGCATTTTTCGATAGTGTCGATGATCTAGAGTTTATATCACTGAAGATAGACTACAAAAATAACATATATAAAGCTAATTTTTCTGCCGTTATAAATGGTGAAAGTGATGAAGATAAAGGTTTCTGTGGCGATACAATCGACGTAAGCTTTACTTACACCTACCGCCCAGTTATAGGACTAAGAGGATTGGGTAGTCCAACACTTGAGGATATTAATGCAAGTGTTCGAAGTTACTATGACTAGAAACAGGATACCAAATAGATACCAAAAAATTAGAAATAAGGTGTGCTAAGCAGTTATGAAAGTTGCAAATGAAACGAAAGAATAAAGCTTTCATAACACATCAGCACTTATAAGCAGTCTATGGTCATTAGGCTTCAAAATGCCGTTCTAATTAGAATCCCACGAAAATAGCGCCTTTTGGCGCTATTTTTTTGTTTGAAATTTACAGATATCAATCTTTGAATAGGGTCAGTGAGGCTGACCCTATTGATTACTGAATGGCAGCGTAAAGCCCTTTTTAATTCAATGTGCTGCTATTGCGACATTTAGAAGCTAAGGTTTTAGGCGTGTAGTCTGTAAGGTTTTTAGCTTTGCCTAAATCTTCGAGATCGACCCATGTCACCTCGTCACCATTTATAAATGCACATTCCACATTGATGGAGTGGATGCTCTCAGGCGTGGTTTGAAAATCCATTAAGTTTTTATCTAAAACTATCAAGTCAGCTATTTTGCCAACTTCAATTGAACCTAGCTTATGGGAGAGGTTATGTTGCATTGCAGGAACAATAGTGACGGCCTTTATGGCGTCTTGTATTGATAAGTTACTTTTTCCATCTGTATTTGTACCTAAATACTTTCCTCTGGATGCTAAGAATGGATATTCCCAAGTGTGGCGAGTCATGGCTTGTTCAATAAACCATAGTGGGAATAACGGGCTGATACTCAAATCGCTATGTAACGAGAAGGGGATCCCTGCGGCGAGCTCTTCTTCCATAGGGTCGATCCTATTGCCTCGTAGATCTCCTAATTCATTTCTCATTGATGCTCCCCAGTAGGCCACATGGGCGATTAAATGACTGGGTGTCAAATTCGGAAACGTTTCGCGAGCTTTGAGGTATTTATAAATTGTTTTATTTTCTTTTGTACTTTCATCTATATCATTCACTGTGGAATGAATAATTGTGTGAGCTAGATCAGTAAACGTCTGAGCGACCTGTTTCTCTTTACATGTTGAGGTGTGACGTTTTGCATCACCTGCCATTTGAGTTAGCGCATTAAGTGAATCTGATATAGCTTGATCACCATTTGCGTGAAGATTAAAGTACCAAGGCTGATGTACGCTGCTGTCACAGGTGGGTAAAAATCTAGAGAGATTTTGGACAATTTCGTTTTTGGTATAATCAACATGACCCTTGCCAAACGTGTCACAAAGTCCTGCTTCAGAGTAATCAGTACTTAAATTTGCGCTACAGCCTTGGGTAGAGCCATCTGAGAGTAGCTTAATGCCTTGCGCTGAGTACATACCGTTAAAAGCTTTACTTTCAAAAGGAATATAATCACATTCACTGGGGTTTTTAGGATCATACACACATTGAGCGCGAGCGGCTGTTGCCTCGTCTTGATAGTTGCGCCAATCGTACACAGAGCGAACTCTTGCGGCCGGTTGCAGTTGCTCCATGAGAACTAGATTGATGAAATCGTCTTTCATTTCTGTTGTTGAACCACCGTCTACTAACATGGTTACCCCCTGTTGCGATGAAGTATTGAGCAAGTACTTCATTTTCATCAAAACCTCTTCATTTTCATCTTTATCATATTTAGCTAGCTCCGGTTGCGCTGTATTTAGCGGGCAGCTGATTACAGGGGGCGTATTTGGCGCATGGTGAACTAGTGCTGAAATGTCTTTGCTACTTGTGCCTTGAACTCTCATAATGGAATTAATAAACAGCATGTACGCACTTGGTTCTTTGATGAGGCCAGAGTACTGCCACTTTTGCGAGTCAACCTCTTTATAGTCAGCGTTATTCACTATACCTAAGCCGCCATCACTGAAGCATAAGTTTTTCACGATAAACTGACTGGTTTTTACGTCTTGTTCTGTACCTTCACAAGTCAATGTGTAATCCTCGATGGGGAGTTTAAATTCAGGGTTCTTTTTTTCAAACTCATCGACTTTTGCTTGTGAAATCATGTCTATCTGTGCTTTTTTGACCTCTGTATTACACAAGCCCACTTGCTCAAATGCGTGCATATTTGCGTACGCTAAATGCCCTGATTGGTCAGTCATAAAAACAGCTTTGTTACTTTGTGCCGTTTTTAATTTTTGGTTGCCAATTTCGTCAATAGCTTTCATTGGGTATGCAAAAAATTCTCGATTTTTGTTTATACGCTGATCGAAAGGCCTCTTGGCATATTCTTCTTGTACCATTCGTGACGGATCAAGCCCATTTCCAATGTACCATCCAACTTTATTGACATGGTCGATTACAAATGGCGGGCTTGTTGTTACTTTTGCTATTGCTTCATCTAGGTATATAAAGCAGTGCCCCTGTTCATCTTTCGCACTTGAAGCCTGCATATTCGGATAGTAAATCCAGCCGTAATCTTTAGAGAGCTTTTCTTGATATTTGTCTGGCAGACAAGGCATTAAATTTTTTACTCCACTCATTTGCGCCGTTGATTGTAAATGGGCATGAGGTTCTATGAATCCTGGCATTAAGGTTCTGCCATTTAAATTGAAGTAAGATATCTTGGTTTTTGGAGCATGGTTTCTAATTGTTGCTAGCTTCTCCTTTGCGTCGTCGACTGAACCGACGAATGTAATCACACCATTTTCGACCAACACCGCAGGATTATCATCTGCTCCTAAAGAGAAGGGTTTTTTGCTAGCAACAGTGATAATATTGCCACCGAAAAAAAGACTGACTTTAGCGCTAACATCATCGTCTTGTGGTTTATCATCGCTGTTATTTGTTGAACTCGAGCACGCCGAAATCAATAGGGCAGCTGCGAAACATGGGATTATATTACGCTTTTTCATAAAGTTTCCTTTGAAAATTATCTAGATAACGCTATTAAGTAGCTACAAGTTCTGGCTAGCACTCTCATACAGTCAGAAATTAAATGTAATTTTATAGTTGATTTTGCAAGGTGGTAATTACACTAAGTTACGCGCTATTACAGCAATGTTGAGTAGCTACATTTAGACCGCAAAAATAAGCCCTGAACAAGTGACAGGTGTTAAGCAGGCTCCCTTTAACCTAAATATTTTGGGTTATCTTGAGACCGCATAATTTTACTAGCGAGCTGCATAACATGGCGGGATCAGTTACAGATATCGAAGTGAAGTTCACGAGTATGATTGAACTGAGCATCAAGAAAGTTGAAATAGATGATGAAAAACGGTCTAATAGGCTATAAAGGATACGATGTTAGGTCAGGGAATGAGCGCCGCTGTAACGATATAGCTTGTAAATCAATGCAAGTGAAGTCGCTCGCCTTAATTTTCTCTCGCCGCTTAAATAACGTCTACATTCTAGGTCGAACTAGTTTAGTCTGATCTAACAACGCGTTATGCATACTACGCATAAATAATTTATAAAATCATTCCAGCAAAAAGGAGTTGCTCGTGATAGTTAAATACATTTTCACTCTGATTGGGTCCGCACTGTTAATTGGGTCTCTTTTTATGTACAACAGTACCCAAGACTTCCTAAACCGTGCAATCATTACCGAAGGCACAGTGGTAGACCTTATTTATTCCCAGTCTGAAGACTCGGATACCTATACTCCTTTCGTTAAATTCCACACCAAAAATGGCGAAATAGCGGAGTTTGTGTCCTCTACCGGGGGCGGTCCTAACAGATATTCAATAGGAGAGGTTGTAAGCGTCGTTTATCTAGAAGATTCAATCGAAAAAGCTGAAATTAACGATACTTTCTCGCTTTGGGGCGGGGTTATGATCTTAGCTGGAATAGGCTCCGTATTTTTTCTAATTGGACTTTCAATTATCTTGTTTGGTGTGTCAAAAAATAAGAAGGTGAAGTATCTAAAGGAAAAAGGGACACCAGTGGTGGCTAAGTTTCAGAGTGTTGAAGTTAACCGTAGAATAGAGTTTAACGGCAAAAACCCTTACCAAATTTGTGCACAATGGAGAAACCCATCAACATCGCAATTGCATATTTTTAATAGTGATAATATATGGTTTGATCCAACCAATCACATAGACCGAGAAGAGATAACGGTGTTAATTGAAGAAGGAAACCCGAGCAAATACCATGTGGATATTTCATTTCTCCCAAAGGTCGCGTCTTAATCTTATGAAAGCGGACGGATCGTAACTACAACACTAAGTATGTAAAGTTCACTTGGGTTGAGTTTGCAAATCTATTCGAAATAGCGCTTAATAAGGCGCTATTTTTGTCTGTATACGGAAGTAAGATGAGTAAACGTGCACTGGTTTTTCCGCCCAATTTTAAGTTGGTTTTGTACGCTATGGCGGTGATGTGCCTCGTACAGGTGTTGGGGGGGATTTTTGGCTTATCCGTCTATCGTTTTGGGATTGTACCGCATAATGTGCATCATTTGAGTGGTGTGTTAACCGCGCCTTTTGTGCATGGTAGTTGGGGGCATTTGCTGAGTAACTTGCTCGGCTTAAGTATTAGCGGCTATTTGGCTGCAAGATTACCAAGGTTTAAGCGAGCTACTTTTTTTATTGTGGTTGCTACAGGGCTGTTGGTTTGGCTGTTTGCTGGGCATGCTAATCACATTGGTGCATCAGGCATTGTAATGGGTTACTTTGGCTTACTGCTGGGAGCTGCGCTATTCAATCGCGATGTGCTTGGCATTGTTAGTTTTATAGCTCTGCTGGTATTGACTTATTATGCCAATATTAGTTTTTTAGCGACGTTATTTGATTTTTCGGCGCAGACGAGTAGTTCAAGCCATATTTTTGGGTTTTTAAGCGGATTATGCGGGGCATACTTAACCAAGCAAAAGCGTATTGCTCGGCGTTAAAGCAGCATAACCTACCAGTGACGGCAGGTTATGCTTTGGGATTTAATTTATTACCAAATACGCACGCGCTCTTCAGGTGCTAGGTACAGTTTGTCACCCGGTTTAACGTCAAACGCTTTATACCATGCATCATGGTTGCGAGGTGCAAGCGCTCTAAATTGACCCGGTGCGTGTGTACCTGCGCGTAGCTGGTTTAGCATGCTTTGCTCTGTACGCTTTTCTTTCCATACTTGTGCCCAAGCAAGGAAGAAACGTTGATCGCCAGTCAAGCCATCAATCACCGGTGCTTCTTTGCCGTTTAGGCTCAGTTTATATGCATGATAAGCCATTGCAAGGCCGCCTACGTCACCGATGTTTTCGCCAAGGCTGTTACGACCATTCACAAAGTTACCCTCAATAGGCTCATATTGGTTGTACTGTGCCGCGAGCTTGTCTGCTTTTTCTTCGAAAGCAGCGCGATCTGAATCGGTCCACCAGTTACGTTGAATACCGTTGGCATCTGATTTAGAACCTTGGTCGTCAAAGCCGTGGCCCATTTCGTGCCCTATCACCGCGCCAATACCGCCGTAGTTTACTGCAGGATCTGCATTTGGGTCGAAGAATGGCGGTTGTAGAATTGCCGCTGGGAAAACGATTTCATTAAACGAGCTGTTGTAATAGGCGTTAACGCGTTGTGGAGTCATTCCCCAGCGGTTACGATCGGTTTTTTCAAGCTCTTTGGCGATGCTGTCATTGCGGAAAAACTCACGTAGGTTTTTCACATTTGTCATTAAGTTATCACGGGTTAGGGTTAACCCATCAAATGATTGCCATTTGTCAGGGTAGCCAATCTTAGGAGTAAATGCGGCAAGTTTTGCTTGAGCATTTACTTTTGTTTCTTCACCCATCCAGTCTAGGCCTTCAATCCTTTCACCGAGCGCGGTGCGTAGGTTTTCAACCAATTCTGACATTTGTTTTTTAGAAGACTCTGGGAAGTAACGGGCAACGTAAACTTTACCAATTGCAAAGCCAAGCGAAGTAGTACCAGACATTTCGCTGATAGCGCGTTTCCAACGAGCACGTGGTTCTTGTTGACCACTTAAATGTTTGCCATAAAATTCAAAGTTAGTATTGAAGATATCTTCAGACAACAGCGACGCATTGCCGCTAATTGCATGATAAGTTAGATAGTCTTTCCAAACGGCCAAGTCTTCAGAGTTGATAAGCGCAATCATTGCTTTGATCGGCTCTGGCTGAGACATATTTAGCTGAGGCACTTTGTAGCCTGTTTCAGCAAAATATAAATCCCAATTAAAGCCTGGGTACTGTGTTGCTAGCTCGTCACGTTTGACTTGATTTAACGTGAGGTCGCGATTTCTGCGTTTTTCACGTGGCCAGTGGCCCTCTGCAATTTTAGTTTCAAGTGCAAGAATGGCTTCTGCGCGCTCAGTTGGCTTGTCTTTACCCGCAAATTTAAGCATATCTGCAATATGTGCAACGTATGCTTCGCGAGTTTTAACAAAACGCTCAGCTTCTTCTAAATAGTAAGAGCGGTCTGGTAGTCCAAGTCCGCCAGCGCCCATCGACATCTCATATTTATTTGGGTCTAGACGGTTAAACCACATACCACCGCCTATCGGCGCATTGACGCCAGTTAGCCAAGATTGTCCAAATGCTTTGGTGAGGCCGTCAGTGTTACTAATGGCGTCAATGTCAGCAAGTAGTGGTTGAATAGGTTTAATGCCAAGCTTATTTAGGGTTTCCACATCCATATAAGCATTGTAAAAATCGGCAATCAGCTGCTCTTCGGCATTAAGGTTTTTACCGTTAGCAATTTCTTCGATAATGGTTTTTACTTGTTCTTCACTGCGTTCAGCAAGTGCTGAGAATGCACCAAAACGCGTTTTGTCTGCTGGCATTTCGTAGTTTTTGTACCAAGTGCCGCTGGCGTACATAAAGAAATCATCACCTGGTTTTACACTTTCATCGCGTGCACTAAGGTCAACACCAAAGCTGCCAAGTTCAGCCTTACCAGTTGCTACAGCTGCGTTTTCTGTTTTTTGGGCTTCACTTGTTGTGACTTGTGGCTCAGAGCAAGCCGTCAGCATGATGGCTGTAAGCGCACTCGCTATTATCGTTTTATTCATTATGTAGTCTCTATTTGGTTCGAGAAGTAGGCCCGACAGCTGTGTTATTGTACTTACTATCGGGAATGTAGCCATTGTCGAGCGAATACGCTTTTGCTGCAAGCATTTGAGTCGAATTGTTGGGAAATTCGCGATGAATGTTTTTTTAAACTGTAAAAGGAGTGGAAGGGAATGAAATAGGATCAAGCTTTAAATCAACAACAATATCCCTTATCATTTCGGCATTGTTATCAGTGTTTTTGCACTGCATGGGCCACAAGAAACGAATTTATGCAATTATCACCAAGTTTAACGGCGCTTATTGAAGCGCTGCGTTGTTTACCTGGCATTGGGCCTAAGTCTGCGCAACGTATTGCCTTTCATTTATTAGAGCGAGACAGAAAGGGTGGCAGCCAGCTGGGACAAAGCCTGACGCATGCTATGCAAGCCATTGGTCATTGCTCAAGCTGCCGAACATTTAGTGAGGTTGAGGTGTGTGATATTTGCCAAAGTATCAAGCGCCAAGACACAGGGCTGCTTTGTGTGGTTGAATCACCAACGGATGTATTGGCGATAGAACAAACGGGCCAATTTAATGGCCTGTATTTTGTGCTGATGGGGCATTTATCGCCTCTGGATGGAATTGGCCCCAATGAAATCGGCCTTGATGTTCTTGAGCGTAAGCTAAGTGCTGGCAATATTAATGAAGTTATCTTAGCGACAAACCCAACGGTAGAAGGCGAGGCAACGGCACACTATATTTCTGAGTTATGTCATAAATATCAGGTTGAAGCGTCGCGTATTGCTCACGGCATGCCTGTTGGTGGTGAGCTTGACCTTGTAGACGGAATGACATTAATGCATGCGTTTAGCGGTCGTAAGAAGCTCAAATCTTAACGCTTCTTGCTAAAAGCCCTGTTTTTGGAGCAATTGAATCTAAAAAATAGGGCGATTTGTTAAAAATTTTGTTCAGTCTCTTGAAAGTTTTCTCTCTTCCCCCATATACCTAGCATATTGATAAAGAACACTGCATTAATTGCTTATATTGGAGAGAACAATGTCCGCAGCTCAAAAAGAAACATTAGGCTTTCAAACAGAAGTCAAACAATTATTAAACCTAATGATCCACTCTTTGTACTCAAACAAAGAGATCTTTTTACGCGAATTAGTATCTAACGCTTCAGACGCGGCTGACAAACTACGTTATTTAGCTTTGCAAAATGGTGACCTTTACGAAGGTGACGCAGAGCTACGTGTTCGCTTAAGCGTAAACAAAGATGCAAAAACCATTACCATTTCTGACAATGGTATTGGTATGACGCGTGACGAAGTGATCAGCTCATTAGGTACCATCGCAAAATCTGGTACAGCTGATTTCTTTAAAAACCTAACAGGCGACCAAGCAAAAGACTCGCAGCTGATTGGTCAATTCGGTGTTGGTTTCTATTCTGCATTCATTGTTGCTGATAAAGTAACGGTTCGTACGCGTAAAGCCGGAGAGTCAGAAGCGGTTGAATGGGAATCGCAAGGTGAAGGCGACTTCACGATTGCTGAAATCGAAAAAGCTGAGCGTGGTACAGAGATCACACTACATCTTCGTGAAGAAGAAATTGAGTTCCTTGAAACTTATCGCCTTCGCGGTATTGTGACTAAATATTCAGATCACATTTCAATTCCTGTTGAACTTTACAAAGACCCAGTTCCTGAGTCTGAAGGCCCAGATGGCGAGAAAATTGAAGCGCAACCTGGCGAGTGGGAAGCGATCAACAAAGCTACAGCGCTTTGGACTCGCGATAAATCAGAGATCAGCGACGAAGAATATAAAGAGTTTTATAAGCATGTTGGTCATGATTGGGAAGAGCCACTCACTTGGGCACACAATAAAGTAGAAGGTAAAACTGAATACACCAGCCTACTTTATATCCCTAAAAAGGCACCTTTCGATTTGTATAATCGTGAGCGTCAAGCAGGCCTTAAGCTTTATGTACAACGCGTGTTCATCATGGATGACGCTGAGCAGTTTATGCCAAGCTACCTGCGCTTTGTTAAAGGCTTACTAGATTCTAACGATTTACCGCTTAACGTATCTCGTGAGATCCTACAAGACAACAAGATCACTCAAGCTATTCGTAAAGGCTGTACATCTCGTGTACTTAAAATGCTAGAGCGCATGGGCAAAAACAAACCAGAAGATTACCAAGCATTCTGGAATGAGTTTGGTAATGTGATCAAAGAAGGTCCTGCTGAAGATTTTGCAAACAAAGATGCTATTGCAAAACTATTGCGCTTTAGCTCTACACATACTGATGAGAAAACGCAAAATGTTTCTCTTGAGCAGTACATTGAGCGCATGAAAGAAGGCCAAGATAAGATTTACTATGTTGTGGCTGATAGCTTCGAAGCTGCGAAAAGCTCACCGCATCTTGAAATTTTCCGTAAGAAAGGTATTGAAGTTTTACTATTGTCAGACCGTGTTGACGAGTGGATGATGAGTCATCTCACTGAATTCAACGAGAAGCCACTTCAGTCAATCACGCGTGGTGATCTTGACTTAGGTGATATGGATGACGAAGAAACGAAAAAAGCACACGAAGAAAGTGAGAAGGAAGTTGAAGGCCTAGTTGAGCGCGTGAAAACAGCGCTTGGTGAGAAAGTGAAAGAAGTACGCTTTACGCACCGCTTAACAGACTCTCCAGCGTGTGTGGTTGCAGACGATCATGACATGAGCTCACAAATGCAAAAGCTAATGGAGCAGGTGGGTCAAGCCGTGCCTGAGTCTAAGCCGGTATTTGAACTTAACCCAGAGCACCAATTGGTTAAGCATTTGAATAACGAACAAGACGAAGACAAGTTTGGACAATGGGCAGAAGTACTACTAGACCAAGCAATGCTTGCAGAGCGTGGTAGCCTGAAAGACCCAGCGGGCTTTGTAAGCCGTCTTAATAAGCTAATGCTAGATCTACAAAAGTAAAATTAATTAAGTAATAAATTAGTATAACGAATTGAAAAAGCCGGTCATTGTTAAGTGACCGGCTTTTTTGTGTTTATTGATGAGAGTATATAGTGAGGCTATAGACTCTTCAGTGCGCCAACGACTTCTTCGTAGTTTGGCTCTTTTGCTAAATTTTCTACCAGCTGCTTGTAAACAATTTTGTGTTCCTTATCTAACACAAAAATCGCGCGACTGAGCAGGCCCATATCTTTAATCAACAAACCATAATTTTCACCAAAAGAATGCCATACGGCGTCTGATAATGTTTTAACCTTATCGATATTTTCCGCTTTACAGAAGCGCTTTTGCGCAAACGGCAAGTCCGCACTAATCGTCAACATGGCAACATCAGGAAATTGGCTTGCTACTTTCTCATTAAAATGTTTTGTTTGTAGGCTACAAGTACCTGTGTCTAGGCTCGGTACGACACTAATTAAAATTGCACGACTTTCAAAATCTTTCAGAGTAACAGGGCTGAAGTCAGCATCGGCAACCTTAAAATCCGGTGCAGCCTGACCTTGCTTTACACCATTACCAAGCAATACCACCGCTTTACCTTGCGCTTTTACCTTGCCCATATCTACCGAGTTTTCAGGTAAATCATAAGCCAATGATATCGCACTAAACAGACCACTCGCTAAAACTAACGCTTTCAGCATAAAGTATTCCTTTTGAAGTTAACTTAATTGATTTGAGTGTATTATACTGACAGTAACTAACCAAGCTTAAGTGACATTTAGATTGTCAAGATGGCGTCGTTTTATTAACATATGTCGCAATTTTAAGCTTTAATCTCATAATTATAACTAAAACTTCCCGACATCGTGCCGATACGCATGGGAAACAGAAAGAGAGCTTGTATGTCAACACTAGTCCTAATTTGTGACGATTCAAAACTTGCCCGTCGGCAGCTGGCGCGTTCATTGCCAGACGACTGGGACATTAAAGTAGAATTTGCAGAGAATGGACTCGACTGTATTAAACAAATCAAAGCACTCTCTCCTGAGATTCTATTCCTTGATCTAAATATGCCGCAGATGGATGGCTATGAAGTACTACAGGCTATTAGCGAGCAAGATTTATCTGTGCTTACTGTCGTTGTTTCTGGCGACATTCAACCTAATGCGCACCAACGTGTGATAGAACTCGGCGCTATTGATTTTATCCGTAAGCCCTGCGATGCAGCTAAACTTGCTGAAATTATTGAGCATCATGGAATAAAAGACAAAGCAATCAGAGAAAGCTTGGTTCATAAACTTGGTGAGCAGCTAGACCCTGAGATCCGTGATATCTATCAAGAGCTTACAAACGTTGCTATGGGGCAGGCGGGTGATTTGTTGGCGCGATTGCTAAACGTATTCGTCGAACTACCTATTCCCAACGTCAACGTACTCGAAGTCAACGAGCTGCATATGGCACTGCAAGCGATTGATGCGAGCGCGACTACGTCGGGCGTTTGCCAAGGTTTTATTGGCGGTGGAGTTTCCGGAGAAGCGCTGCTACTGCTCAATGATTCTAGTTTCAAAGAGATCGCGTCTTTGATGAATTATCATGGCGATCTTAATACCAAAGTTGAGCTTGAGCTTTTAATGGATATTAGCAATATCTTGATTGGCGCAATTTTAACGGGACTATCTAAGCAGCTCGATATGTCTTTCAGTCAAGGACACCCAGTGGTGCTTGGTCAACATTGTGATGTTGCTGAACTTGTGAAAGCCAACAAAGCGAGATGGCAAAGAACGCTCGCTATAGAGATTAGCTATGGCATTGAGCATCACAACATTAACTGTGACCTTATGCTGTTATTCACAGAAGACTCACTTAAAACATTAAAATACAAAGTAGCCTATTTATTGGATGATTAACTATGCCTGCAGCCGATTTTGATATGAATGAAATCCATTGGTTAATGGATATGTTTAACACCGTAGATGTTGGCTTGGTGGTGCTTGATCGCGACTACAAGGTATGTATATGGAATGGTTTTATGGAAAATCATTCCGGTTTATTACCGAGTGCGGTTAAAGATAAAGACATTTTTGACTTGTTCCCAAGTATTGATGAGCAATGGTTTAGATCAAAAGCTGAGCCTGTATTCGTGCTAAAAAATCGATCGTTTACTATTTGGGAGCAGCAGCCGTATATTTTCCGATTCAAAAATTATCGGCCTATCACAGGCAAGGCTGATTACATGTATCAGAATGCGACCTTTATCCCGTTGACCACAGTGACGGGGGATGTTGGGCATATTTGTGTGATCATATACGATGTAACCGACGAAGCAATCAATAAGTTAGAACTTGAGTCGTTGAATAAACAATTAGAAAAAATTAGCCGCACAGACAGTTTAACGCAGTTGCATAATCGCGGTTTTTGGGAAGAGAGCCTAAAGCAAGAGTTTAAGCGCTTGAAACGTAATCAGGGCCAAAGTGCACTTCTTATGTTTGATATTGACCACTTTAAGCGAATTAATGATGAATACGGTCATAGTGGTGGAGATGAGGCTATACGCCATATCTCAGACTTACTACGCAAAACACTGCGAGAAACAGATACTGCAGGCCGCTACGGCGGTGAAGAGTTTGCGGTGACTTTGCTCGACACAGACGTAAAAGGTGCAATCACTTTCGCTGAGAGGCTGCGATCATTAATAGAAAATTCTTCGATTTACTACGATGAGCAACAAATAAAGATTACGGTTAGTCTTGGTGTTGCCGTGTACGAAGAGTCTTTTGAAAAACATGAGCAATGGATTGAGGCGGCAGACAGCGCGTTGTATGTTTCTAAAGAGGGCGGAAGAAATCGGGTAACTGTATACTCTGAAGACATGGCCAGCGAGTAAATTTATCTTTATATAGTGGCTTTAGCGGGGCGCGGTTCTATTCATATTGCCACTTTATAATTTTTACCCCACTAACTTTTTAGTATCAGTGTGGAATGAACAGCGGTCTGTTAGAAAAATCAACTGTCTTGTTCTGTTATTTCTGCGAATTAAAGTGATAAAAGTGGCGTCTTACTTACCGCTAAATACATCACAATAACGACTGAAACCGGTATGGTTAAGAGTGCAAGTTTAGTAAAAGGGCCGTGATAGAGCGCCAACCAACGCCGTTGCTGAGCGCTTGCAATACCCAAGTGGACACTTTTAGATGCCTTTGCTGCTAACCAGTTTCCCAAGAAAATATCGACAATTTCTAATGGGATAATCACGAGACCGACCACCAGTAGCTTTTGCTGGAGCCATGGAGATGTAAACCATCCAGCTAAAAAAGCCATAGAAAAGCCTGTTAATAAGAGAACTATAAACGCCACATGTTCCAGTGTGACCATGAGAAAGAATACATGGCTCACCTTCGCGGTTACCGATCCTATATTTTCATTTTCTATTGCTTTTAATACGAGCCAAGCACCAAGAGCTGGGCCGAGCCAAAAAATCAAGGCGCCTAGGTGTACTAATTTTAAGATTGCGTATTCCATCTAGGCCTCAAAACTTGATGTGCAAAGATAATCATCCAAAGTGTACTAAGAGTCATGCTTGATGCAGTAAATATCTCAGCAGCTTTAAGTTGACCAGCAGCGATAGATACAGACAGCAATAAACCTAAAACCCAAGCGGTGATCCCCCACACTGATACCCATGTTTTAAATATACCTTGCTTAATGGCAAAACAGGTTAACGTAAGCCCTCCTAAATTATAAAGACCATTACCTAAGTAACCGGTAAGATGGGTTGCAATATGCTCAAACAGTAAAAATACAGATTCGCCCATGGCTAAATGAACTACTTTTGGTAAAACAAAGGCATAAATCACTTCTGCAATGAGATCTGGGGCCACACCCAATGCGACTAATAGCAGGCCAACATGCTTTCTAAAGTCTGCTTTGAGCTCATCTGCTAAAATAACACTAAATACTAAAAGACCTAGTGCAGAGAACATCCAAGCTATCCAAGACCACTGCCACAATACTAAGTTTTCGGCAATAAACTCCATACGCATTATTACCGTGTTATCAAGAGGCAAGCCTGGACGCATCGGTCCATTCATTAAAAGACATGCCGCAGTAATTATTGCAGCAATTAGATAAACAACAACAAATTTGGTTTTGTATTGGTCCATTGGTTTTATGTCTGGATTAGCGTCCTTTGGTTCATCTTAAATCTATACCCAAAATTGGTAAAGCCTTAGTCTAAATAGACATTATTTACTTGGTGAAAATTGAATAACCCTTGTCTTTAAACTATAGCGGTTAACCAGAGCTGTTATGCCTACGCTTATGCTCTCGATATTAAAAGGCTTGTAAATCATGGCTTATCTAGCTTTAATGGAGGTGTGGGGAGTTGAGTTCTCATTAGAGGTCTTTAGCCTATGAGTACTGCCTAAAAATGACTTTTATTCATTAACCTGAGATTTATTAGAAATACCCCTATAGACTTCAGTCAATATGAAGCACCTGCTTGAAATGCGTAATCACTTGCAACAATAAAAGGGAATGAAAAAATGAACGATAATGATGAATACTGGGGCATGCCGCTAAATACATACTGTATGTTATTACATTTGAGCCAACTGGCGAGCTTTGTTGCTCCGGGACTAGGGCTTGTACTACCAGTAGTTATGTGGGCAACCAATAAGGATAAAAGCGAAACGATCGATCAACACGGAAAAGCTACTATTAACTGGTTAATTAGCTTAATTATCTATTCCATAATTTGCGGTATTTTAGTTTTTGTTGCGGTTGGTATTTTAGGGTTCGTTGTGTTAGCTATTCTTAATATTATATTTGCCATCATTGCTGCGATGAAAGCCAATAATGGGGAAGTATGGATTTATCCACTTAGCTTCAATTTTTTTAAGTAACCGGCACTTTGAATAGCGAAGCTCTGCAGTTGGAAGTGTTTACGTGCAGTCTAGAATTTAATAACACACCTCACTGTAGAGTAGTTGCAGCTAAAGAGTCTAAGCATTAGCAAGGAGTCACGGCAAATACAACCTGTTTGCCGGCTCCTAAGTCAAACCAACAGAGTTACGATTCACTTTCCTCTTCAGGGCATTGAGCTATCTGCTCGAGATTGCCATTTTCATCTACTTGTTCAAGTTTCACTTTAAATCCCCATAAGCGATAGAGGTGCTTTATCACTTCTTGCTTTGAAGCGGCAAGTGGGATCCCGCCTTGCGGTACATACCTTAGCGTAAGTGAACGATCTCCCCGTACATCGACGTCATAAACTTGAATATTAGGCTCATGGTTACTCAAGTTGTACTGCGCTGAAAGGGCACTGCGAAGTTGTTGATAACCCATTTCGTCGTGAATAGGCCCAACTTCCAAATGCGGAGATTTTTGTTTGTCGACAATCGTAAAAAGCTTAAAGTCGCGCATGAGCTTTGGAGATAAAAATTGGCTGATAAAGCTCTCGTCTTTAAAATTTTGCATCGCAAAATGCAGTGTATCTAGCCAGTTGCTCCCCGCAAATTCCGGGAACCACTGTTTGTCTTCTTCCGTTGGGTTTTCGCATATACGGCGAATATCGACCATCATATTAAAGCCGAGCGCATAGGGGTTTATCCCTGAATAAAATTTACTATTGTATGGCGGTTGATACACAACATTGGTATGGCTTTGTAAAAACTCCAACATAAAGGAATCACTTAGTTTTCCCTCGTCATATAAGTGGTTCAAAATAGTGTAATGCCAAAATGTAGCCCAGCCTTCATTCATGACTTGAGTTTGTCTTTGCGGGTAGAAGTACTGTGATACTTTACGCACAATACGAATAATCTCGCGTTGCCAAGACTCCAGCAATGGCGCATTTTTCTCGATGAAATACAGTATGTTTTCCTGAGGTTCTGATGGGAAACGAGCACGGTTGTCGGTTTCTTCATCTTCACCTTTAGGAATGGTTCGCCATAATTCATTAACTTGGGACTGCAAATAATCTTCCCGTTCTTTTTGCCGTTTTTGCTCTTCAAACATAGAGATACGTTGCGGCCTTTTATATCGATCAACCCCGTAATTCATTAACGCATGACAAGAGTCAATCAGGTTTTCTACCTCATCAATACCGTACTTTTCTTCACATTTGGCGACATAATTTTTAGCAAATACCAAGTAATCAATGATGGATGATGCGTCTGTCCAGGTTTTAAATAGATAGTTACCCTTGAAGAAAGAATTATGACCATAGCACGCATGCGCCATTACCAGTGCCTGCATAGGCATGGTATTTTCTTCCATTAAGTACGCAATACAAGGATTGGAGTTAATCACAATCTCGTAGGCAAGACCCATTTGACCACGTTTGTAGGTTTGCTCAGTCTGGATAAACTTTTTCCCGTACGACCAATGTGCATAACCAATTGGCATGCCTACACTGGAGTAGGCATCCATCATCTGCTCTGCTGTGATCACCTCAATTTGATTTGGGTAAGTGTCAAGTCTGTAATGCTCGGCTACACGAGCAATTTCCTGATGATAAGTATCAAGTAAATCAAAGGTCCAATCTGGACCATCGTCAATTGGCTGATATGTCATCGCGCAACCTCCCAAAAATTATGCCGCACTTTGCTTATTTTTGTTCTTCTTGAACAATTCTCTAAAGATAGGATAAATATCTTCTACGCCTCGAATGTGCTGCATAGCAAAGTTGTCAAATGAGTTGGCTACTCCTTGATACTCCCGCCACAGACTTTGGTGTGCACGGGTCGTTATCTCTATATACGCATAGTAGCGGACAATTTTAAGTAGTTTGTTAGAAAGTATCTGGGTGCATTGTGGAGAATCATCTGCCCAGTTATCGCCGTCAGAGGCTTGTGCGGCGTAAATATTCCAATCGCCTTGGGCATAACGCTCTTGAATGATTTCATCCATTAATTTCAGTGCACTTGAGACAATTGTGCCACCCGTCTCTTGGGAGTAGAAAAACTCTTGCTCGTCTACTTCTTTTGCTTGGGTATGGTGGCGGATATAGACTACCTCAATATCTTTATAAGTACGGGTCAAGAACTGATAGAGCAAAATATAAAAACGTTTTGCCATGTCTTTTGTAGCTTGATCCATTGAGCCAGACACATCCATCAAGCAAAACATAACAGCTTTGCTGGTGGGGTGCGGACGCCTTTCGTAATTACGAAAGCGTAAGTCGTAATTGTCGATGAAAGGCACTGCGGCTATTTGCTCTTTTAGCACTTGGATCCGCAGCTCTATATCATTGATTTTCTGTTGAGGAGGAACCGGTTCAGCAAGCATACTCGCCAGTTCTTCCTCTAATTCCCTTAACTCTCGGCGTTTACTTGAGGTCATCGCAATACGGCGTGCCATTGAGCCTTTTAAACTGCGTACGATATCTAAGTTGCTAGGCATACCATCATTACAAAAGCCAGCTCGATGCGTTTTCATTTGCATTAATTTATCTAACTGGCTTTGTTGTAAGTTGGGTAACTCCAAGTCTTCAAACAATAGGTCTAAGTATTCGTCTTTTGAAATAGAGAATACAAAATCGTCTTGCCCTTCACCTTGGTTACTTGCCTCGCCATCACCTGACCCACCACCTTGCCCTGAAGGAGGGCGCTGGATCCGATCGCCCGTTGAAAATTGATCGTTACCTGGGTGAATGAGCTCTCTGTCCCCCCCTTTTCCCTGGTGGAAAGTGGGCTCGCTGATATCTCGTTGTGGGATAGAAATGCTTTCGCCACTGGAGATATCAGTCACACTACGTTTGTTGATGGCCTCTGAAACCGCTTTCTTTATCTGCTTCTTGTAGCGGCGGATAAAACGTTGGCGGTTCAGAGTGCTCTTATTTTTGCCGTTAAGACGGCGGTCAATAAAATGCGCCATATAACACCCTCTTCATACTAACAAGTTACTGTGACTTTCTAACTCTTAAATACCATTCTGAAAGTAGGCGAACTTGTTTTTGGGTATAGCCTTTATCAACCATACGATTGACAAAGTCCTCGTGCTTCTTCTGATCTTCGGCAGAGGTTTTTGCATTAAATGAAATTACAGGGAGTAAGTCTTCGGTATTAGAGAACATTTTCTTCTCGATAACCGTTCTTAGTTTTTCATAGCTGGTCCATACTGGATTGTCACCATTGTGATGGGCTCTTGCTCTTAAAACAAAGTTGACTATCTCGTTACGGAAATCTTTTGGATTGGAAATACCGGCTGGCTTTTCAATCTTTTCCAGCTCGCCGTTAAGCGCGGCTCTATCAAACAGTTGACCTGTATCTGGGTCACGATATTCCTGATCTTGGATCCAAAAGTCTGCATAGGTAACATAGCGGTCGAAAATATTTTGGCCGTACTCAGAGTACGACTCAAGGTAAGCTGTTTGTAGTTCTTTACCGATAAATTCGACATATTGTGGGATTAGATACCCTTTTAGATGGCTTAGGTAGCGCTCTTGTACTTCAGCGTTAAATTGTTCGCGCTCAATTTGCTGCTCAAGTACATAGAACAAATGAACAGGGTTTGCTGCGACTTCACTATGGTCAAAGTTAAACACACGGGAGAGGATCTTAAAGGCAAAGCGAGTTGAAAGGCCGTTCATGCCTTCGTCAACGCCTGCATAATCTCTGTATTCTTGATAGGATTTAGCTTTTGGATCTGTGTCTTTTAAGCTTTCACCATCGTAAACCCGCATTTTTGAATAGATACTGGAGTTCTCTGGTTCTTTGATTCGAGACAGTGCTGAAAACTTCGCTAAAGTTTCTAAAGTGCCAGGCGCACAGGGGGCTTCCCTGAGTTCACTATTTTCAATAAGCTTCTCGTAAATTTTGACCTCTTCAGACACGCGTAAACAATAAGGCACTTTGACGATGTAAACACGGTCTAAAAATGCCTCGTTGTTTTTATTGTTCTTAAAGGTTTGCCATTCAGACTCGTTAGAGTGAGCGAGTATTAGGCCGCTAAATGGTAGGGCGGAAATACCCTCGGTACCATTGTAGTTGCCTTCTTGGGTTGCAGTTAGCAGCGGGTGTAGCACCTTAATGGGTGCTTTAAACATCTCGACAAATTCCATCAAACCTTGGTTCGCAAGACATAGCGCGCCAGAATACGCATAAGCATCAGGGTCATTTTGAGCGAAATGCTCAAGTTTACGAATATCAACTTTACCCACCAGCGCTGAGATATCTTGGTTGTTCTCATCCCCTGGCTCTGTTTTCGCGATAGCAATTTGATCAAGAATGGAAGGGTAACGTTTTACGACCTTAAATTGTGTAATATCTCCATTGTACTCATGTAAGCGTTTAGTTGCCCATGGAGACATTATCGTTTTAATATAGCGCCCAGGAATGCCGTACTCTTTTTCAAGTAGGTCGGCATCTTCTTGTGGGCTAAACAAGCAAAGCGGGTGGTCATTAACGGGTGAGCCTTTTAAAGAATAAACCGGCACCTTTTGCATCAAATACTTGAGCTTTTCTGCGATAGACGATTTACCACCACCAACCGGGCCGAGTAAATAGAGCACTTGTTTGCACTCTTCAAGCCCCTGTGCGGCATGTTTGAGATACGATACTATTTGTTCAATGGCATCCTCCATACCGTAAAACTCATTGAAGGCAGGGTATCGAGCTATTACTCTATTCGAAAACAGCCGACTAAGTCTGGCATCTTTCGACGTATCGATCATTTCTGGTTCGCCTATTGCCATCAGAAGTCGCTCAGGTGCGCTGGCATAGGCTGATTTGTCATTTTTACAAATTTCAAGAAATTCCGCGATGGTGTACTCTTCTTCTTGCGCGGCTTCATATCTGGCCTGATAATGTTCAAATATTGTCATAACGACCTCCAATAAGCTACTTGGTGTGGTTTGCGGATCACAGATTTGGAAAGGTTACTTAAAGCTTAGTCGTGATATGAAGAATACCCAAAAAAAACTAGATTTTTTATGTATTAATGTTGAGTTACAGGCATGAAAAAAGGGCGCTTGTGCGCCCCATTGTTGCATCAATACTGATAGTTGATGTTAAGCTAGGTTGCTGTTAGCGAAATCCCAGTTAACAAGTGCCCAGAAACCTTTAAGGTAATCAGGACGAACATTACGGTAATCGATGTAGTAAGCGTGTTCCCACAGGTCAACTGTGATGATAGGGGTAACACCTTCTTCAGTCAGCGGAGTCGCTGCATTTGAAGTGTTAACGATATCTAGAGAGCCGTCAGCTAGTTGTACTAACCAAGTCCAGCTTGAACCAAAGTTGTTAACTGCTTTGTCGTTGAAAGCTTCTTGGAATGCTGCGAATGAGCCCCATTTTGCATTAATTAGTTCAGCAACTTTACCTGTTGGTTCGCCACCTGCATTTGGCGCAAGGCTGTGCCAGTAGAAGGTGTGGTTCCAGATTTGAGCAGCATTGTTGAAAACACCACCTTCAGAGCTACATACGATCTCTTCTAGTGATTTACCTTCAAAGTCAGTACCTTCGATAAGACCGTTAAGCTTTACAACGTATGTGTTGTGGTGCTTACCGTGGTGGAATTCTAGCGTCTCTTGAGAAACGTGCGGCTCAAGAGCATTTAGTGCATAAGGTAGTGACGGTAGTTCAAATGCCATATTAATCTCCATTTTTTGGTTGATTTGCCAATAACGCATACGAAAGGTAGCTAACATCAGCCCACTTTTCTATACCATTGGCCTATATAGTGATACTATAATTCCTGACTATTTTACTCAAGTTTTGGCAAACAGCAATGCGTGCCAGTGACTTAATGACTTATAATACACATTCTTTGTGAACATATGCCTAATAGCAGTCAAAGTGTAGAACATCATGACAGGCGGTCATGCTTATTTTAGCCATGTATCCCAAGATTCTATCGCTGCTTAAAGCTTGGCATTATGAATGCAACAGGTGTTGTTAAAGTGAGTAGCAAGCTAAAACGCCGATGCTAAACTAAATATTGATAAGCATTGGACGAAACGTCATTTTGAGGTAACTAATGGAAACTATTGACAAGATTAAACAGCAGATCGAAGAAAACCCAATCATTCTATATATGAAAGGGTCGCCAAAACTCCCTAACTGTGGTTTCTCTTCGCAGGCATCTCAGGCTTTGATGGCGTGTGGTGAGCAGTTTGCTTATGTTGACATTTTATTAAATCCAGACATTCGTGCTGAACTACCGCATTATGCGAACTGGCCAACTTTCCCACAGCTTTGGGTCGAAGGTGAGTTAATCGGTGGTTGTGACATCATCATTGAGATGTTCCAAAAGGGTGAGCTTCAACCTCTTATTGCTGAAACAGCAGCTAAATATAAGAAAGACGAAGCAGCAGCGGAATAAGCTAACCGCTTATGGCAGAGTCGATACTCTGCCATGCTTTATTTTTTAAAAATCTTCTAATATCTTCCTACCTACTTTTCTTAGCAAGTCTTTTTGTCTGATGTTTGGTTGAAAACCAGAAGTTCATTGAATTTAAGGTATCGACACTTTCATTAACGCTATTCGCGTTTATCTAACTTAGAGCTACTCGCTTATTTTTATCAACTCAAGTTGACGTTAGCGTCAAGCTAAAAACGCTCTCTGTTTTGCATACCTATATAAACAGTGTAATCGAACGTGCTTCGATATTGAGTTCTATAAAATCCAAAAAGTGAATAATTATTCATTTTTACCTTGGTTTACGTTTACGTAAACGTTTGCTTTTGGTTGTGTCTCGTTGCATTTTTATTGGTGTGATACCGGTGTCATTTTGCAAATTTATATTCACTATTTTCAAAGTGGCAAATTTATTACGATTTTGGCTAACTTGTCTTACCAATGAGAAATATTCAAGTTTATGAATATGTATTCATATTTGTGTTGACTCTACTTTCAATCAAGGCTAATTTTGAATATCTGCCAGCATTTCGTCGTACCGTCATGGGCTGGCCGTTGTAGCAAGGGGAGGAGTCTATGTTATACGACTCAAAATTAGAAAAAGATAACTGTGGATTTGGCTTGATTGCGCATGTAAGCGGTCAGCCGAGTCACAAACTGATCCGTACAGCAATCACAGGTTTGGACCGCATGCAGCACCGAGGTGGTATTTCTGCAGATGGTAAAACCGGTGATGGTTGCGGTCTGTTATTACAAAAGCCGGATAGTTTTTTCCGCGCCGTCGCAGCTGAAAACGATTGGCATGTAGGCAAAAACTATGCGGTAGGTATGCTATTTTTAAATCAGGACTATGAGCTTGCAGCTGCGGCTGAAAAAGTGATCAGTGAAGAATTAGAAAAAGAAACACTGACGCTCATAGGTTGGCGTGAAGTACCCACCGATCCATCTATGCTTGGTCCTATTGCTAAAGCACAATTACCGCAGTTTAAACAGGTTTTTGTCGGTGCTCCAGAAGGGTGGCGTCCTAAAGATTTAGAGCGTCGTCTATATATAGCAAGACGACGCATAGAAAAGCGTTTAGAACAAGATGAGCAGTTTTATATTTGTAGTTTGTCCGGTTTAGTGACTATCTACAAAGGCTTAATGATGCCGGCGGATCTACCGAATTTTTATACGGATCTTGCTGATATGCGGATGACCAGTGCGATTTGCGTATTCCATCAACGCTTTTCAACCAATACACAGCCTCGATGGCCGTTGGCGCAACCATTCCGCTATTTAGCTCACAATGGTGAGATCAATACCATTGAAGGTAACCGTCAGTGGGCGAGGGCACGTGCTTACAAGTTCGCGTCACCTTTATTACCAGATTTGCAAAATGCGGCACCGTTTGTCAATGAAACGGGTTCTGACTCGTCTAGTTTAGATAACATGCTAGAGCTATTTTTAGCTGGTGGCATGGACTTATTCCGTGCTATGCGTATGTTAGTACCACCTGCATGGCAGAAAAATCGCGCTATGGATGAAGACTTACGCGCATTCTATGACTTTAACTCCATGCATATGGAACCGTGGGATGGACCAGCTGGCATCGTAATGTCTGATGGGCGCTTTGCTGCCTGTAATTTGGACCGTAACGGTCTTCGTCCTGCCCGTTATGTGATCACACAAGACGGCTTTATTACGCTTGCCTCGGAAGTGGGCATTTGGGATTACGCGCCAGATGAAGTTATTGAAAAAGGTCGCGTGGGTCCAGGTGAATTACTGGTGGTTGATACTTTACATGGCAAGATTTGGCAGTCCGATGAAATCGATCAAGATTTGAAATCCAGACATCCATACAAAACTTGGCTTGAGCAAAACGTTAAGCGTTTAACGCCATTTGAAGCACTAGATGAAAAAGCGGCTGGCAAGCGCGATCTTGACGATGAAACCTTGTTGACCTATCAGAAGCAGTTTGGTTATACCAACGAAGAGCTCGACCAAGTTATTCGCGTGATGGGTGAAAATGGCCAAGAAGCAACTGGTTCAATGGGGGACGATACGCCATTTGCAGTGCTATCTGAAGGACACCGCTCGATATTTGACTACTTCCGCCAGAAGTTTGCTCAGGTCACTAACCCGCCAATCGATCCGTTACGGGAAAATCATGTAATGTCACTGGCGACTTGTATTGGTCGCGAGCAAAACGTTTTTAACGAAACCACAGGTCATGCTAAACGTTTGCAGTTTGCCTCGCCGGTACTGACTTATTCTGATATGCAGCAGCTATTAACCGCCGATGATGACCATTACTGTGCGTGTAAAATTTCATTGATTTACGAGATTGAAGAGTCTTTGCAAGATGCAATCAAGCGTATTTGTGATGAGGCTGTTGCAAAAGCAGGCTCCGGGTGCGTGATGTTAGTGCTCAGTGACCGAGAAATTGCTGCAGGCAAGCAAGTTATCCCAGCGGCGATGGCCGTGGGGGCGGTACAAAGGCGACTGGTGGATGGCAACCTGCGTTGCGATACCAATATTTTGGTTGAAACAGGTAGCGTAAGAGATCCGCACCAGTTTGCTGTTATGTTAGGTTTTGGCGCAACAGCGATTTATCCTTATCTAGCCTACGAAACCCTTGTGGCAATGTGTGATAAGAAGATCATTAAAAAGTCTTACCGCGAGGTGACTCTGTCTTATCGCGGCGCGATTAACAAAGGTTTATACAAGATCATGTCGAAGATGGGGATCAGCACCATTGCTTCCTATCGTTGTTCGATGTTGTTTGAAGCCGTCGGTTTATCCGATGAGGTGGTTGAATTGTGCTTCAAAGGAGTTGCAAACCGTATTAAAGGTGCGTGTTTTGACGACTTTGCCTTGGAGCAACAACAACTCAATAAATTGGCATTTAGCAAGCGTAAACTGCTATCACACGGTGGATTATTAAAGTATGTGCATGGTGGTGAATACCATGCCTATAACCCAGATGTCGTGCAAACTTTGCAGACCGCAGTTCGTTCGGGTAACTATCAAGACTACGTTAAATATGCGGAGCTGGTAAATAACCGTCCAATTACCAATCTGCGAGACATGCTTAAGCTTAACACGGCGCAACAAGCAATCGACATCAACGATGTTGAGCCTGCGACTGAGCTATACAAACGTTTTGACTCAGCCGCGATGAGTATCGGGGCTTTATCACCGGAGGCACATGAAGCGTTAGCAATTGCGATGAATCGCCTCGGCGGTTGCTCTAACTCTGGTGAGGGTGGTGAGGATAAGCTACGTTTTGGTACAGAAAAGAATTCGCGTATTAAGCAAGTTGCTTCTGGCCGATTCGGTGTGACACCACATTATTTGCGTTCAGCTGACGTTATTCAAATCAAAGTTGCGCAAGGGGCAAAGCCGGGCGAGGGTGGTCAGCTGCCGGGTGAAAAAGTCACCCCTTATATCGCGAAGTTACGCTATTCGGTTCCTGGTGTTACTTTGATTTCGCCTCCGCCGCATCACGATATTTATTCGATTGAAGACTTAGCTCAGCTTATTTTTGACCTCAAACAGGTCAACCCTGAAGCGATGATCTCGGTCAAGCTGGTTTCAGAACCCGGTGTCGGCACGATTGCGACTGGTGTTGCTAAAGCGTATGCCGATCTCATTACCATTGCCGGTTATGACGGTGGTACAGGGGCGAGTCCGCTGACATCGGTAAAGTATGCAGGTAGTCCGTGGGAGCTTGGCCTTGCTGAAACGCAACAGGCGCTGGTTGAAAATGGTCTACGCCACCGCATTAGGTTGCAAACAGATGGCGGCTTAAAAACAGGATTAGATATTATTAAAGCTGCAATTTTGGGTGCTGAGAGCTTTGGCTTTGGCACAGGCCCTATGGTTGCGCTTGGCTGTAAATACCTGCGGATCTGTCACCTTAATAACTGTGCAACCGGTGTTGCGACACAAGACGATACGCTGCGTCAAAAGCATTATCACGGACTGCCAGAAATGGCGATGAACTACTTTAAGTTTATTGCGCAAGAGGCTCGTGAATTAATGGCTGCTTTGGGAGTTACAAAACTCACCGATTTAATTGGTAGAACGGATTTACTTGAAGCCATTGAAGGTAATACTGCGAAGCAGAAAAAGCTCGACTTAAGTCCGCTTCTAGCGAAGCCGAACAATCCGTCAAATGAAGCGCTGTATTGCACCCATACTAATCCATCACACTACAGTGGTGCGTTGAACGAAAGCTTACTAGCGAAAGCTAAGACGGCAATTGATGAAATGACGGGTATCTCGTTGGTGAGTCGTATTGCCAATACGGATCGCTCTATCGGCGCAATGTTGTCTGGTTATATCGCGAGCAAGCATGGTAACCAAGGTATGGCAGCAGATCCAATTGCACTCGAGTTACATGGTACTGCAGGGCAATCGTTTGGAGTGTGGAACGCGGGTGGTCTTGAAATGACATTAGTCGGTGATGCTAACGACTACGTTGGTAAAGGGATGGCTGGTGGAAAGCTAGTCGTGCGTCCTCCTATCGGTTCAAGCTTTGCCTCTCATCAGGCGGCTATCATCGGTAACACCTGTTTATATGGCGCGACCGGCGGTAAGTTGTTTGCTGCAGGTCGAGCTGGCGAGCGCTTTGCTGTGCGTAACTCGGGTGTACAAGCGGTTGTTGAAGGGCTTGGTGATAATGGTTGCGAATACATGACGGGAGGCGTGGTGTGTGTGCTTGGTCAAGTTGGCGTTAACTTTGGCGCAGGCATGACCGGTGGTTTTGCCTATGTACTTGATGAAGAGAGTGATTTTGATAAGCGGATCAACCCTGAGTTGGTCGAGCTGGTAGATCTCAAAGCGCTAGCATCGCACCAAGAACATTTACGCGGTTTAATTGCGGAGCATCTAGATTTAACGAGCTCAACCCGAGCTGAGCAGATCTTAGCTAACTTTGAGTTGTATTTGCCAATGTTTAAATTGGTAAAGCCAAAGTCGAGCGATTTAAACAGTTTACTTGGCCACCGAGCGCGTAGTAGCGCTGAGCTAAGAATTCAGGCGCAGTAGGAGAGAGCAATGAGCGAGAACGTTTACCAATTTATCGATGTACAACGTGTAGATCCGCGCAAAAAGCCTATTTCTGCGCGTAAGCAATCTTTTGTTGAAATTTATGAGCCATTTTCTGAGCAGCAGGTTCATTCGCAATCTGATCGTTGTTTAGATTGTGGTAACCCGTATTGTGAATGGAAGTGTCCAGTTCACAACTATATTCCGCAATGGCTCAAACTTATTCGTACGGGCAGAATCATTGAGGCAGCGGAGCTGTCTCACCGTACCAATAGTTTGCCTGAAGTGTGTGGCCGAGTTTGTCCGCAAGATAGGCTTTGTGAGGGGTCGTGTACGCTGAACGAAGAGTTTGGTGCAGTGACTATAGGAAATATTGAAAAATATATTACTGATACGGCGTTTGCACAGGGCTGGAAGCCTGATCTTTCTTACGTTACTTGGACCGATAAGAAAGTCGCAATCATAGGCGCGGGTCCGGCAGGACTTGGCTGTGCGGATATTCTAGTGCGAAATGGCGTGCGCCCAGTGGTGTATGATCGCAACCCTGAAATTGGCGGTTTGCTGACCTTTGGGATCCCGTCATTCAAGTTAGAAAAATCGGTAATGGAAAACCGTCGCGAGATTTTCACCGAAATGGGCGTTGAGTTTAAACTCAATACCGAGGTTGGTCGTGATGTTTCAATGGATGAGTTATTGTCGCAATACGACGCCGTATTCTTAGGTGTGGGGACGTACCAAAGCATGAAAGGCAATCTTGAAAATGAAGATGCCGATGGTGTTTATGATGCGCTACCATTTTTGATTGGTAACACCAACCGAGTCATGGGTTATGACGAAAGCCAACATAGCTATGTGAACATGGCTGGTAAGCGCGTAGTGGTACTAGGTGGTGGGGACACAGCGATGGACTGTGTTAGAACGTCAGTCAGACAAAATGCGCAATCCGTGACCTGTGCTTATCGTCGTGATGAAGAAAACATGCCAGGTTCCGTTCGAGAAGTTAAAAATGCCAAAGAAGAAGGGGTTGAATTTAGATTCAATTTACAGCCAGTTGGTATTGAAGTCGACAGCTCAGGCAAAGTCACGGGCGTTAAAATGGTGAAAACACAATTAGGTGAACCCGACAAAAATGGTCGCCGTAGTGCTGAAACCGTGGAAGGCTCTGAGCATACACTAGAAGCCGACGCGGTGATCATGGCATTTGGTTTTAAGCCTCACAACCTTGACTGGTTAGCACAATACGATGTCGCAATAAATCACTGGGGCGGTATTGTTGCACCAGAAAAAGGCGCATTTACACATCAAACAAGTAATCCGAAAATCTTTGCCGGTGGTGACGCCGTACGAGGTTCTGATTTAGTGGTAACGGCGATTTTTGAAGGCCGCAACGCAGCTGAAGGCATTTTGGACTATTTAGAAGTTTAACGCTTTTGTCGTTCACAAACCCCAACTACATTCGTTGTAGCTGGGGTTTTTTATTTGAATTTTGCGTAGGGACTGTTTATCTTTTAAGTTTGTTTTTGCAGCAGTTTGATTGGTGTTTATACAAGGCAGAGTCTGCGTAGCATAGTTGTTCTATGTGAGTCAGGCGAGAACACAGTAGAAATGCCAATCAAGCGCTGCCCTTTGGGTTCACCTGAGTGTGCTTTGTTCATTGTTGCTCAACTTTTACCTAGATTACTAGGCGGCAAGTCGAGCGTCGCGACCAAAACGCACTCAGAAGAACAAAAATCAAACAGCAAAGGTCAACAGACCCTTGTTAGCCGCTAACTTAATTTCACTCAACATATATTTATCAATAGTATTAAGGAAAGATCATGAATGAAACGATAAACTCAGGCGCTGATGCGGTCACTGCAAAGATAGCGAGTGTAAACGATTGGCGTGCAGTGGTATTGCAGCAGATCAGAAGTCTGATCCTAAGTGTTGATGAAGATGTAGAAGAAGATATCAAATGGCGTAAGCCAAGCAACCCAACAGGTGTGCCCGTCTGGTCAAAAGCTGGCATGATCTGCACGGGCGAAGTTTACAAAGATAAGGTCAAACTTACTTTTGCATATGGCGCAAAGTTTGAAGATGAACACGAGTTATTCAATAGTGGCTTTGCTGGTAACACTAGACGGGCGATTGATATAAAACAGCAGGACACCATCAATGAAGCCCATTTTTGTTCATTGATCCGCGCAGCAATTCGGTATAACGCTGCGCGTTAATCAACAGGTGCAATCCGCCTGATAACGGCTAAGCACTTTGTACTTGTAATAACTCTTTTGCACTCGCTCTTGTCGTGTCACTTATTTTATCTCCACCAATTAACCTTGCTATTTCATCAATGCGTTGGCTTTCTGCCATTGGGGTCATTTTGGTAAAGGTTTCGCCATGTTCTACCCGTTTTGCGACAAAGAACTGGTTGTGACCACTGCATGCCACTTGCGGTAAATGGGTAACACAAATAACTTGCGTGGACTGACCAAGCTGACGTAGCAATTTACCTACGGTTGCAGCCGTTGGACCTGATATCCCTACATCAACCTCATCGAAAATCAAAGTGGGTGTCGTAACACGTGTTGCGATAATCACTTGAATGGCTAAGCTTATCCGAGATAGCTCACCACCCGAGGCAACTTTGCCCATAGGCTGTAAAGGTTGTCCTGGGTTAGTAGAGACGTAAAATTCAATGTGGTCATATCCAAGAGGGCTCGGTTTAGCGCCAAGATTAGGCGTTAACTGGATCTCAAATTGACCATCACCCATCGCAAGCTCTTTCATACTTGCCGAAATACGTTCGTTAAGAGATGCACTGGCTTGCTGGCGACTTTGACTTAATCCTAGTGCAGCTTGGTTATAAGCGTTGATGGCTTCAGCAATTTCTTCCTCTAGTGCATCCAGTCGTGCAGAATCAGAGCTAATAGACTCAAGCTCGTGTTGCAGTGCTTGATGGTGCTGATATAGCAATTCAGGCTGAACTTGATGCTTTCTAGCTAAATCTAGAGCTTGAGAGAGTCTATCTTCCAACTCTTGTAATCGCATAGGATCTTGTTCGACCGAATCGGAATAACTGCGGATCTCTCTACTTGCTTCTTCCACTTGTACTGCTGCCTCTTCTAGCACTTGCGCAATATTCTCGAGAGTTTTGTCAAAACTGGTGAGTTCAGAGAACACTTGCGCACTTTGTTGTAGTTGCGATAGCACAGTCTGCTCGTCATTTTCATAAAGGCGAGAGAGCTCACGGTGGCATTGTTCTAAAATGGTTTGACTATGGCTTAGGCGCGAATGTTCGGTCTCAATATCTTCATATTCGCCTTCCTGTAAGGCAAACTCGTCAAGCTCCGCTACTTGGTACTCAAGAAGTTGTTTTTTTGCGGCTTGTGCCTGTTGTGACTTTTGAAGTTCGGCATATTCTTTTTGCAGTTTATGGTAGTGATTGTATTGTCCCTTAACTGCTTGTAACAAAGTCGTGTGGCTAGCGTAGGCATCAAGCAAGTGCAGTTGATACTCTGGCTTTAGCAGTAGCTGATGGGCATGCTGCCCATGAATTGCAATAAGATGTTGCCCAAGCTCCTTTTGCTGGCCTGCAGTAACAGGGGAGCCATTGATGTAGCTTTTACTACGCCCACTTTTACTAATAACACGACGAAGAATACATTCATTCTCTTCGTTATCTAGCATATGCTCTGTTAGAAAGCGTTTGGCAGCAGGGAGATTTGAAACATCAAACTGAGCAGAGATATCCGCCTTATCGGTACCTGGACGAATAGCAGAGGGATCAGCACGCTCACCGAGACATAAAGAAAGCGCATCAATTGCAATGGACTTACCCGCGCCTGTTTCACCTGTAATTGCGGTCATGCCGCAATGCCAGTCAATATTTAGCGCACTAACAATAGCAAAATTTTGAACATTTAAAGCTAAAAGCATACTGTACACCCTAACAGAGAGTTACTGTTAATTTATACAGTATTTTGTTGTTTAGCAACTCAAATCAAAAAATTTTACTAAAAATAATAGCAAGGTTAACCAACAGCATGCTCTTTTACTAAGGCTGCTGCTTGCATTTGTTGGTTGGATGGCTCTGAGCTACTTAGTTCTGGTGAGTCTAATGCATCTTCATCTTGTTGTATTGCTGGCGTATCAGGTGTTTGAATGCGTGCAATGAGAGCAGGAAGCATCTCGCGATAGAAGTCACGATTATAGGCAATGCCCGCCGTGGGTAATTCAGCAACAAAATATTGTAATTGCTCAGCAAGCAAATCCATATTGCCATTTGAGCGACACTTATTAAGCTCGTTTGTCACTGAATAGATAAATAACTCAGACACTTTTTCCAGTTGCGCCAAGTTCTCTTCCGAGTGCGCTTGAACAACAAAAAAGTTGCCAACAATTGCATTGATCTGCGGTGCGTATTTTGGCCTTAAAATCTTCGCTTCAACGAATTCAGCAACTTTAAGCTTAAAGTTGCTACTAATCACTTTTAAACGATCGTTAAAGGCTTTTTTTTCCGCTTCACGGGCTTTTCTTCTATTGTTTTCAATCACTAAATACACAGAAAGTATAGTGATAAGCAGCGCCAATGTGAAAAATACAACGTAAGCCATTTTATTGTTATTTACCTAAATTAGAAAATTTAACCAAGGTTATTTTGCGTAACTTTGTGGACTTAGTAAAGCCTACTGCCCCAATTTAATTTCTGTCTAAGAACATTGTAGTAGGAGTAGCATTTGGGATGTATCAATCTTAGTCTTTTCTCCGCTTTTTTGATGATAACTTCGTCACCGGGTAGCACTGCCAGTACAACATGACTGTCACAACTCACTTGTAAGCTGTCGGTGTTTTCTAGACTTAACTTAAGTTTTACTTCTTTTTCTGCATCCACCACTAAAGGTCTGCTAGATAAAGTATGCGGAAACATAGGCACCAGTGAAATAGCGTCGAGTTCGGGGGTTAAAATAGGCCCACCACCCGAAAGCGAGTAAGCGGTTGACCCCGTTGGCGTCGAGACAATTAAACCGTCTGAGCGCTGAGAAAATACAAAGTCGTCATCGATAAAAGCCTCAAATTCAATCATATGTGCAACTTTATCAGCGTGTAATACGGCTTCGTTCATTGCTAAATTTGCGCTTTTAAGTTGGTGATGTCGGTATACTGCCACCTCCAACAGAAATCTCGATTCTTCAATAAATTGGCCACTCAACACCGCTTCTAGCTGCGCTTCAAAGCCTTCGGGGTTCAAATCTGTCAAAAAGCCTAAGTTACCGCGGTTAACTCCAATCACGGCGACATCAAAACGAGCAAGTACTCTTGCTGCACCAAGCATGTTACCGTCACCACCAACAACAATAGCAAGGTCGCAACGTTTACCTAGTTCAACTAACTCGACAACAGCGTCTTCGTCTAACGACTTTATTTGCTCCGCAACGCGATCTTCTACGAGTACTTCATATCCTAATGCTTGCAAAAATGTGTAGAGTCGTTGTAAGGTCGTCCCCGCGCCTTCGTGGTTGGGTTTGCCAATTAAGCCGATGGTGTTAAACGTGGTCGTCATTCAGTCATTTGTCCTTGGTATCTTTGTTGCAAGATTATATTAAAAGCGTAGTGCTTGAAACTGGCAATTGACACCCATATTAAAATAATTATGAAACTAAATCCCAGAGATGAACAAATTCTGTGTGCGGTCATGCGCCATTATTGTAATGGTGAAGGGCAGCCTGTTGCATCCAGCAAAATAGCAAAGCAGGACGGCCTTGCTATTTGTTCTGCAACCGTACGCAATGCAATGGCAAGACTTGAAAATCAAGGCTTATTGTATTCGCCGCACACGTCAGCTGGCCGCGTGCCCACCGACCAAGGTGTAAAATTCTGGCTACAGGAGTTTTTTCCTCTGGCTGATGTTGCCGTTCATTGGCAACCAGATCAATCCGCAATAGTCTCTTTTGCCCATTTATTGAGCCAAAACTTTCAGGTCTGTTGCTGCGTGGGATTACCACAAGTTAGCAGCAAACAAATGTTCCGTGTGGAAGTACTCGATTTTGATCGTAAAAATTGGCTGGTCCTACTGTTAGACAGAGCGGGGCAATCACACAATATTTGTATTGATAAACCCGTAGATGACTCCGACGCGTTGCGTTACCAGTTCGCGGCTTGGATGAATACTGTATTCAGTCAACAAACTTTAGTTGAAGGGTTGCACCGAATGCGCGCCATGGCACACAGTGCACCGCCGAGTTGTCATCATATTTTGGCCCAGTGGACTAAGCAGTTAAGTCAGCAATTAGGCTCAGATAATGCAATTGTGGTCGGTGAGCGCTACTTATATAACCGCTTAGAGTTGGATAGAGAGATTAATCTTGGCGTCGGATTTTTAGACCAAGTTGAAGACCGCTTAGCGTTTAAAGACGGCGTATCCGTGTTACTTGGCGAAGAGCTAAGTATGCTCGGTTTACATCGCGTAGTGGTGCTCAGTGTGCCGTATTTCTCCAAAGGAGAATATCAAAGTCGCTTTTGCGTCATTTGTCCTGCGGATTCAAAGATCGAAGCCATCTTGTCAGAATTCAAAAAATTGCCGCAATAAAGGGTTGAAACTCTCATTTCAATCCCCATAATTACCGCAGTTGTAAAGAATCGGAGAATCATCACATGTCTGAGCAGACAAAAGCCCCAGAGCAAGAGCTTGAACAAACACAAGCGGAAGCAGAAGTTGTAGAAGCGCAAGCAGAACAACAAACGCAGGAAGAGCAGGCAGAAAATGCGGGTGAGTTGAGCCCAGAAGAAGAAATCGCTGGTCTGTATGCTGAGCTTGAAACCGCTAAGCAAACTATCGACTCACAAAAAGATAGCGTTGTTCGCGCCGCTGCTGAGCTTGAAAATGTTCGTCGCCGTGCCGCGCAGGACGTTGAAAAAGCACACAAATTCGCACTAGAAAAGTTCTCAAACGAATTACTACCTGTAATTGATAACCTAGAGCGTGCGATTGAGTTTTCTGACAAAGAAAACGAAACGCTAAAGCCTGTGCTTGAAGGTATCGATATGACTATCAAGACATTTGCCGATGCCTTAGCTAAATTCGGTGTTGAAGCGGTAAATCCACAGGGTGAAACATTTAACCCAGAGCTACACCAAGCAATGTCAATTCAGCCGAGCAATGATGTATCACCAAATACAGTGCTTGCTGTGATGCAAAAAGGTTATACCTTAAACGGCCGTCTATTGCGCCCTGCAATGGTGATGGTGTCTAAGGCCGCTGAATAAGCAAATCCAATTTGAAAAAGCCGCTCATTGAGCGGCTTTTTGCGTTTAGTAACGAGTGTATGCGCTTACCAACTACACTGTTTCACTTTATCAAACCAAGGACTGGAAAAAGACTTGGCTGTGATGGGGAGGGGGGCAGTGACTTCGACGCCTAATTCTTTTGCTAAATATCTATGTACTAGCAGTTTTACTTTATCGCTTTCTAACTGGGTATATGCCAGTTGTAACGCTTGCTTAGTGTTTTGGTTGGGCATTTCTCCTTCGAGTTGTTTATAACGCGCCTCAAGCCATTGTAGCCAAGCTTGTTTTGATTCGTTTGGAAAAGCTGTAGTTAGGGTAGATGTGGGCCCTTGTAAACGTTCGTAGTTGACGATTTGCTTTTGAATAAGAAAGACAAACATCAAGTTAATGCCCGCTGAGATTTGACCCGAGCGTTTATCAACAGCTTGATAACCCAACAGGGCATGACGAAAATACTGCTCGGCTTCAAATATTCGGCCTTGATCAAGCGCGAGGCTACCTAAGTTGCTTTCGATCATCGCAAGTACTGGGGTTTGTTTTAACTCCTCAGCCAATTTGCGTGCCTTGGCATACAATGTTCTCGCTTTTTGATAGTCATCTTGGTTGCGGGCAACTAGCGCCATACTGTTAGTTAGCGTAAGCCGTTGGCGGTCATTTTCTGCATATTTGTAGGCACACTTGAGGCTAGTATCAGCATCATCAAGGTACTCCTGTCGGCGTAACCAAATCCCAAGTGCGCTTAAAATGGTAGGGAGGTTTGCTTTAAAAAACATGTCATCTGGATAAAAAAAGGTCGCGTTTATTGAGGTATAGAGCCTATCTACTTTATTTGTTGGTACAGAGGCACGAGCGCTCAGCAAGTGCCACTGAATAAATAAAGGTACAGGTACATCTTGCAATTGCTCTAAACCGTCGAGAATAATCAGTGATTGTGCAGGGTTAACCGTTAAATAGTCGCTGGCCTCGTCTAGCTTACTTTCAAAATATGAAAAGTCTTTCGCCAACGCGTGTTGGCAAAAATAAAATGTACAAGTTACAAAGAGTAAAAACCGAACCAAGCAAACCCCAACCACATTTTGGCGCATCTATTAACTGTAGTCGGCAGTAACAAATAGTTCCAAATCAATTACGATAAACAGCATTATACAAAGATAAGCAACAATGTAGAGGTCGCCTCTTTAGTTATGAATAGGGAGCGGGAACTTGATGAAAAGAAAACAAATTGCTGAGTTCGCTTTGGTGCAAGTCAATTAGCCGATTGATGTTTTCAAGATCTTCAGTAGTTAAACTGACTTTGCTAAGCATATAGCTAACAGGTGTTTTATTCGCGTCGATACCTGAATAGATAACATCGGTATACTCTTTGGTTTGAATAAAGTGTTCGCCCGCGAGCTTATCTTCAACAACATAGTCAACTCGCTGTTTACTCAACATTTTAAAGCGACGAGCGGCATTGGGCAGGTGAACCAGCTGATCGTTATAAAGGTCTTGGATCAGTTTTTCAAAGGCCATACCGTAGTAGCTGCCAGCATTCAGTGCAAATGTGTTTCCTGCAAGTATCAACGACTCGACTTCGCCGCCAATTTTTGGTTTGTCTTTATGTTGGAATAATGCCATGACTTCTTGGCGGTAAGGTGTAGTAAAGTACGCAAACTTAGCTCTCGTTGCGGTTTTGGTCGCGGCCACCACTAAATCTACTTTGCCTGTTTTTAGCTCCGTTAGCATTCTTGATGAGGTGGGATAAAATACATATTTCAAGCAATAAGATGAATCGTTAAACAAGGTATTTAGCGCATTAATTTCTATACCAGAGACATTACCTCCGCTGCGAGAAATATAGGGAGGCCACTGCGTTTCGTTCATTCCTACACGCAAAGTTTTATCGCATTTGGCCGACGCTTCGAACGCTAAAAACGCGATGAATAAACTGAGTAAAAACGATCTAGCGTATTTCATGGTGATCGATCCTTGCAGATGAGTAGAGGTGATTATTTTATCAGTAAATCAAAAAAGGTACACGAGCTTTGTTAAACGATTAAGTTTGTAACCGCTAACCGCTAACCGCAGAATGTTCTCATATCTGTAAAAATTACTGCATATTTCGGCTATGTGCGAGTACGGTCGCGATGGTATTGATAAGCTCAAGCTGCTCTATGGGTTTGGCAACATAACCATCAAATCCGACGCGCTCATACAAGGCTTTGTCTTCCGGAAAAGCATTTGCAGTTAATGCGATGATGGGGATATTAGGATCTTTACTCTTAAGACGTTTGCAAGCCTCAACGCCATCCATCTCTGGCATTTGGATGTCCATAAGTATTAAGTCGGGTTTGTTTAGCTCAAATTGTTCAATAGACTCTTTGCCATTATTCGCAATCGCAATATCACCATTGGCTTTACTGATCATAGAGCGCACTACTAGCTGATTTACTGGGTTATCCTCAGCCAGCAATATGGATGTGCCGCTCAAGTCAGCTGCGGTCAGCTGGTCGGTTGTTGGTTGCTCTGAGGTTATCTCAGACTTTTGCATAGGCAACTCGATGCTAAATAGACTGCCTTTTCCAACGGTACTCTCTACTTTAATCGTACCGCCCATCAGGTCAATTAGAGAGCGAGTGATAGAAAGACCAAGTCCCGTACCACCAAATTTTCTAGTGGTGGACTTATCTGCCTGCTCAAATCGTGAAAAGAGTTTGTTGATTGTGGCTTCTGTCATCCCAATGCCAGTGTCGGCTACGGTAATAAGCATACCTGAATCATTTTGAAGCGGTTTTATATGGGTAATAATACTGCCAGTTTCAGTAAACTTAATGGAGTTTGACAAGAGGTTAAGCAACACTTGCCTGACTCTGACCTCATCTCCAAGCCAAAACTTATGCTCAAGTTCAACGTGGATCTTAAGCTTTAACCCTTTATTTTTTGCCAACACTAAGAAGTCTGAGCGTAGATGTTCAACCAACACCTCAATATTAAATGGCCGTTCTTCAAGCTCAATTCTACCGGCTTCAATTTTAGAGAAATCCAAAATATCGTTGATGATGGTGTTAAGTGCCTTAACTGAGTAGGTGGCTTTCTCAAGCAGGTTAGAGGCGGTGCTGTTGAGTGGTTCCGACTTTAAGAGTTGTAATGTACCGTATAAGCCGTTCATGGGGGTTCGTATTTCATGACTCATATTCGCCAAAAAGACGGCTTTTGCCTTAGCTGCTTGCTCAGCTGCTTCTTTGGCGTGCGAGAGTTCTCGTTCGTGCTTAAGCTGCTCGGTGAGATCTAATGCTATACCTAAAAAGCCATCAACATTGCCACGTTCGTCGGTCAATGTCGTTACATTCAGCTTAATTTGCACGTATTGGTTTTGCTTAGTGACGTAAGTCCATCGGCTAGTATCTACCACACCTTGCTTAGCTTTGGCGACAAAGACTTCAAATCCAGGTTCAATGACACTGCCAAGCTCTTCAGTTAACGCTTTTGCTCTTTCTACGACCTCTTCCTCAAGATGGAAAATGGCAGGGGATGATTTACCAATGAGTTCATCTTTTTTGTACCCCAGTAAACGCTCGGCTGCAGGGTTAAACTGAGTAATGATACCGTCAGGATCGGTGGCAACAATGGCATAACCCGAACCTTCAACAATGCTGGTGTGAAGTTGGCTGTATTTTACGATTTCTTTAGTTCGTGCTTTTACTTCCTGTTCTAATGACGAGTTCAGTTTAGCAAGAGATTGTGCTCTTTCTTCTTCGGCTGCTAGCTTTTCCTTTTCTGCTAGACGCTGACGCGTAAAGCTTAAAAGTAAAATATAAGTGATGATTGCCAATAGCGCAGAGACCAGCAACGCGACCTGTAAAATGGTATCAGGAGAGACGAGATTGAGTGAACGGATAAACTGCGGAGTTGGCCAAATTTTTACTTCCCAAGCACGACCGAACAAGTTGACCTGTTTAGCCACTGAGTTATCCAACTCTTTAACATCTTCTTTTAGCACCTGATAAAATGGCGTGTTTTCATCGTTATTGGTTACATCGGAAATTTGAATCGAAACATCTTGTCGAAAAGACAACAAAGTTGACAGGATTTCATCGATAAGTAACGGGGAATAAGTCCAACCAACTAAGTTGTCTAAGCGATTTTCTTCATTTGCTGCCATACCAATAGAGGTATAAATTGGGGCGAGGATCAAAAAGCCATATTTAATTTTATTGTCGGCTTGTACTAAGGTAATTGGAGCGGTAAGCCTTGGTTCATTGGTAGTTGCTGCTTCTATTGCTGCCGTTCTGCGACTAGCTTCGGAGCCTATATCCAAGCCCACGGCTTTATCATTGTTTACTTCGGGCTCGATATACTGAATAACAAATTTGCTGGTGTTATGTGGGTTTAGCGTTTTTATGGAGAACGCTCTGTCAGTACGCTCAGCTTGTGCTTGTTGCACAAAGCTACTTACGTCATCGACGGGGACATATTTGATGATCCCCACGCCACGAGCCCCAGAATATTCCGCTTGGAAGTCAAACGAACTTATATAACGCTGCATCGCCTGATAGTCAAAGCTGTGTTGTTGATTCGCATAAATTGCAGTGCGAAGCCCCAAAATACCGTACCAATACAGCGTAACGCGCTCGTTTACCCCCTCAGTTACATGATCAAGTCGTGAGGCAAGTGCCGCTGTTACCTTTTCAGCATGATGCTCCTTTTCTTGCTCATATAACACCAGCCCATAAAGCATACTGCCAACTAACACGAGTAGTGCAGCAACAAGTGGCAAAAATCGGCTCTGGCGAACTGTGTGAGCATTCGCTAACGACACGCTATATTCCTTACGCTTTAAATCTAACCAATATGTTAGTCCAGATAGCATAGAATTGATAGTGATTGCGGCGAAGTGACAACGCTGAATTTATATCTAAATTAGCTCATGAAAGACATATTTTGAATTGCTATTTGGATAAATTGTAGATTAAGGCTAGCTAATTCCCGTAGCCTTAAAAGCTAAAATAAATATGCGGAGTTTGGGCTTTATATAAATGTGGTCACGATGTGGACACTTTTTAGGATATTTGCCCCTGAAAAAAAAAGCCAGTCAAAGCATGCTGCTCTAACTGGCTGTTTTAAAACGCTAAAATTTGGTGGAGCTGGGGGGATTTGAACCCCCGTCCGGAAAGCGTCGACCTTCGGTCCTACATGTTTAGTATCGTCTTTTGGTTAACCTTTAAATCTCGGACGAACACGATAAGTAAAGGCGAGGCCGCTTAATTTTAGCCCTTCAACCCCGGCCAGGGTTTCCGTAGCGATCTTGTGTAGGGTGACACTCCAGAACCAGATCCACAAGAATATCATGGAGGAGTGCTAGCGGGCTATTATGCCGCTAGAGCGTAGTTATCGTCGTTTGCGATTACTTTAAATACGGCTTTTTTACGAGGCCAGCCGCACCTCGACATGCACCTTAGGCTTCTTGAATCCCGTCGAATCCTAATCAGCCCCTGAATAAATTCAGTACTGTTAGTGTCTATACATCTAACAACTAACTATGTCTCGCATTATACATAGGATTAATGTCATTACAATGGCTTATCATGCCATTTGCTGATGATTTAACGAAGCAGAGGCGTGTTTGATTAATTACTCGCCGATTGCTGAACAAGACCGTAAGCGTTTAATATATGTATAATGGGTTGGCTTTTGATTTGTGCGACTAGGCACTTGCAAAGAATCGTCCTTTACCACCATATTGATAGTTCTCTAAAGTCTTGAGCAGCTTTTCAGAGAATTGAATTTCTGTTTCTGAGCGGCCACTCCGACGGGCCTCTCTTAATCTGGCCTTTTGTATGGCGATAACGTCGATTTTTTCATTCTCGGCTTGTGAAATGTCGGCAGGAGAGGGGAGTCCACTCCTCTGACTTAGACCTTGCTCAACAGCAAAATAATGTAAAGAAAGCGAAGCATGCTGCCCTAAATCCAATATTCCTTCGTCATACAGCGCTTTGGATGCTTGAGAAAGCTCTTTTTTGGTGATATGGGTAAAGTCGAATTGCACTTCTTTGGTATGGCTATCTGTTGCCTCTGATGCTGGCAAAACGCTTCCCTTCGCTTCATTTTCGATTGATTGCGCGCGTCGCACCTGAGCCTGATTATATAGCATTGCCTGGTGTTGAACTTTCATTTAGCAAATCCTTCTGAAATATGTATAACAACTTTAGCAAAGTTTATGCCCAAAAGTGGCTCAATAAACCTAGGGTATTGGTTTGGTTTAATATTATGGGTTTAAATCTATGTACGTAGAGGGAGCAGTTGGGCACATAGCCCGTAGCAGCGACTTTACGTCGCGAATCTTTTAGATTAGATATCTTTAATTGGTTTTACAGTTCCTATCGCGGGATAAACCCGCTGCTACGGGGCTGGCGTGGTTATGACTTTACGTCGCGACTCTCTTAAATCAGATATCTGCTACGAATTGGACGGCCGAAGCGGTTAGCGCTTCATGGACGAATCAAGGTGCACGGCATAAAATTGGAGAGCGGTTACTCGATTACAAAAACAACTTAAAAAATTGCTCAATCATACAAACAAGGCACATTTCTTTGTATTTTATGTGTTTGTAGGGGCGATAAACGCAGCGCCAACAAACGCTGGATATGTTGCCTTTTGTGTTTACGCTCCGCGCAACCAGTTGCGTAGTCTATCTTTGAGTTGGCCAAGGTCGTCTTCGCAGATCAGGCCAATTTCTAGCGCTTTGGCGCGTAGTCTTTCTGAAGTTCTAATACCTTGATAGCTCACTAGTAGGCCTCTTGCTTGTACGCCGCCAAACAGTTCGCTGAGGGAATCAAGTTTATAAATCACTTGGTTGCCTTCCCCTTTACTAAACTTTTTGGTTTTGCATTCAATGAGGTGAAGCTTATTGTTGGCGAGCGCTACAATATCTAGCTCGTTATTGACATAGCCTTGCCCCACGCGACGTTTAATCGCAACGCCTTGGGCGACATCTTGTAAAATGGTGAGTTCTTTTTTTAGGCTGAGGAGCGTGGCGTAAACATATTCTTCTAGCCAGCCACCGTTGGCAAAAAAGCGAGCGCCTTCATTAGCAAACTTTAATTTGTCGTCTTGCCTTGTGGCGATGTTAGCATCTTCTAAATCGTCAATGAGTGTTTGTAAACTTGGGCTATTCATTTGGCTGCGACTCAAAGGCTCACTAATAAGTGCATGATCTTCACTGCTGGCAGCGAGGTAGTTGAGCTGGGCTAGGGCATGGCTAAAATCCGTTTGACTGGTTGCCCATTTGGCACCGAGCTGGCGATAGCGAATATCAACCACCCCCTCATTGGCAATTTCGGTGATATCGCCGTCGATGAGGTTAAAAAAGTCGCGTATTTTTAGTTTATCGGCAAGGATGGTGTTAGTTCGCTCTGTTGGTACAAGCCAGTGGAGTTCGTCGCGCTCGGGCTCAATGATAAAACATTCAATTGGATAGGCGCGGATCACCTCATACATTGCAAGTAAGTGTTGGCGGTCGCCGCAACTGGCATTAAACACAAACTGGGTATCTGGTTGTTCGCTAATGAGGGTGTCAATGAGTTGGTGGAAGCTGTCGATTAAGGTGTCACTATCTCGGCTGGTAGGAATAAGGGCATGATGTACTTTCACCCCTCTTGGCCCCAGCACTCTTTTAATATCTTCAAGATTTTGTTGTTGTTGAGATTCTATTAAATAGAGTATTTCATCTGAGTCGATATTGTGGTCGAGTACAGGCGTAAGCGTGTTAATAAAGTTGGTGTCGATAAAACTAAGATGTACGTGCTTTGTCATGACTGTCCCTAAAAGTTATGTCCTTCATGAAAGATGAAATTACCCTATAAAGCGGCAAGTGTAAAACAGAGTAATACTTAGTTATGAATTTGCCGCCATTTGGCTCGAAACCCTAAAGTTTATCTAAAGTTTTGCACCGTAAAGTCGATAAATCCAAGGAAAATAATAAGTTGTATTTTTAATGCACAGAATGATTTACATTCATTTATAATTTGTAGCAGTTCAGGTAATGTTAAGCTTAACAATTTGGCGAAGTTATGCTCAAATGAGTTCGCTGCATTAAAAATAACAACATAACAATAAGATCGTGCATACTTTTCAGGGTTGATGAATGTCATTATTTCGTTTTGATGAGGATGAGGGCTATGTCTACTTACTCTCTCATCCTGTGGAATCCGGATTTCCGGCGAGCTCGTCTCAGCTAGTTGAGATGATAGAGGGGTCGCCATATGCGGATTTTGAAATCATTCATGCCAATATCGGCCAATTATTTACCGCAAGTGAGGCGCCCGAGCAGGACTCGCTGATTGTGGCTCGTGCCATCGATGCGTCTATTTCTGTGCGTATTGAAGAAGGCAACATGCTTGCTGAAGCGAGAGTGATCACAGCCCGTGGTGGTAAGCTGGTTTGTATGAACAAGGCCAAACAAGCGTTAAAACAAGCGGGTATTAAAAAAGGCGTCAGTGGCAAAGCCCTCGATAACCTTCTCGGTCAGCAGTTAGAACTCCCTCCTGGACACACTTACAATGGTATTGTTGCGCATGGTCAACGAGCCAAAGATGGCAACGACGCACGGTTTGTGCGCCTGTGTATGACAGCGCAGGACAGAGTACTCAGCCCGCAAGAATCGAGCGGCGGTAAGGTCGATATGCGCAACTTAGGTGCTATTATCACCGTAAAGCCGGGCAGCCCATTAATGAAAAAAGTCCCGCCAACTGAAGGCGAGCCGGGTTATACCGTGTTTGGTGATGTGATTGATCCAAAACCAGGCAAAGATGCACCACTTGAGGTGTCAGAAGGCACCAAGCTCGACCCCAACGATAAAAACCTGCTTATTGCCGATTCAAAGGGGGTGCCTGTAGCCATTCCTCGAGGCATGCGCGTTGACGATGTGCTGTGCTATGAAAACATTGATGTGACGACTGGGCATGTTGAGTTTGATGGCAGCGTGATTGTGAGCGGTGATATTAAAGATGGAATGCGGGTTAAGGCTTCGGGCGATATTACTGTTATTGGTTTTGTGGAGTCGGCTATTCTTGAAAGTGGTAGCGCGGTCACGATAATGCTTGGCACGATAGGCCGCAAGCGCACTGAAGGTGAACCTTTTTCATGTTCAATTAAAGCAAAGCGCAGTGTTTCGTTAGGTTATGCGCAGTACTGTCGAATTGAAAGTGAACAAGATATTCTCATTGAACGTCAAGCTTTGCATTGTGACCTGGCTTCCAAGCGTTTAATCAAAGTAGGTAAAGGTGAAACCCCCAGAGGCAAACTGATTGGCGGAAATGTATTGGATGCCATGCGTATAGAAACGGGTGAACTTGGGGCACCTTCAGGCACAAGAACACGTATTTCACTAGCCCAAGACTGGGATAGTTTGCACGATAAGCACCGAGAATTAGTGGAGCTGGAAAAGGTGCTGGCGTCCAAAGTCATCGATATTAAACAAGCTATGAATAAAGCACAGGCGTCGCCGCAATCGCAAAAACGAGATGCATATCTTGCCAAGTTGCAGCACAGCGAAGCGCAGATAAACAAGCATTATCGCCGTAATCAGCGTAACATCAGTTTAATACAGCAAAAAATACATCGATTAGCACGATTGAGTCGAATCACAGTCAATGAGCTAATGCACCCCGGAACTGAAGTAAAAATAGCGAAAGACACTAAGCTGTTTTCGCGAATTTACCCGCCTAATTTCGTTAAATTGCATGAAGGTAAGATCATGCAACAGTTTACGACTGCCAAAACCGCAGAAATAGCGTAAAAACGAGCACTTATAAAAATGCCAGCTGGATTTGCTGGCATTTTTATTATTCGGTGTCGGTTGTTGACTCAGGTTCTGACTCGGCTTCAGGCTCTGGTAATGGCCAGCCACCTAATGCTTGCCACTTGTTGACTATGTAGCAAAAGAGCTCTGCGGTGCGTTCTGTGTCGTAAAGTGCGCTGTGTGCTTGACTGTTATCGAACTCGATACCCGCTGCACGACACGCCTTTGCAAGCACCGTTTGGCCTAGAGCAAGCCCAGCAAGTGATGTGGTATCAAAACTGACAAACGGGTGAAAAGGCGTGCGCTTTATCTTGTTACGCTCAATCGCTGCATTTAAAAAGCCGTGATCAAAAGCGGCATTATGGGCGACGACAACGGAGCGCTGACAGCCTGCGGCTTTTTGGGCTTTACGCACGGCTTTGCAAATTTCTTTCAGCACTTCATCTTCTGCAACTGCACCTCTGAGTGGTGAAAATGGATCAATGCCATTAAAGTCAATCGCAGCTTGCTCAATATTTGCGCCTTCAAAAGGCGCAACATGAAAGTGTACTGTCTGATCTAAGCTTAATACCCCGTCATCGTCCATTTTTAACATACTGACGGCAATTTCTAGTAGGGCGTCAGTATCTTTATTAAAGCCAGCGGTTTCCACGTCGATAACTACAGGAAAGAAGCCGCGAAAGCGTTTTGAAAATAGCGTTTGCTCGGTATCAGACATAATCTTCTTGGTTTGTGAAATTTAGCGGCCTATTATACTGATACCTAGACAAGAAGCGAGCAGCTTGAGAGCGCTTAGTATGGTACATTTATTGCTTAACTCTAAATAGCGCGAATTGGTAGAGACAATCTCTAGTTTTTGGCGTGCTGAGCGAGTGTAGATTAATGGTTGATGTTGTGAGGTGTGGGGTGATCAAGTTATATAAATCAGTAGGTTGGGTTGGTATATCGTTATGCGCCATCACCTTTAATAGCGAGGCTGCAATGCGGCAATACGCTGCCGAAGCTGATTCATCACATTGGAATGTTGACCAAAACAATCGTTTGAGTTGTGCGCTTAATCATGAAGTCCCGTATTACGGTGAAGCTATATTTTCAAGTAATGCCAGTAAAAATAAAGACTTAACCTTTAACCTAGATATGATGGTACGTCCTGAAAGTTACGATTTTGCAGGACTTGAATCGGTGCCACCGCTTTGGCGAGCCGGCAAACCGGCAAGAAGTATCGGGCAAATGAAATTACTGAAAAAATTTGACGGTGAACTTGAAAATGACGTCGCGTGGCAGTTGCTGACTGAGCTTGAAAAGGGCTACTTTCCTACTTTTTATTATAAAGATTGGCACAACGACGTAGATAAAATCTCGGTTTCTTTGTCGTCAGTGAACTTTAAACAGGCATATTGGGCGTTCTTACAATGTCGCGATAACTTGTTGCCATATAGCTTTGAAGACATTGCTTTTACGGTGATGAATTACAAGAAAAACTCCAGCGAACTGACAAAATCGTCACGTAAACGCTTGGATATGATCGGCGAATATCTTAAAAATGACCCGAAAATTGAGCAAATTTATATTTCGGCCTATAGCGATAGTTATGGCGGCCGTGATACCAACCTGAGGTTGTCAAAGAAACGTGCCGAGGCGATTAAATCATATATGGCGAGCTTAGGGGTTGAAGAGAATAAGATTATGACCGATGGCTTTGGCGAAAAGCGCCATATTGATACCAACGACAATGCTATTGGTCGCGGTAAGAACCGTCGAGTCGTGATCCAAATTTCAAGACCTTGATGTTGGGGTTTTGGTTTTGTAGTTGGTTGTTGGTTGTTGGTTGTTGGTTGTTGGTTGTTGGTTGTTGGTTGTTGGTTGTTGGTTGTTGGTTGTGGGGTTAAGTTGTCGGCTTAAAAGCCGACCTACGAGCTGAGACACGGTGCTGATATCGGTTCTATTCTAATACCGTACTACATGACGCTTTTAATGCATTGGCATGACTGAGCTGATTGTGATAGGTGATGGTAATGGGCTGTGTGGTGTTTATCTCATAAGCCAGTGCTAAATCTAATTCTACGCTTTTACTTTGCCCTGCATTTAGGGTCATAAATTCATTGGCTGTCGGCGCGAGTCGTTTCGCCATGGGTCCTTGATAATTAAGTGGCTTGCCATTTTGTGTTACCTCTAAAAATTGGCTCCACCAGCCTTCAAAAGGGGTATGCCAAATTAGAAACTTTTCATCATTATGGCCTGCGTTGGTAAAAGTGAAATTAACGGGGTAGGTCATACCTGAGTCGGAACCCTTACTCACACTGCATTGAATGTTACTTTGTGCATTCATCGTTGCCTCTGATTTGGTGGTTGGGGCGGTGTCGTTGCAAGCTTGAAGCAGCATCGCAGCGGTGATCATCATTAGGGGTTTCAACATACTGTTTCTGAGCCTGTTGCCACGCTCATTCCTTTTTTATTTTCAACGTAAATACTTTGCACTATGCTGAGTATTACAGTCGAATAACGAATCGCATACTCTCATGACCAAAAATAATAACAAAGAGTTCAATTCTTTTGCATCGTTTTACCCCTATTACCTCGCGGAGCATAAAAACAAAACCTGCCGTCGCTTGCATTTTATCGGCTCAACCTTAGTGCTCTTGATTTTGCTCTTTGCGCTTGTCACGACACATTGGTCTTTACTGTGGTTGTTGCCAATCGCGGGTTATGGTTTTGCTTGGGTGGGGCATTTCTTTTTTGAAAAAAATAAGCCTGCGACATTTCAATATCCGCTGTATAGCTTGATGGGTGACTGGGTCATGTACAAGGATATTATCCGTGGTAAAGTACCTTGGTAAAGGAGACTCAGTAGATAATAAAAATGAATGTAAAACAAAGTGTTATAGCCATGAGTTGTGCCGTTTTATTGGCTGGTTGCCAAAGTGTCTCGGCCACTAGCACACGCACGCTGGCAACTTTTAGTGTAGATAATACCCAATGTTACGACCGCAAGACGCAGCCTAGTTATTTTGCCGTTGATTCTCATCACCATTTTCAGCCATTTAGGGGAGATGCGGTCCCGTTTGATAAGCTCGTTACTTGGGCAGAACGTGCGGGAGTGGTGTTTATCAATGTTTATGGCATTGGTCAAACTTACGAGCGAAGGCCTGACTGCTTTGGTGAGCGTGGTTGCTACAGCCAGTTGATTTCACCCAGCATTCAAAATGACTTTAAAAATGCAAGCAATTATCTTAAATATGGCGCAGATAACGTGCATATTACTTTGTCTATGACCTTTGCTGACTTGCATAAACCAGAGACTATTTTGCCAAAAATGGCACTTCTCGAAGACGAGTTTGGTGACTTATTTCGTTGGATGGGAGAAGTGAATTTAGTCAAAGCGGCGCACTTTGGTAATGGCCATCAAGCGGTAGATAAAGAGACTATCGCAAAATGGCAGCCATTTATGGCTGTGCTAAAAGAAAAGCGTATTCCGCTTGCTCTGCACGCTGACTTAGGCGATAACGCCGCGCCACTCAAATACTTGCCTTTGCTTGAGGAAGTGCTAAAGCGCTACCCAGAAAACGATATCATTTGGATGCACATGGGAGTCTCAAAAGAGTTAAACCAAATTGATCCAGAGCTGCACATAAACACCATGGAGCGGTTATTCTCCCAATATAAAAACCTAAAGGCCGATCTGTCATGGCGGATTTTGTACGACTATTACTTTAGCGACCCGAAAATTCAGGCGCAGTATGTTGAATTTATTAATGCCCATGCTGAGCGCTTTTTGCCAGGCAGTGATTTCGTCGCCAGTAAAAATAAACGCTTTTTCGATTACTTAGAAGAAGTCGATATCAATAGTCGAATTCTCGCCGAACTTGACGACAATGCCTTTCGTCGGATCGCCTTAGGTCAAAACTATTTTTCGCTTTTAGATTTACCTTATCGCGCGCCAGAGATCTGTATTATACCAATTGTATTAAGTAAATGAGCTATTTTGAAGCGGGGAAATAGCTTTAGTAGCTAGGCAAAAATTTTGCTATTTAGTTGTTCTAAATGAGAAATTTTTAACGAAGCTAATATGCTATTTCACCCTTCAAATTGATTGGAGAATTAATTCAATTGGTATTAAAGCGTCTCCTTGAGCATGGATAGTACATCGTTTACGTCTAGTTTCATCACCTTATCGGTGTTCGCGAGCAATTGATCCGCGAGGTCTTTTTTATGATGATGGAGCTCGACAATTTGTTCTTCAATCGTGCCTTTGGCAATTAAGCGATAAATAGTAACGGGGCGTGTTTGCCCCATTCTATGTGCTCGGTCTGACGCTTGCTCTTCAACCGCAGGATTCCACCAAGGATCCATGTGAATAACATAATCTGCCGCGGTAAGGTTTAAACCAGAGCCGCCGGCTTTGAGGCTAATTAAAAATACCTCGCCTTCACCTTTTTGAAACGCATTCACAGCCTGCTGACGTGCTTTGCTTGGGGTGCTGCCATCTAAATATTGAAACCTGATCCCGCGTTTTTCCAAGCGAGCTTTAATGAGTTGCAAGTGGCCTACAAACTGACTGAATATAAGCGCCTTGTGATTGTTCTCTTGCAGCTCGGTCAGAAGCTCATCCAATGCCGCTAATTTCGAGCTGGTTATCTGACTTTCTGCCATTAACAGTTTTGGATGACAACAGGCTTGGCGCAAGCGGGTTAGTGCTGCCAGCATTTTAAAGCGTTGTTCGTTGGCACTGTCTTGCTGTGTTGACTGTGAAATTTCGTCAATGGCATTTTGGCGCAGCGCTTCGTAAAAGGTTTGTTCTTCTTGGCTCAATTGAATTGGTACATTGATCTCAGTGCGTGGTGGCAATTCGGTTAATACCTGATGCTTCATACGGCGCAGAATAAAAGGCTGGATCAGGTGTTTGAGGCCTTTACGGGCACGGTGTGCTGCTAGTTTATCTTCATTGGCGTTTTCAATGGGAGCGGAAAACTTCTCGCTAAAGCGCTTGAGGTTACCGAGCAATCCTGGGTTTACAAAACGAAAGAGTGACCAAAGCTCTGTGAGGTTGTTTTCTATTGGTGTCCCTGTGGTGATCAGCTTAAACTTGCCTTTGAGCGCGCAGGCGGCCTGAGTACGTTTTGCTAAAGGATTTTTTAGCGCTTGGGCTTCATCGGCGACAATGGTTTCAAAAGCGATAGGCTTTAAGATATCAACTTCGCGCTGGAGTAGACCATAACTTAATATCACACAATCCAGTGGTTGCAAGCTGCTCAGCATCTCAGCTCTAGCATCAGAATGTGGATAGTCAGAAAAGAGTTTCACCGACAAGGTTGGAGCGAATTTTTGGATTTCTTGTTGCCAGTTGAAGCAGACCGATGTTGGCGCGATGACAAGCGTCGGGCCGACATTGGCACGGGCCAATATCATCGCCAGCGCTTGGATGGTTTTACCCAATCCCATATCATCGGCAAGGCACGCACCTGCCCCCCAATGGGCAAGTCGCATAGCCCAGTCAAATCCCGCCTGCTGGTAGTCGCGAAGCTCGGCTTGTAATGTTGAAGGAAGCGTTGGAGTCAATCCGACGGCTTGCTGCATTTTTTCGTTTTGCTCTTCCCAGGCCGGCAAGGTTTTCATCCGCATTCCGGTAGTGGCTTCAGCAATTAAAGGCGTGGCTAGCGGGTGAAACTTTCCGCCTTCGGTCGCGTTGTTGAGCTGGTCAAGTTGCGCTTTTAAGTCACTTGAAAGGGCGAGTACTTGCTCACCGTCAAGCGCAATAAAGCGGCCATTGCTGGTGGCAACCATTTTGAGAAGCTGTTTAAGTTCGATAACTTGGTCATTACTTACTTGTAGCTCGCCGGTCATGTCGAACCATTCATTTTTCTTGCTCATGGCAAGTTGTAAATGTTGGCTTTCGAGCTTGCCACTGAGCTTAACCTTTTTTCCTTTGGGCCATCTGAGCTTGAGCGCCATAGGGCAAGGCTCTTGATTAATCACCAGCTCAAGTTCTTGCAACACCTCCAACGCTTCATCCATTTCGGCTAGACTTAAGCGATTATCCGTCATCTCCAAAAATAGCGGACAGTGCGTATCTAACTCATCCAATCTTTGCTGCTCAAGTAACAAGTTTCGGGTGGTGGATAAGCGTTTACCATCAATTTCGGCGCTGACAGTAGCAATACCGTGCCCGGGATGAAAAATCGGCCCTTTTTCGCCAAAGGGCATGACCACACAGTGAAAATCGAGGCCTTGATGATAAGGTTGAATATTAATAACAAGCGCTGATTGCGCCTCGATGCTATCCAGCCCAGTATCTATATCAGCTAAATCAGACTGTACATTAAGATAAGGTGCGATGGCTTTAATACTCGACAGCACTTTTTGTTTTGCACTGGCAGGCACGGTTAATCCAGATTCACCAATAATCTCAGCGACCTGTATATGTGATTGGTTAAACACAATAAACTCGTAGTGATGCTCAGCTTGCTGAATAAATGAGTAGGTTTGCGGTTGACCAAAATAGCTGGGTAAATTAGGAATAGAGAGCAGCAGATCGTCGCCATGTTGACGGATGTGTAACTCGGGAGATTTCTCGGCAATGGTAATGGCTTGTTTTAAGTCTTCTTCATGGTATAGGTTGGTGGCGCCGACTGCGGCTTTTAACGCGGGAATTCCAGCAAGGGCGTAGTCCGCACGACCATTGTAGCCATAACCTGACTGTGGTGCGATGGCATCGATCAGCTTTTTATCAGACTGGCTAATATAACTAAATTGCTCGGGGTGCTGTTTCAGTTGTTTGCAGGAAATTGGCTTACCTTTTCCCCAGCCTGTTTTACCCCGCTTTTGCTCGCGTGCTAAAAACTCAATATCAAAGCGACCTTGCCTAATTTGCCAAATAAGGCGAAATTGTTCGTCAACTTCTTGGCTGGTATTTGCGTTCGGGTTGAGCGCAATAAGCTTGTCCAGTGCCAGATCCCATGCCGTCTTTTTGGCAACGAGATGACTAACATTAAGCTCGGGATTAAACGCGAGCGGATATTGCTCACCGTGCATTGCCAGCATCAACTGCTTTGCAAGCCCAGCAAAAAGAGGTAAAGAGAGGCGCTCAAACGTTGCGATGCAGTCGTCGAGATTGGCAAGCGCTTTGGCATCTAAGCTCTGATTACACCAGAAGTGTGCAAAGCAGTCGAGCAAGCGACCTAAGTAATAGTCAAAAACATGAGATTTCTTCAAGCTTGAATAATTTAAGTGGGCGCTGCTGTAGGTACTGTTTTGCGACAAGCTCTCTGCGCAGTATAACAGCACGTTATTGGCAAAGAAGTTGTTATAAGGTGCTTTGCTGTCTTGGCTTTCAAACTCAAGCTGTTGCGAGAGGGTGTCAAATAATGCGGCATCATGGCTATTGGCTTGCTGCAATAACGCCAACTTATGAAACAAACCCAGTGTTCTACCTAGGTACTGCTTTTTACGTTTGGTGATTTTGTCTTTGGCTTTTAGTGCTTGTTCAAAACAAACGATAAGGTCGTCGTGTTGATGTAAAAAAGCAATGCTTGCCATAATTTGTGCACTATAAGCGGTTTGGATATTGGCTACCAACGTCTGAGCCTTATCCAATTGCATGGTATAGATTTGGTATTCTGCTAATAAGCAGGTCAGTAGCGGGCTTTGTGTCTTGGCTTGAACCTGGGTGAGTATTTCAAGTGCATAGCGAATGCTGTGACCACCTTGTAGTAAGGTATAGAGCAAAGTTGCAAAAGCTTGATATTGCAAGTCATCAGCAAGCGCCGAAAATCCTTCAACTGAAAAAGGATAAAAATACAATGGTAATAACACTTGGTTGGTCTTATGACACACCGCCTGTGGGTCTTTCGCCAGTCCTAAATGATTGCGGGCTTTTGGTAGTTGATTGATAAATAAAAAGTCTCGAATGAGTCGCTGTTCATCGGCAAATTGGCGCTCCCATTCATAAGCATTCAGTACAGGGATAAACTCTTCTGCGACGTTAAGGATTGCTAAAAACTGGCCGTCAGCCATGACTCGATGGCTTAAACTGGTCGCGAGTTTTAGATTTATTTGCACTCCATCTTCGTTAAAAGTCACTAACCCGTCTGAGCGCCACTTCATAATTTGGCTATGACTCACACCTTGTTCAAAGTCATTTTCGGGGATGATCTCTTTTGCCACGAGCGCTTGAACTAGGCGTTTGAGTTTGATTGCTGAAACTGGTTTATAGACGACCGCCAGCACACTCAACAGCGTTTGCTCATGCACAGGTAGGTTATGCACTTGATTGATTAGGGCTGTGATTTCTTCGTTCATTGCTGGTGGAAAGTCAAAATTCATCGTTTGGTTGTAGTATTCAATTTAAGACACTGAAAACTACCATAATTTAGTCTGAACTGCCATGAAGATAAACAAAGTCAAAGTTCATTCTTCGGTTATGGTGGTTCATTCAATACACTGAAAACTAGTACTATATTTAGTCTGAACTGCTATGAAGATAAGTAACAAGAGAGGTGAGGGAGGCGATGCCTCCCTTTTGGTTAGCCTAGCATGTTATACAGTAATGCAGAAACCGCCAGCAAGCCGACGAATAGCACAAAATAAGTGCCAATGTGGCTTTTGTATTTTTGTAGTGCCGGTACTTTAAACACGGCAATGGTTGGCATGATAAACAAGATCATCGCAATGATCGGGCCTGAGATAGCTCCCATCATGTCCAAAATACTTGGGTTTAATACGGCGCAAACCCAAATAGCAATAAACATAAATACCACGCCTAGCTTATCAGCAAGCTTGTAGCTCATGCTTGTTTGCTTGGTTGCAAGGCCGTTAAAGCTTTCACGTGCACCAAGGAAGTGACCTAGGAAAGACGAAGTAATCGCGATAAATGCCACAAGAGGGCCAAGCATTTCAATAAATGGATTGTTATACACGTTAGCTAAATAGGATAAAACAGACACGTTCGCCGATTTTGCTTCTTCCATTTGTTCTGGTGTTAAAGAGAATACGCAGGAGAATACGAATAGCAAAACAAACACTATCAACATAATGGAGGTCGTACGAAGGATCGCTTCTGATTTTTGAACTGCCTCACTTTTGTAGTGACGACGCTGCACGTTAGCAAAGCTAGAAATGGCGGCTGCATGGCTAAATGAAAATACTACGATAGGAACGGATAGCCAAAGCAATTCGGTTAAGCTCGCAACATCAGGCGTGCTTACCACTGGCATTTGCCAGTTAGGTACTAAATAGAGTGACAAAAACAGTAATACCCCAACCAGTGGGTAAACCAAAATAGCAAAAGCTCGCAGTAGCAGCTTTTCGCCGCCAAGCATGATGGCAATCATGCCAGCAACGAGCAAACCAGAGAGCAAAATACGAGATGGCGACTCAAAGCCAAGCTGATTGACGATAAAGCTGTCGACGGTATTGGTTAGGCCAACACCATAAATAAGTAAAATAGGAAAAATAGAGAAAAAGTAAAGTAAGGAAATTAAACGGCCAGCACCTGCGCCGAAGTGCTCTTCTACTACATCCGTAAAGTCGGCATCTTTTTGCTTTGATGAAAGGACGAACCGGGCCAATCCTCGGTGTGCTAAAAAGGTCATAGGGAAGGCAAGCACGGTCATGATTAGTAGTGGCCAAAAACCACCAATACCAATGTTAATTGGCAAGAATAAAATACCTGCGCCGACCGCAGTGCCAAATAAACTTAACACCCAATGGGTGTCGTGTTGGGTCCAGCGCCCATCGCTGATGGTATTTATCTCCATCGTCGCTTCAGAGGAATTACTCATATACTTGTTGTCCTGGATTTAGAATTATAATCGGGCGCATCATATAAAAAATGACGAAGTGTTGCATGTATAAACCGTCTACTCCGAGGAGTTATGCGGTGAAATTCGTTTTTTTGACTAAAACTTGCTCAAGGTGTGGTGGGTTCCTAACCAGCTTTTGTAAATCTAAGTCTGCAAATGTTCTTAATTGTTACCACTGGCAATGAATTGCTAGCCGACTTATAAATAAATTTTTATTCTAGTTTGCAAAGAGAATTAAAATAACCAAGTGGAAAAGTATGTTCAAGCTAAACTCTCTATTGCTCGCTTCAACTTTGTTGGGAAGCTTCGCTGCTAATGCAACGATTGTCGAATTTCAAACTTCTCATGGTAGCTTTCAGGTCAATCTATTTGATGAAAGCACGCCTAAAACCGTGGAAAACTTTTTGAAATACGTAGATAACGGGCGTTATTCTGATACGGTTATTCACCGCGTTATTCCAGATTTTGTTGTGCAAGGCGGCGGCTTCAAATATGAAGGAGACGTGCCTCTTGACGCCATCGCTACTTACGATGCTGTAAAAAATGAACCAAAGTGGTCTAACGTAAAAGGCACCATTGCAATGGCAAAGGTAGCAAATAGACCTGACAGTGCGACAAGCCAATGGTTCTTTAATTTGGTTGACAACAGTAAAAATTTGGACGTTGACAACGGTGGCTTCACAGTTTTTGGTCAAGTGACTGGTGATGGCATGGAAATATTAGCAGCGATAGCAAAAATTCCTCGTTGTGGTAATGTGCCATTAGTTAACTTCACTGATGAACAGTGTAAAGATAGCAATAGTGAGCCGGGGGCAGCTAACTTTGTGACCATAAACGCAATTACTGTGCTGGATGATGACCCCAAATCAGCTCAAGGCTTAAGTCCAAAAGCAAATACCTTGATTGATCAAGTGCCTGATAAGCCTTCAACTGACTCTGATTCATCTGGCGGTTCAATGTTTGCCGGCCTTATGTTGTTGGCTGGTATTGTCGGATTTAGACGTAGATTTCATAGGTAACCAAGTCACTTTGGTTACAGATGCTAACGATAGCATCACAGTCCCTAGTTAACCTGATCTCAGGTTAATAACTTGGAAGCGCACTTCGGTGCGCTTATTTCTTTGTTATTAAGTTATTTTTTTCGTTATTTGTCTTCGCCAAACAGTGCAATTGCTTTTGTCGTCAAACTATACTGATCACGGCCATCCGCTTGGATAAGCCCTTCATTGAGGTGAGTAGTCACAACATCTTCAAGTAGTTGTTGATCTGCGTGTGGGAGTGAAAAAGTGTGGTGATTGATATCGCACGATTCTGGAAAGCTTGCTTTCAGCTTAGACAGCAACATTATTGAATACATATTCTGTAAACGTTCCATAGCCGACCCTTTTATTATTCCAATTTTTGCGAGAACAATCCTAACAGCAAAATTGCAGGTTTGTCTATTTTTTGTGCTGGTGAGTGAGGGGGGAATGATCTGCTGTTTTTAAGAAAATAAAAAGGGCCAATCATTGGCCCTTAACAGTCTAATCCTATACGGCTTCAGCGGCTTTCTTCGCGAGGTACTCGTCGTACGTACCATGGAAGTCGGTGATCTTACCGTCTTTAATTTCCCAAATGCGCGTTGCAAGTGATGAGACAAACTGACGGTCGTGCGATACGAAGAATAACGTGCCTTCGTATTGTTCAAGTGCCAAGTTGAGAGACTCAATTGATTCCATATCCATGTGGTTCGTTGGTTCGTCCATTAGTAGGATATTTGGCTTATGCATCATGATTTTACCAAATAGCATACGGCCTTGTTCACCACCTGAGATCACCTTAACTGACTTTTTGATGTCGTTTTGAGAGAACAGCATACGGCCAAGGAAGCCGCGTACGACTTGCTCATCATCGCCAGGCTGTTGCCACTGTTCCATCCATTGGAAAAGATCCAGATCTTTTTCAAATTCGTCAGCATGGTCTTGCGCATAGTAACCAATATTGGCGTTTTCTGACCATTTATACTCACCTGATTGTGGCGCTTTACGGCCTGCTAAGGTGTTGAGTAGTGTCGTTTTACCGGCACCATTTTCACCGATGATGGCAACTTTCTCGCCGACTTCAACAAGGCCATTTAGATCAGAGAATAGGGTGTCGTCATAACCTTGTGATAGCGAGATAAGCTCAAGTGCGTTACGGAATAGCGGCTTTTCCTGCTCAAAGCGAATAAATGGATTTTGACGACTTGATGCTTTAACTTCTTCCAGTTGGATCTTGTCAATTTGCTTAGCACGAGATGTCGCTTGCTTCGCTTTTGAGGCGTTTGCAGAGAAGCGCGAAACGAACTGCTGTAGCTCAGCGATTTGCGCCTTTTTCTTGGCATTGTCTGACAACAGGCGCTCGCGAGCTTGCGTCGCAGCAAACATGTATTCATCGTAATTACCTGAGTAAATACGCAGATCGCCATAGTCGATATCCGCCATGTGTGTACACACTGAGTTTAAGAAGTGGCGGTCGTGCGAGATGATGATCATAGTACAATCACGCTGATTCAATACGTCTTCCAACCACTTGATAGTATAGATATCCAAGTTGTTGGTTGGTTCGTCTAAGAGCATGATATCTGGCTCTGCAAATAATACCTGTGCAAGTAGTACACGCAGTTTCCAGCCCGGAGCAACTTCTGACATCAAGCCATAATGTTGCTCGGTTGGAATACCCACACCGAGGAGTAATTCACCCGCTTTTGCTTCTGCGGAATAGCCATCCATTTCAGCAAATTGCGTTTCAAGGTCGGCAACACGCATGCCGTCTTCTTCGCTCATTTCAGGTAATGAGTAAATGCGATCGCGCTCCTGCTTGATTTCCCACAGCTCTTTATGACCCATGATCACTGTGTCTACAACCGTATATTGCTCGTAGGCAAATTGATCCTGATTTAGCTTAGCGATACGCTCGTTTGGATCGTAGTTTACGTTACCTGCACTTGGCTCTAGCTCTTTGCTTAGGATTTTCATAAAGGTGGATTTACCGCAGCCGTTAGCGCCTATTAGGCCGTAGCGGTTGCCGTCACCAAACTTAACGGAAATATTCTCAAACAGTGGTTTTGCACCAAACTGCATAGTGATGTTGTTACACGAAAGCATAAATTTGACTCATTACTGACAATTGCGGCGATCCTATCATTTATGGGTGACAAATGATGTAAAAAGTTTGGCTAACTCACACATTACTTTTGCGGCTGATATAGCAAAGACCTAGGTGTTGAAAACTTACCGCCATAAGACGTTTTATTTACGATTTTATTAAATTTTATTTACCAATTAGGTGGTTAAATGTTAGTCTTTTTTAATACGAAAGGATGGTATAAAAAACTAACTCTGGTGAACAAGGATGAAAATAGTTGAAGAAAAACATAATTGGTTGATTGACCAACAAATCGATGAGCTGGAAGTCTTACCACCCCATACCACAACCGCTCATTTACCGTTAGAAATTAGAACGCAACTAAAGCCTCATGCCAGTGATTGGATAGTATTGCAACAAAGACATAATTGGCGCCATGTTAAGCGTGACGAATTTACTCGTGTTTTTATAAAGACCAAAAAGGGCTTACAAAGTGTAAGGTCTGGCAGTGCTGCCGGTTCTAGAGAGCAGCTAATCATCGTTAAACGCAAGTCTTATTTCAAAGCAGAGATTAGAAACAATGCCTTTACAAGCAGTGGTGGGGTTGATCCTAATCAGCCCATTGGCGCAAGCCAATTAGACCCGTTAACACCGGTTGAACAGGTATTGGCCTCGATTAACGTCGATAAATCACCTGAAGTGGCTGAAAAGCGCATATTGGTGTCGCTGGAAGGGGAGTTGGCGGTGAGTTTTGTGATCCAAGGTGCTAATACTCCCACATTGTCCAGAGCCTCTGAAGGGGCAACACAAACGCCTCTGATATTCGGCAAGTTGAATGAAGATGGTCGCTATAGCCTAAAAGCAAAAATCTTAGGTGTGCCGGAGCAGGTGCTTTTTAACAATGTGCCATATGCAGACCTACTTGATATAGAAAAAGTAAAAGCACTTAAGATTGGCGCTGATGGTGGAGTGCAGCTGATTAAACACAGAGTGTCAGGTGAGGGTAATATACACCTATATTTTATTAGCGAGCCACCGAGTATCGGGATCTTCTTTGATGGTACAGGCAACAACAAGTACAACGATATTTTGGACCCCTTTGATGATAAAGAGCCGACGAATATCGCTAAGCTCCATGAGTTGTATGAAATGGATGATAAATTTCATTTTAAACACTATGTCGAAGGCGTAGGCACTAAGGCAGGAGAAGGTAATAGTACAATTGATTTAGCCGTTGCCTACTCTTTTGATGAGAGATTGGTAAACACTCTTGTTAAATTTAGCTTTTTCTTAAAAGGTAAATATATTGAGTTATGTAGCACTGTGTTACTCGACTGTTTTGGTTTTAGCCGTGGCGCAGCGGCAGCAAGAGCATTTGTTAATCTGATCAATGAAATGAGAGAAAAGCAAGATACTAAATTAGCGAATAAAGAGGTGGTATTTCGCTTTGTTGGAATTTTCGATACTGTCGCTTCGATAGGGGGGGATGGAGATAATGATCATAGTGAGCTGTATGCTAGAGATGAGTTAGAGAAGGCAGCTAGACTCGATCTCAATCAGGCCAGCGCAGGGGCTGTGTATCACTTAACGGCTTGGGATGAGCGGCGTGATAAGTTCCCACTAAGCTCGTTAAAAAATAAAGATGGTAGCTTGTTTGTTAACCATAAAGAAGATTATCTGCCAGGCGTTCATTCTGATATTGGGGGCGGGTATGCCCCTATCAGTATTGATATTGAATATCCTTTAAAGCGCATTCGTGGTATTCCCGGAAATCCAGAGCATGAAGCAAAAGTACAACAGGCAAAGTTAGCAATTGAACATAAATATCAGTGGCCAGGTATTAACGTAGATATGGCCTATCGCTTTAAAAGACTAAGATACGGTGCTAGTCGCTCGGGAAGAGACAGGGATTTTTACACCACATACCGACCTGTTTGGAGACGTAAAATAGATAATACCCTTGCCCATTTTGGACTGCACCAAATGTATAACGAGGCGGTGCAACATGGCGTTCCACTAAACGAAATGGCGCGTCTTCAAAGTATCTATCCCTATGAACTTAGCAACGAGGTCGCAACTTTGGTGCCAAAAGCGCTTAAAGCTGGGCCAACAAGCCAAGCTTGGCAGAAGTTATATGAGCATTATATTCATATTAGTTCTCGGTTTACGGGAACTATGGATAAACTGGCTCACGGTGAGGAAACAAAAGCAAAGGACGTGACTGAAAATGGACAAAGGGAAATGTTTTACAATAATGCAAAAGCGCTACCGCAGGTGCGAGTGTGGAAAGCGTATAAAAATGGAAATAAATCAATTTGGAGAAAAGGATGATTAATAGGCTCTATACCGTTTTAGTGGCAGTAATACTGCTGTGCAGTTGCTCTTCACATACCGAGCTAGAAAAATTAAATATAGCTATATCTGCGTATGAAAAAAGCGATTTGATGGTGAAACTGATATTTGATGATAGGTTTTCACCCCCAGCTGGCTCAATAGGTTGTTGTTGGGGAAATGCTAATGCAAATAGTACGTTTTGGGGAGCTGAGATTCCACATAAAGTAGAAGCGCAGTGGTGGGACTACAAGCAGGGAAAACACTATCGTGCAACGCTATCTGTGCAGCGTGACAAGGCATACAAAATCGCGGGTAATTTACCTAGCATTACCCATTACACAGGTGAAACAGAAACCGATCTTGAGCCCTATATTATCTTTGGTTTTGGTGAAAAGGGTGAAGTAAAAATGTGGATTTCTAATGCACCGTTTGATGGCGTCGAAGGACGAATTTTAGAGGAAATTGGCTCGGCGCAAGCGACTTGGGAACATTTTGAATTAACCGATGAGATGTTTAATTAGATAAGCGCCCACAATCCAAAGTTAAAGTCAAAAGCAAATAAGACTAGGGATGTTCGACTTGGAGAAAAGGATGACAAATAAACTCTACATCATTTTGTTGCTAGTAATACTGCTTTGCAGTTGTTCTTCACGCACAGAGCTCGAAAAATTACATATAGGTATTTCCGCTTATGAAAAAAGTGACCTGATGGTAAAGCTTATATTTGACGATAGATTTTCCCCTCCCGCAGGTGCAATAGGTTGCTGTTGGGGAAATGCTCAGAAAGTTGGAGTATTTTGGGGAGCTGAGATCCCACATAAAGTTCAAGCAGAATGGTGGGATTATAAGCAAGGTAGGCATTATCGTGCTGTGTTTATAGTACAGCGAGACAAGGCATACGAAATCGCGGGTAATTTACCGAGTGTGACTTATTACACAGGCAAAACGGAGACCGATGTTAATCCTTATATCATCTTTGGGTTTGGTGAAAAGGGAGAAGTAAAAATGTGGATTTCTAATGCACCGTTTGATGGCGTCGAAGGACGAATTTTAGAAGAAATTGGTTCGGCACAAGCGACTTGGGAACCCTTTGAATTAACCGATGAAATGTTTAATTAGATAAGTGCCCACAATCCAAAGTTAATATCTAAAACGAATGAGACTGGGATGTTCGAATTGGAGAAAAGGATGTTCAATAAGCTCTCTACCGTTTTACTGGCATTAATACTGCTTTGCAGTTGCTCTTCACATACCGAGCTAGCACAGTTGGATATAGGTATTTCAGCTTATGAAAATAGTGACTTGATGGTCAAAATAGTGTTTGATGATAAATTTTATCCACCTGCAGGAGCGATAGGCTGTTGTTGGGGAAATGCTCAGAAAAAAGGATCGTTTTGGGTTGCTGAAATCCCACATAAAGTGGATGTTGAATGGCGAGACTACAAGCAAGCAAAACTCTACAGAGCTTCATTCAAAGTTCAGCGGAAGAAAGCCTACCATATAATTGACGAATTGACTCCTGTTACATTTGCATCAGGACGTGTTGATGATGCTGTGAATCCATTCATCATTTTTGGGTTTGGTGAAGGAGGTGAGGTAAAAATGTGGATTTCTAATTCAGCATTTGCAGGAGTTAAAGGGCGCATTTTAGAAGAAATTGGTTCAGCACAGGCGACTTGGGAGGCCTTTGAATTAACCGATGAGATGTTTCGTTAAAAAAGTGAAAACTAGGCGTTTTATCTTGGTATTTTCTGCATGGTTGTTTACATCGGTTTATCGAATTCCACCGAAATAAATTGCTATTTGGCGCTATCTTGGGTCACATTACTGACCGCAATTAAAATAATATAACATTTAGGATTGGAATATGCGTATTAAAGCTATCTCCGCGGCCATGGTGTTGGCCTTTTCTCAGTACGTTGCTGCCGATGAAGGTATGTGGCAACCACATCAGCTACCTGAACTTGAATCTATTTTAAAGTCTAAAGGGCTAGAGATAGATGCTAAGTCAATTTCAAAACTCACTGAGTTCCCGATGAATGCGGTGATTAGCTTAGGTGGTTGTACGGCGTCATTTGTCTCTCCTAAAGGTCTGGTGGTGACAAACCATCACTGTGCATACGGCTCTATTCAATACAATTCAACAACAGATAACAATATTCTTGAGAATGGTTTTTTAGCAAAACAGCCAAGTGAAGACTTACCAGCGGCACCGGGCTCACGCGTTTATGTGACAAAAGAAGTGTCGAACGTAACGGATAAAGTTAATGCTGGGACGGACTCACTGACCGGTAAAGCACGTTTTGATGCCATTGACAGTAAGCGCAAACAACTTGTTGCCGAGTGTGAGCAAGATGAAAGCTATCGCTGTAATGTTTATACCTTTCATGGTGGATTGGAATATTACCTCATTAAATCGCTTGAGATAAAAGATGTCCGTCTGGCATACACACCAGCGATGGGCGTGGGCAAATATGGCGGCGATATAGATAACTGGATGTGGCCTCGTCACACCGGCGACTTTGCTTTTTACCGTGCATATGTGGGTAAAGATGGTAAACCCGCTGAGTTTTCTAAAGATAACGTACCCTACAACCCAGAGTCATTCTTGAGTGTGAGTGCAAAAGGCGTGCAAGAGGGCGACTTTGTAATGGTGACGGGTTATCCGGGTCGTACCAACCGTTATCGTATTGCTTCTGAAGTAGATTATGTGTTTAACACGGTTTACCCCATGGTACGTAAACATAACTCAAAGTATGTGGCACTGATTGAAGAAAATGCACCAGAAGGTTCACAAGCTCGTATCGCTTATGAAAGCACCATTGCAGGTTACAACAACTACATCAAAAACTTTGGCTCTATGATTGAGAGCTTCAAAAAAGGCAGTATGTACAGCCGCAAGCAGCAATTTGAGCGCGATCTTAGCACTTGGATCAATGCCGATGCAGACCGTAAAGCAAAGTATGGTGCTGTGCTAAACGAATTGAGCGAGTTGGTTGCTCAATCTCAAGCCCATTATGAGCGTGATATGATGGTTGGCTATATCCACCGTTCGCAAATGATGTCTACTGCGCGTCAACTTTACCGCTTGGCGGTTGAAAAACAAAAGCCTGATGCTGAACGTGAGAGTGGTTATCAAGAACGTGATATGCCAAAAATCAAAGCGGGGCTTCAGCGTATGACACGCCGCTATGATGGAACAGTTGATAAAGCGATTATGCTTTACTTCATGGAGCTTTATGCAGCCTTGCCAAAAGAAGCGCGTTTAGCTGAAGTCGATAAGCAGCTTCAACTTGAAAACGGCTTCAATAAAGCAAAGCACCAAGCGCTGCTTGATGAGATGTATGCCAACTCTAAGCTTGCTGATGAAAAAGCCCGTCTTTGGATGTTAGATTTAGAGCTTGAGCAGTTAAATCAAAGTTCTGATCCATTCATTCAATATGCAAAAGCGATTTTTGCAGTGATGAAGCAAATCGAAGATGAAGAAAAAGAATTGGCTGGTAAGCAGCAATCTGCACGTCCTGCTTTGATGGAAGCCATTATTGCTTACAACAAGTCGCAAAATAAGCCAGTTTACGCAGATGCTAACAGCACACTCCGTGTCACTTACGGTACGGTAGGTGGCTACTCACCGCAAGATGGCTTAGTGGCAACGCCATTTACTTCGCTTGAAGGGTTACTGGCTAAAAATACCGATGTTGAACCATTTAACGCGCCGAAAAAGCAACAGCAATTGATCCGCGAAAAAGTATATGGTCAATATACAGGGGGCATGAATACCGTACCGGTGAATTTCCTTTCTAACGTGGATACCACAGGTGGTAACTCGGGCTCGCCAACCTTAAATGGGAAAGCGGAGTTAGTAGGTTTACTGTTTGATGGTGTATATGAAAGCATTATTGGTGACTGGGATTACGATAAAAACCTAAACCGCTCAATCCATGTTGATTCGCGTTACATGTTATGGGTAATGGATAAGGTTGATAATGCGCAAAACCTGTTAGATGAAATGAAGATAGTAAAGTAGGTCGACCTTTAGGTCGACAATCCCCCAACGTTTAAAGGGTAGACTTTGGGTTTAAACGTTAGTCGGCCTAAAGGCCGACCTACGGGAGATATCAATTTTTCGAAAAACAATGTCGGCCATGAGGCTGGCATTATTGTGTTACTTCGCCATTAACTGGCGGATATATTTCACCGGAGCACTACCAAAGCTTAAGAATTCTTCATGGAATGCTTTTAAGTCAAATTCCTTTCCAAGCATTTGTTTTTGCGTTTCACGGAAGTCGTAAATTTCGCGATAACCAGAGTAATAGCTGGTTAATTGTACTTGGCTCAAGGTTGCACGGCGCCATTTACCTTCGGCTTCTGCACGCTCTTGGAAAGCCCCATTCATCAACAGATCTAAGCCTTCTTCTTTGCTTATTCCTTTTACTTGGATACCGTAATCTAGGATAGTGTTACAGATCACACGTAGATTCCACTTGTAGTACATTAACCACATTTCAGGCTCAAAGTTACCATAGCCTTCTTCTAGCATCATGCGCTCAGTGTATACTGCCCACCCTTCAATCATCGCGCCATTGCTTAAGATACTCTTCACCAAAGACGGAGATTCGTTAGAGTAAACCAACTGAGTGTAATGGCCTGGCACGGCTTCATGAATATTTAGGATCTGCAGGATCCAATGGTTGTATTCACGTAGATACGATTCAGCTTGCTCGTCGCTCATTGAGTCCAGCGGAGACACGTTATAATAGGTGTTCTCCTTTTTGTCGTATGGGCCCGGAGCACTGATTGAAGCGCCAGCAAAGCCGCGCATATATTCAGGCGTTTCGCGAACAACTAGCGGCTTTTCAGGGTCTAGCGTGATGAGATCCTTTTCCATCACAAATTTTTCAAGCTCTGGAATTTGCGCCTTGATTTCGCTCACAAAGTTTTCACGCTTTACGTGTTTGACCGAAAGATGCTTGATAAGCGTGGCAATCGCATCAATGTCAGATTTTGGGCGTGGCTTGTCAGCAAAATACTTTGGCCAGAGTTGATCAACAATCTTAACCATTTCATTAGTAACACGGGCTTTGTCGGCCATTGCCTTTTCATACATTTGCTTGGCGGTGTAGCCAGACTGAATATCAAAGGCAAATTTTTCTTCGTACAGCTTCTCACCAATTCTAAATGAGCGCGCATTACCGTTTTCGCTTAACTCTTTTTCAAGGTTGCTAAGGTAAGATACATATCCATTGATGGCAGATTTCGCGGCAGCGAAGCGCTGCTTGAATAGGGCTTTTTCCTCGGCTGTTAATAATGAAGTCGCGAGTTTATCAAGCAACTCGTCGTTTAATACACTAAATGCGCCTTGGTTTTGTGCAATCGCAAGCTGAGTATATTCAAGCGTTGGATTGTTAATATTGTTTTGTGCTGCTTCATAATACGCTGGCACATATTGAAGACGTGCTAAAACGAGCTTGAGCTTTTCGTCATCCGTTTTAAAGCGGCTGTTGAGTATCGTCGCAAAGCCATAAGAAACATTGTAGTTTGACGGATTCCACTGCCAGCTTTTAAAGGTTTCAATATGCCAGATATCGCGTTTTAGGCGATTTTCAATCAAGTGATAATCGATTTTTTGACTATTGCTTAAGTTAGCAAGGTCGAACTGTTGTAACTTAGCCAGTTGCGCCTGAGAGAAGGCAACACTTGCATCACGAGTCGCTTGGGTTGGTACCGTGATAATATCGTCGTACTTGCCAAAGCCTGCCCAGAGCGACGCTTCTGGGTACTGTTTCCATAAGTCATTGATAAATTGCTGAGAAAAGTCAGCGAATTGTGCATTTGTTGCTACTGTTTGCTGTGAAGCTGAAGGCGTCGTCTCGACAGACGAAGGAGAAAGTGAGCAGCCAGTTAGGCCCATTGCCATGGCTAGCGCCATGCACAAGGCAGTCTTTTTCATTATTGTGTCCTATTTAATGGTTTTCGCTATCATAACAAGATTTTGCTTTATTTGCTTTGTCTGGCTCATCCAACCACACTGCACCGTTAGCCTCTTTGGCAACGATGTCATCGGGGTTGTAGATAGGGCATGATTTCATCGACAAACAGCCACAGCCAATGCAACCATCGACATAGTCTCTTAAGCGCTGCATGTAAGCGATTTTTTCGTCCAGCTTTGCTTGCCAGGCTGTAGAAAGTTTGGCCCAGTCCGCTTTGGTTGGTGTTCTTGAATCGGGTAGGGTATCAAGGGTTTCTTTTATCTCCCCTAGGGTTATCCCCATTTTTTGACCAGCTTTAATAATGGCAATTCGGCGCAACACATCCTTTTTATAACGGCGCTGATTACCGTTATTACGCCAACTGCGAATAAGCCCTTTGTTCTCATAGAAATGCAGTGCAGACACCGCAACGTCAGCTCTTTGGGCAACCTTACCGACGCTGAGGTTTGGCTCGTCTCTTAATAATTTTTCAGTTTTCATAAATTAGTACTTTACCTTAACTTAAGGTGAGGTTTTAAGGTAGCACCCAATTTATTATTAGTGCAACTGGAATTGAAGATTATGAAAACAGTCGTTATTTACTCAAGCTCAAACCCCAATGGAAATACCTACCAATCTGCAAAGGCACTAGCAGAAGAAAAAAGAGCTGAGCTCATCTATTTAGACCGTTATAAAATTGGTGAGTATTGCTACAAACACTCTCACAGTGATGATGACTTTGTTAACCTTTTTAGATGGGTACTTGGTTTTGAGCACATCATTTTTGCATCCCCCGTTTATTGGTATGCAGTGACACCAAGAATGAAGGCATTTATCGACAGAATAACCGACTTTATGGACATCGAAGCGTTAAAGCCTGAGCTTAGAACACTACGTGAAAAGCAGTTTTCTATCTTGTCGACCTCATGCCAAGAAAAAGCACCGGCACCATTTACTGAGATGCTGGTGGGGACCTTTGAATATTTGGGTATGAAATTACAAGAGCAGCGTCACGTCCATTATCCTTATGCTGATTAATCGCTGTGGATTTTGTTGGGTGGGGTTGTGTGACGATGGCTTTTAAAGATCGCTGCGTAAAGCAGCTCCTACTCTGAAGTAAAATCAGTTTGGTGGGTGGTTTATCCGCTGAGAAGCTTTGTAACTGGTGTGTATTTAGAGGTGGGAAAGGGCTTTAAAGATCGCTGCATGAAGCAGCTCCTACTCTGGAGTAAAACCAGTCTGATATAACGGTGGTTTACCCGCCGAGCAGGTTGTGACTGGCGCGCTAAATCCATTTGCTACCCAACATCTCTCAGCGGAAGTACGCACTTCCGCCTGTGCGAATAGGTGCAAGGTCACACCTTAAATTCATTTACCATTTGTGAGAGTCGTTGTGACATTTCGCTTAATTGCTGACTCGACGCTTTGGTGTGTTCAGCGCCAAGAGCGGTTTGGTTTGCCACTGTTGCGATACCACTGATGTTGTCAGTCATCTCATTAAGATCTTCGGATTGCTTTTCACTCCAGGTGGCGATATTAACGTTAATATCATGCACAGTTGCGATGGAGAGGTTGATTTGCTCCAGTGCATGCTTACATTCTTGGCTCACTTTGAGGCTTTGCTCGGATGCTGCACGGCAGCTCTCCATTTCTTCAACGGTTGTGGCAACACCATTGTGCAGTTTATCAATGATCGCTTGAATGTCATCGGTAGATTGTTGCGTACGCTGAGCTAGTGTTCTTACCTCATCGGCCACCACGGCAAAACCGCGACCTTGTTCTCCTGCTCTGGCAGCCTCGATGGCCGCATTCAATGCTAATAAGTTAGTTTGATCTGCCACTTTTTTAATGACATCAAGCACTGCACCAATCTCGGTTGATGAGCGTTGTAGTTCGAGCACAGCTTGTTGCGCTGAGTCGACGCTACGAGAGGCATGCGCTATGACTGCTACATTTTCGTCTACATGCGTCAGCCCTTGGGTCGTCAGTGTGGTTGTCTCTGTCACTTTATCAAGCGCACGCTTTGACTCATTATTGACAGCTTGTGCCACTTGATTAAGCGATTGCATGCGGTTTTGCACTGATTCTGTTTCACTGTTTTGTTGTCCAATACCAGCTTGGATCTGCTCGGTAATACAGGATAACTCCTCTGCTTGGGAAGCCAAAGAATGGGTGTTTTCGTTGATATCATGCAGTACATCACGAAAATGCGAGTTCATTTTATTAAATGCGATAGCCATTTGGGCAAGCTCGTCTTTACCGTGGCTTTTCAGTGCAATGGTGAGGTCTTTTTGCGCTGAAATGAGTCCCATAGTGCGGGTGAGCTTATCCAGTGGCTTGGTAATATTTTTGCTGATCAAGCTCGAGAGGAAAATAAGTAAGATCGCATAGCCGAGCGTTTCAGCAGTCATCAACATGAGTCGGTCATAAAACTGTTCTTCAACGTCTTGCAGGTAAATGCCTGTCCCAATTGCCCAGTTATAGTGCCCTAAGTTAACAATATAAGAGAGCTTGCTCTCAAGCTCCTTTGTCCCCGGTTTTGGCCATTGATATTGGGCAAAGCCCTGTTGATTTTGATTGGCAATGACGACGAACTGGCTGAATGCCTCGCGAATAAAGCGTTCATGATGGTGAGTCATTGAGGTGCCGTTGAGTAGTGGCTTAATGGGATGCGTTACCATATTCCCGTTTAAGTCAAATAAGAAGAAGTAGCCTGCATCACCATAGCGTGCAGCATCAATGAGCTTTTTTATTTTTTCTTGTCTTTGTTGTGGAGTGAGCGAGGTCTCGGTGGCAACCATATTAAGTTGTGCAACTGTGGTTTCCATTAGATTTTTTGCATTAATGCGCCTTTCGTACGTTAAGCTGTCTCGTAAAACGAGCGCTGATGAGAGCTGCACAAGGGCAATGATCACGACAGACAAAAGCAGACTGAGTCTGAGTTTATTGGGCACTTTCATCAAACCTAGGAGTTTATTCAGCTGCTTCATGAGTTCCTCTAGTAACAAAGAATTAGTTAAAATGACAGCGATGTCAATTGGCGGGGATCATACTTAGAACGAACCAAAAATAAATAGCATGAACAAGAGATGAATAAGGTGTTAAGCTGTGCAGACGGCTATCTGATTGATAGTTAATAGAAATGTTAATATTCACGTTTTGTAAATGATTGTGAATGAGAACTATTGTTAATAAGTAAGTGTAAGGGTTTTGTCTTAGGGAAGAATGGAGGTTAGGGATAGATCAAGAAAATTTGATATAGATCATTGCAGATATCGCTTGAATCGAATAACGACTTTGTTATACTCGCTGCGAATTTTCAGTTTAGACTGAAAGTTCTGAACTAATCAATTCTATTAAGATAAAAACATCAGGATAATCTGTGCCACTGTTAAGCTATGCTCGACAAACCGCTACTACTAACGACACAACCTATCAAGGTTGTGCGATGACGCGTGCGCAGTTATTCGGTCGTATTTTCAGTGTGCTAAGCGCATTGATGATGTTTAACGCGGCATTATTATTCACTGGCATGCTAGGTGATGTAGCTGAATTAGAAGCACTTTTTGCAGATAATTCACTACCTGACTCTGTTTTGGTGATGCTCGGAGAGTTTTGGGCTCAGCCTATCTTGTCATTACAATTATTGATAGGTCTTTATTGGTTAGTTTTCCATACTATTTTGCCTACACGCGCGGGCATCGTGCTGCGTAAAACGGCATTCGCCTCTACTGAGGCTATTCAACCTCAACCGGTGCCTAGCGCACATGGTTGTCGTGCTCCTCCTTTTGGGTACCGCTGTCTGTTTGCGTAATCGCAATATTTGAGTCCAGTGCGTTTGATTTACGCGATTTGGATCAGCAGTCAGCAATTCAGTTTCAATTACATTAATCGGCTACTTACAGTCCTTTTAGGGCGAATTGTAAGCTTAGCAAATGTGATTGTCCGTTTACTGTATCGATTATTTGGTAAATGGTTAGTGACTGGTATCAAAGGAGCGTTTCCCTTCACTAATGCATTTTCCCTGGTGGATACAGTGCAATTCGAACTTGTGCAGCATAGCTTGCACAAATAGATACTCAGCGTGCTTGATAAATAAGCCGCAGCTTATCGTTGAAGGGTAATCAATTGAATAAACGTAGTGTTGTGAATTATGCGTTCGCTTCATTGGGGTTTATGCTCACCGGCTGTAGTGGTGGCATTTTAGATCCCAAGGGGCAAATTGGCATGGATGAGAAGTCCTTGATCATCATTGCCACTGTACTGATGTTACTCGTTGTAGTACCAGTTATTATTCTTACCTTATATTTTGCGTGGAAGTACCGAGACGGTCGTGACCACGAGATCTATGCACCTAAATGGGCTCACTCTAACAAAATAGAAGCCGTGGTTTGGACCATTCCGATTGTGATTATTATTGTACTCGGGGTGATCACTTGGCGCTCTACACAATCACTTGATCCGTACAAGCCGTTGGAAGGTAAGGGTGAACACCTCACTGTTCAGGTGGTATCGCTAAACTGGAAGTGGTTATTTATCTATCCAGAGCAAGGCATTGCCACAGTGAATGAGCTGGTGTTTCCAGCGAATGTACCAGTGGAGTACAAAATCACTTCCGAAAGCACCATGAACTCTTTCTTTATTCCACAGCTTGGTAGCCAAATCTACTCGATGGCAGGGATGGAAACACAGCTTCACCTGATTGCCAACGAGCCGGGGACGTTCAAAGGCTTTTCTGCTAACTACAGTGGAGCGGGCTTTACGGGTATGAAGTTCGATGCCATTGCGACCAAAGACAAAGCAAGTTTTGATAACTGGGTTGCCGACATCAAAGCAAACGGCGAAGCCTTAACCGCAGGTCGTTATGCGAAACTGGCTGAGCCTTCGGAATATCACCCCATTGAATATTTTGGCTCGGTAGAGCAGGGCTTATTCCACACCATAGTTATGAAGTACATGCAGGGCCATGGCGAAATGAGTTATTACGCTAAACCAGAGCATGCTGCGCATCCACATCACGGCAAGGCTGAGGAGTAATTATGTCGTTGTTTGGTAAATTATCCATCGAGGCAATCCCCTATCACGAACCCATCATTATGGTGACGTTAGCTGTGGTGGCGATTGTCGGTCTAATTGTGGCGGCAATGGTCACAAAACACAAAAAATGGGGCGTGCTGTGGCACGATTGGATCACTTCAATCGATCATAAACGCCTAGGCGTGATGTACATTATCTTGGCATTAATTATGTTAATGCGTGGTTTTGCCGACGCCGTCATGATGCGTACACAGTTGGCGATGGCTACAAGCGGCGCTGCTGGTTACTTACCTCCTGAGCACTATGACCAGATCTTCACCGCACACGGGGTGATCATGATCATCTTTATGGCGATGCCATTTATGATTGGTTTGATGAATATCATCTTGCCACTGCAAATTGGTGCTAGAGATGTTGCTTTTCCGTTTTTGAATAACCTCAGTTTTTGGCTGACGGCGGGCGGGGCAATTCTGATCAATTTATCCTTGGCATTTGGTGAGTTTGCAAAAACTGGTTGGGTGGCGTACCCGCCATTGTCTGAGTTGTCGTTTAGTCCAGGTGTCGGGGTTGATTACTATATTTGGGCGCTGCAAATATCCGGACTTGGGACATTGCTCACCGCCGTGAATTTCTTGGTAACCGTATTTAAGATGCGTGCACCTGGCATGACGCTAATGAAAATGCCTATTTTTACTTGGACTTGTACTTGGGCAAATATCCTAGTTGCGGCGTCTTTCCCGATTCTTACTGCGGTGCTAGCGATGCTAACGCTTGACCGTTATATGGACTTCCACTTCTTCACCAATGAAGCCGGTGGTAATGCCATGATGTATATCAATCTGTTCTGGGCATGGGGTCACCCTGAAGTTTATATTTTGATCTTGCCTGCGTTTGGGATTTTCTCAGAAATTATTTCAACCTTTACAGGCAAACGCCTGTTTGGCTATAAGTCGATGGTGTACGCCAGCGGTGCGATTTCTATTTTGGGCTTTATTGTTTGGCTACATCACTTCTTTACTATGGGTTCAAGCGCCAATGTTAATGCTTTCTTTGGGGTCATGACGATGGTCATTGCGGTGCCGACGGGAGTAAAACTCTTCAACTGGTTATTTACCATGTATCGCGGTCGTTTGCGGATCACGGTGCCGGTCCTTTGGACATTAGGGTTTATGGTGACCTTTACCGTTGGTGGGATGACCGGCGTATTGCTTGCAATTCCTGGCGCGGACTATGTGCTGCACAACAGTCTTTTTCTGATCGCACACTTTCATAACACCATTATCGGTGGGGCAGTGTTTGGTTATCTAGCGGGTTTTGCTTACTGGTTCCCTAAAGTAATGGGTTACAAGCTTGATGAGCGTTGGGGTAAAGCCTCGTTCTGGTGCTGGCTAGTTGGTTTTTTTGTGGCCTTTATGCCGCTTTATATGCTTGGCTTCTTAGGCATGACACGTCGCCTAAATCATACCAACACGCCAGAGTGGAACATTTGGCTATACATCGCGTGTATTGGTGCCTTTATCATTATGTTTGGGATCATCTTCCAAGTGGTACAGCTAGTGGTGAGTTACAAAAACCGCGAGCAATTGCAAGATACCACAGGCGATCCGTGGAATGGGCATACGTTAGAATGGTCAACGGACTCTCCACCGCAGTACTACAACTTCGCGAAAACCCCTGTGGTTGACGATATTGACGCTTGGACAGAAATGAAAGAGCAGGGACAGGCATATCAAAAGCCTGCACAGTATCAGCCTATTCACATGCCAAAAAATACCCCGGCTGGAGTGCTTATCAGCGCGTCATTGACCGTGTTTTGCTTTGCCATGATTTGGCATATTTGGTGGTTAGCAGCGGTGGGTTTTGTCAGTGCTATCGCGGTATTTATTAAGCGTTGTTACACCCGAGACGTTGATTATTATGTTCAGGTTGACGAGATTGAGCAGATTGAGTCTGCCCACCTTTCTCGCGCATTACAGGAGGGTTAATTCATGAGTGCAATTACTCCCGCTACGCTACATGCGTTAGAAGATGCTCACGAGCATGCAGATCATGACACAGGTTCAAATACCGTATTCGGTTTTTGGCTATATCTGATGACGGACTGTTTGTTGTTTGCCTCTTTCTTTGCCACTTATGCTGTGTTGTACATGAACACGGCAGGTGGGGTGTCTGGCAAAGACATATTCGAGCTGGGTTTTGTTGCGGTTGAAACCGCGGCCCTACTGTTAAGTAGTATTACCTTTGGGTTTGCCATGATAGCGGCAAACAAACAGAAAAAGTCGCAAACCTTATCTTGGCTTGCGGTGACATTTGCTTTTGGTGCGGTGTTTATTGGTATGGAAGTGTATGAATTCCATCACTTAATAGTACATGGTCATGGACCGCAGCATAGTGCTTTTCTGACTTCTTTCTTCTCATTGGTGGGTCTGCACGGCATGCACGTGACGGCAGGCTTGATTTGGATGACAGTGATGATGATTGAAGTGACACGTCGTGGTCTTAAGCCACAAACGGTAACGCGTTTGAGCTGCTTAAGCTTGTTCTGGCACTTTTTAGATATCGTGTGGATCTGTGTATTTACCGTTGTTTATTTAATGGGGGCAATGTAATGAGCCATAGTGAATCTCAAGCGTTAGCACAGATGGATGTTCATGAGCATGAACACGACTGCCACGGTAGTGTGAAGTCGTATCTAATTGGTTTTGTGTTATCCGTCATTTTGACAGCCATTCCTTTTGCTGCCGTGATGAGTGGCAGCTTGTCATCTAGCACGACATTCTGGACGTTAGTGACAGCGGCGTTAGTGCAAATTTGGGTGCACCTAAAGTACTTTTTACACCTGAATTTTGTTACGGAAGAAGGCAAGGCAAGCACGCTTTCCTTTATCTTTAGTGCGTTGATTATTGTGATGGTAGTGGGGCTGTCGGTCTGGATCATCTACGAATCGAACGCCATGATGATGTATTAACAGGAGAGTAGTCATGCTGCGTCGTTATTTTCAGGTGACAAAACCTGGGATCATTATGGGAAACTTGATTTCAGTCGCAGGAGGCTTTTTATTGGCCTCTCGAGGTGAAGTTGATTGGCTGCTATTTGCTTTGACTCTACTAGGGCTATCTTTGGTCGTTGCGTCAGGTTGTGTAGTTAACAATGTCATCGACAGGGATATCGATGCGGCAATGGCTCGCACTAAAACTCGCGTGACAGTAACTGGGGAAATTTCCTCAGTTGCTGCACTGTCACATAGTCTGGTACTCGGATTATCTGGCTTTGGGCTCTTAGCCTATTTCACCAATTGGATTGCGCTGAGTTTTGCCGCATTTGGTTTTTTTATTTATGTCGGTGTTTACAGCTTATACATGAAACGAAACTCAGTGTATGGCACGGTGGTTGGTAGCCTGTCAGGGGCAGTGCCTCCTGTGGTTGGTTACTGCGCGGTAAGCGGGGTGTTTGACTCTGGCGCTGCCATTTTATTATTGATGTTTTGTCTTTGGCAAATGCCACATTCTTACGCCATTGCGATTTTCCGTTTTGAAGATTACCGGGTCGCGAATATTCCAGTGTTGCCAGTTGCGCAAGGTGTTGAAAAGGCTAAGCATCATATTGTTTTGTATATTGCCATTTATGCACTCGTGGTGATGTTACTGCCGCTTAGCGGTTATACCGGCATAGCATTTATGGCGGTGGCCTGTACAACCAGTTTTTGGTGGTTATTGATGGCGCTAAAAGGATACCAAAGAGACTTAGATTTACATGGTTGGGCGAGGCAAGTATTTGCATTCTCAATAGTCAATATCACAGTCCTAAGTATCGCGATGGCGATTGATAATCACAGCACAGTTTCTGCGATGCTGTACTGATCGCAGATTATCCCAAAGTAACTAAAATCCAAAGGCCCAGAGGGCCTTTTTTCGTTCGTATCTTATTTGTTTTACATCGCTTGCTTTTTACCCATCTTATCTCCATATCCAGCTTATTGAATAACCTGAGCTGTGGATAATCAATGCCTTTCTAGCAGCCAGTTTTAGCGCTAACTGCGTTGAATTCACTTCCAATAGCCAGCTATTGGAAGTGGATTCGCCTTGCCTACAGGATGTAGGTACCTTAGCGAGAGCAGGACGCGGAAGCGGTGTTTCCCCTAAAACTCTCTGGCTAGACAAGGAGAAAAACTAAGTTGTGTTTTAGCAGCAATGAGTTAGAACATTCGTTATCCAAACCTCAGGTTAAATAGATGAGAAGATAATAATGGATATAGGGGTCACAGAAGTATTGTTGTTATTTGCGGCGATTTTTATCGCGTCCTTTTTACTTTTTAAGGTCGTGCTATGGGCCAAAAAAATGCCAAAAGGCGCCTATCTATTTTTGGCTTTAATGCCGCTCATTTCTCTTTTTCCTATTCCACCACCCGTTTTTAAAAATGTCGCGAAAGCCAAACAAGAACAACGTAAAAAAGCACCCAAATCAGAACCATGATCACACAGGAAAATAGCTTAATGTCAGCTTCAATATTTATTGTTAATCTTACTTATGTTACCGAAATTGAACAGGTAGAGCCGCTGCTTGCCCCTCACATTGCGTTTTTAGAACGTTTTTATGCCAATGGCACTTTTATCGCCTCTGGCAGAAAAATCCCACGAACTGGTGGGGTTATTTTGGCAAAGGCGAGTAGTGAAGCTGAGCTACTTGACATTGTTCGTCAAGATCCCTTTTATGTCGCCGAAGTGGCTCGGTATGACATTATCGAGTTTGTGCCAAGCAAGTTTGCATCTTGCTTTACAGAGGTGGAAAAATATCTTAATTCTTGAGTGCCCGCTTGGCCACGCCCGTATCGTGACAGGTATAGGCCGTTGAAATAATCCCTTCGCTCAATAGAAACAGGCGCTCGACAGCGGCATCATCAGCGTCGTTGAGCGATTGTTTAAGTAACGCTTTTACCGCAAGTTTGTGCCTCTGGCATAGTTGATTAATTGGACTGGTGAGCTCACCAAATTCTGCCGCCGTGTTGATAAAGTAACAACCACGGAAATCGCCTAGCACCTCCACTTTATTACTAATCCACTGATCTAGTGCTGAAAATAGCTGCTCTGTGAGCTGTTCATTCGTTTGAGCATTTTCGAGGCAACGAGATAACCAAGATATAAATAGGTGATGGCGCTGCTCAAGTGTTGCAAGCACCAGCGCCTCTTTACTCTCAAAATGGTTGTACAGGGTTTTTTTAGCAATACCAGATGACTTTAATACTTCATTAATACCAATGGCATGAATGCCATGTTGATAGAACAGTCTCATTGCGCAATCGATCAGTTGTTGTCTTTTTGTACTCATCAGCCAGCCATGTTTATTAGCGTGATTATAGGTTGACAGAAGTAGACCAGTTTGTCTACCATTTGCGGGGTAGACAGGTTGGTCTACTTTTTGGAAAGGGAAAGAATACAATGAGAGAAATACAACTTGCTTTAATTGCTGGAGCGGGGGCGTTTATCGCAATTGCAATATTGGCGTTTAGTCAAACGATAAGTGCTGAGCATATTTTTTTAATGGCACCTTTGGGCGCAACGGCAGTGCTGGTATTTGGTGTGCCTGAAAGTCCACTTGCGCAGCCTAAAAATGTCATCTTTGGACATATCATTACCGCTACAATCGGGATTATTTTTGCGCAGTATATCGGTGTTAACGAATTCACTTTGGCATTAGCAACGGGGCTTGGCGTATTTAGTATGTTAGTAACAAAAACCACCCACCCACCGGCTGGCGCGAATCCAATACTGATCATGTTGGCACTAGAGGGATGGAGCTTTTTATTTACGCCTGTGATTATTGGTGCAGTGGTGCTCGTGCTGGTTGGTAAAGCAACGTTAGCGGCTAAAACAAAGCTAACTACAATAACAGCTGCGTGATATGTTAATGTGCAGGCTTCATTCGCCTGCCTTCTCAAATATTGAGTCGCACAATCTGTTAGCTAGGTATTAGATTAGTTCATTGAAATTAATAAAAAATAAATAGCGATGACAAAATTTCATTAAGCGCGTTTTTGGGTTTCGTGCTAGCATGGTCGCAACGGAATTACTTTGTCTGATTTACCAATTGATAGCATTACATCTCTTTAGTCGACTGTTTTATGGGGTACGTGGTGCCAAGTGTACGAAAGAAGGCCTTCACCTTAAGTCGAAAACAGCTGACAGTTTCATTCCCTTTAGCGCTATGACAGTCCCGCCAGCACCTCTGCGTGGTTGGCTTGCTCAAAAAGTCCTGTTTAAACAGGGTCACGAGACCTATGTGTTAAGTGTTAAAAATCAAGGTGCAGATGAGTTAGTGCAACAATTGCAACGACTGTGGATTTTACACCATGGCAAGCACTTGCAAGTCAAAGCTCGTAAAATTGAGCAGTTATTAACGCGTCGATATCTTAGTCATCATAATCAAAGTCTAGTGTGTCATGTTTGCAGTGCCTTATGGTCCAGCTGGCAGCACCTAGATGACAATATCGTGCCAAGTTCGTTAAAGCCTCAATTAGCAACAGTGCGAGAAATTGCACTTTGGAATGAGCGTGAGGTTTCGGAGTTTCAGTCTGCTTTTGTCGAATACTACTTGGCAAAAGACGCTAACTATTTTGACAGCATTGAATCAAATCCCCTTACAATAGCTCAGCGTAAGGCTTGTGTGATCCAGGATGACAGGCAATTACTGCTTGCTGGCGCAGGTACGGGTAAGACAAGCGTTATCAAGGCCAAAGTTGGGTATCTCTTGCATCGCAAATTAGCTCAGGCGAATGAGCTGTTATTGCTTGCGTATGGTAATGATGCTGCGACGGAGATGCGTCAGCGCTGTCAGCCTCTCTGTAATACTTTAAATTGCTCTACCTTTCATTCGCTTGGCATGCAGATCATCGAAGCGGTTACCGGGGCAAAGCCGACAATTTCAAATCTAGCAACGGATAAAAAACTATTTAAACAATTTATTGCAGACACAGTGCAGTCGTTGCGACAAGAAAGCCACTTTGAGCGAGACTTTGCGCTATTTCTGAAAAGTTCGAGTACACAGCAAGCGTCACAGGCGATAGACCTGATAAGTCAGGTATTACCATTGATGAAGCATGCTCAAATCATGGGGGAGGTTGAGCAACTGCTGACGCAATTTAGCAATCAAATGAGTGTGGTCATGCCTGTTCTTGCGGAATATCAGCTGTATCTTAGCAATGAATCTAGCATCGATTTCGATGACATGCTGGAGCGGGCTATTTATTACGTCGAATCTGGTCAGTTTGTTTCACCATGGAAATTCATCTTGGTCGACGAATTTCAAGACATCTCCCGTGTGCGGGCAAAGCTCATCCAGGTGCTGCTAGATAAAAAAGCTGGCTCGCAATTGTTCGCCGTTGGTGATGATTGGCAGGCTATTTATCGCTTTAGTGGTGGCGATATGCGCCTAACCACCGAATTTACTCGATATTTTGGTAAGTCGACGACCACATATTTGGATAAAACATTCCGTTATCCTCAAACCATTTTAGACACGGCGAGTGAGTTTATTTGCCGCAATCCAGAACAAATAACCAAGCATATCACTTCTCATACCACCGGCGTGGCAGGGCAGGGCGTGGTGAAAGTTATGGTGGATGACGAATTGTCACAGGCGCAACAACTGCTCAATCTTATCGAGCAGCGCAACGAAGGAAAAGCTTCCGTTGCCCTACTGGCGAGAAATCACAGAGCATTACCTGATAAATCAAAGATTGAGCAGTGGCAGCAGCTCTATCCCGAGCTTATTATTTCACATAACACCTTTCACGGTGCTAAAGGGACTGAAGCAGACTTTACGATAGTATTTGGTCTCAAGCATAGAAACTTTCCGTCACAGGTAAAAACGCCAGCATTTGTCGATGCGCTTTTACCAGCACAAGGGGCATTTCCTGACGCAGAAGAGCGGCGCTTATTCTACGTGGCATTAACCAGAGCGAAGAAACAATGCTTTTTACTAGCGCCAAACGATGCACCTTCCTACTTTTTAGAGGAAATCGCATAATTATTAATCCCTGTTGATGGACTTGATCTTTTTGCGCCATGCACTCATACAATTACTTGTTGAATTAAAAAATAAGCGAGGAAAGGATGAGTACGGATCTACTAAAAGACGCGTTGAAAAGATTAAATCATATAGTCGAAAAAACAGGAATTAACGAGTCTACCTATCAAGCGTTAGCCCAGCCTCAAAGAACGCTGTCGAGCAATATCTCAATTCGTCGTGATGACGGTAAGCTTGACTATTTTAAGGCATATCGTTGTCAATACAATGATTTGCTAGGTCCAACAAAAGGCGGAATACGCTTTCACCAAGAATCTGATATGAGTGAGGTGCAAGCTTTAGCCCTTTGGATGACACTAAAGTGTGCGGCGGTTGGAGTGCCATTTGGCGGTGGTAAAGGTGCCGTAACCGTTGACCCTAAATCACTGAGTCCGATGGAGCTTGAGCGCCTTGCTCGAGCATATATTAGAGCTAATGCTGATTTTATTGGACCCGATCAAGATATTCCCGCACCGGATGTGTACACCAATGCCAGGATCATGGGTTGGATGATGGATGAATACGAGAAAATCGTCCGTAAAAAAAGTCCAGCCGTGATCACTGGTAAACCGCTTATTTTCGGAGGGAGTGAAGGGCGAGAGTCCGCCACGGGTCGCAGTGCATTTTTAATGATAGAGCGGCTTAGTGAAAAAAATAATTGGAATAAAGCAGAACAAACAGTAGCTATTCAAGGCTTTGGTAATGGTGGCTATCACTGTGCAAGGCTGTTGCAGCAAGCGGGCTATAAAGTCGTTGCAGTAAGCGATTCAAAAGGCGGGATTTACTGTAAAGATGGCTTAGATATAGAAAGCATTTATCAAGAAAAGCAACGCAACAAAGCGCTTAAAGCCGTGTACTGTGATGATTCGGTCTGTGAAAGCGTTGAACATAAAGTGCTGAGTAATGAAGAGCTGCTCGCGCTGGAGGTAGACATTTTGGTGCCCGCAGCGCTATCCGGCGCAATCACCCGAGATAACGCCAAAGCAGTATCGGCAAAGTATATTGTCGAAATTGCCAATGGACCCATTGAGGCGGACGCCGACGAAATCTTGCATCAGCAGGGCGTGATAGTGATCCCTGATATTTTAGCTAATGCTGGCGGAGTCATCGTAAGCTATTTTGAGTGGTGTCAGAATCGCCAAGGAGAGGCTTGGGACGAGCAAACTGTGCAAGATAAATTGGCGCAATATTTATCGAGTGCGTTTGAAGCGGCGTGGCAGCTGCGAAGTGATGAAGGCCTTGAGATGCGAGATGCTGTATACAAACTGGCGTTAAAACGTATTGAGAGCGCCTTGGAAGCTCACGGGACACAATCTTACTTTGAAAATCGTGAGTAGTTTTTTAGATTGTGTCGATAAATTTTTTTTGCTGTACTGTTTTTGAGTGAGTCCACATAATCGCGCTTTTGTTTAGGGGCCGGTGATACACGAACCTGCTTGGGTGTTTTCACTTAACGATTCGTGTCGACAGCGACCCTTTTATTCCGCTACTCAAGGGGCAATTCGTATGCGCGGTTGGATCATTTACAAAGACTCTGCCAGTTTGTTAAAACCTGAAATTTATGAAATAGATAGATTGATGGCGGTGGCAAAGGAAGAAGGTATTGATCTTCAAGTTTACTCACCTGATCAATTCGATCTATTGGTAACCAGAGAAGATGAAGAAAGTATTCTGATTGATGGTCAGCCGGTTGCGTTACCTGACTTTGTACTGCCGCGTATGGGTGCAGGCACGACTTACTTTACGCTTGCGATTATCCGTCACCTTGAACGTTTAGGCGTACATTGTTTTAACTCTTCACAGTCTATCGAAACCGTAAAAGATAAGCTGTATGCTCAGCAGATCCTTGCAGAGCAAAATTTACCAACACCAAAAACTATGTTGGTTAAGTTCCCTGTAAATATTGAACTGGTAGAGAAGCAAATAGGCTTCCCGGTCGTGATTAAAACGCTATCAGGCTCGCAGGGCAGCGGCGTATTTTTGTCTAAATCACGCGGTGAATTTGATGATTTGATGCAACTCATTGAAGCGACAAATCCAAAAGCGAATATCATTTTGCAGCGTTTTGTGAAGTCGAGTCATGGTCGAGACTTACGTGTATTGACCATCGGTGGCCGTGCTGTCGCTTGTATGGAGCGCAATTCTGGCGGTAAGAACTTTAAGGCCAACGTCAGTTTAGGTGCAAAAGGTAGCCCACACCCGATCACCCCTGAAATCGAATGGCTAGCAACACAAACCGCTAATATCCTGAATCTAGATGTTGCTGGCATCGACTTATTATTCGATGAAGAGCATTTTAAAATTTGTGAAGCAAACTCAAGTCCAGGTTTTGAAGGGCTTGAACAGGCTGTAGACATTGATGTGGCGAGAGAGATTTTACACTTTATTCGAATTCGCTTAGGGATCTTTAACCGCACTGGTCAATCGAAGAAGAGCAGTAACGGCACTAAAGCGAGCAAAGAAAAAGCAGCGGAATAATACCGCTACGTCACAACACGAAAGGAGCGAGGTCAAGCTCCTTTTTTATTGCGTGAAGGGCTCAAGCGCGCCTCTTAGTGCGTCAAGCTGAATTGGCTTAGACAGAAAGTTATTCATGCCGGCTTCATAACAGGCTGCCTTATCGGACTCAGAAGTATTGGCAGTCAACGCAATAATATGCGGCCCTTGGCGTTTATCTTTTGCAAGCCTACGAATACTGCGAGTGGCTTCAAAGCCATCCATAATCGGCATGACGCAATCCATAAACACAATATCAAAGGTTTTGTCTTGGCATGATTTTACGGCTTGCTCACCGTTATAAACTTTGTCAATGTGCGTTGCACCAAACTGATTTAGTAACTTTTCCATCACCAGTACGTTGATTTGATTATCATCTACAAGCAGGATTTTACATTCTGATAAGGAAATATGCTGCTCTTCAGTCTTTTGCTCTTGTACGTCGTCGGCTTCGTCTGCAAACTCTATAGGGAAGGTAACGATAAAGGTACTTCCTTTACCCAACTCACTTTCTACCTGTACTTCGCCTTGCAACAAATTACAAAGCTCAAATACGATTGAAAGGCCAAGACCAGTACCACCAAAATGCCGACTTACACTGGCATCGCCTTGGCTAAATGGCTGAAAAAGATGTACTTGATTGGTCTTGGCAATCCCAATGCCTGTGTCTGAGACGCTTAATTGTAGAACTGGTGAAGTTTCACTACCCAGTACGTCGGCATAAATATCGATACTACCCGTTGGTGTAAATTTGATGGCGTTACTCACGAGGTTTGCAATAATTTGTTTAACTCGAGTCGGATCTGAATAGAGCCAATTTGTGCCTTGGTTATGAATATGGAAATTGATTGAAAGCCCTTTTTCGCGACAGGCTGGGCTGTACAGGCCTACAACTTGTTCGACTAGTTGATGAAGATCAAACGCGGTATTGTCTAGCTTCAGGTTGTTACTATTTAACTTACTGAAGTCTAATACGTCGTTTATCAATGTGATCAACATATCTGCACTGTTGACTGCGACGCTCAGGTTACTCTTGATTTCTTTTATGTCGGTTTCTTTTCGGCACGCTTGCAGCATGCCGACTAAGCCATTCAGCGGGGTTCTTAATTCATGGCTGATTTTGGCGATAAATTCACTTCGGGTCTTAAGAAGTTGCTCCGCTTCTTCGCGCTTTTGCTCTAATGCAATACGCATTTTGACTTGTTCATCAATATCTTGAATTGCTCCAAAAACCCGAACGCATTCGCCATTTTCATATTCACCTTGACCGTGAGAGGCGACCCACTTTTCGTTGCCGTTGGCATCAATAATAATGGATTCTATGTCCCATTTGGTTTTAGAGGTGATGGCGTCGTCTATAGCCTGTTTAATGTTTCCTTGGTGAATGCCGGGTTTGTAGAAGCTGATGGCATTGTCGAGTGTTGGTGTAAAGTTATCATCAACACCATGAATGAATCGCGTTTGTTGGCTCCAATACACTTTGTTCTTTTTAAAATCGACTTCCCATGAGCCAATATCAGCAAGACGGCTCATCGCTGCTAATGCTTGTGATCGGTGTTGTATTTTTTTTAACGCCTTTTGCCGAGAAATTTCAACACCAATCCATTGACCTAATAAACTCACATAATCTAAGTGTTCTTGACTGAACGCTTGGGCTTTGGCGCTGGATGCGGAAAAGTTGACGGTACCATAGCGTTTACCATCAACAATAATCGGCGCACCAATGTAGCTCTCTAGGCCAAAGTTTGCGTAGCAAGGGTGAGTGGCAATTTCGCTGGTACCAGCGTGATGAAAAGACAGTGCGCTGTCAGCTTGTAAAGTGTGCCAGCAATAGGTGTTTGCCAGTTCAAAATCCGTACCTGCTAACAAAGAATTATCTGGAGTGATCACATGCTTTACTGTGTATATATCAGCTTGAATTTCACTGACGATTGCAATGTCAAGCTCAAAGACATCGAGGCCAAGAGTCAGCAGCGCCGTCACTTTTTCTTCAAATGTGGTGTCTTGGTTTGTGGTGATGAGATGTAATCGTTTTAATATACTCACAAATTTCACATTGGCAGTACAAGGCAGTTAATCATTTAACTTTAACCGCTCTTTGCTAACTTGCCAACATTAAATCGTTTGAGTCTGTCGAGATAATTTCCGTTTTTCAAAGGATTATGAATAAAATAGTCATCGCGGGAATTATCACAATGTTTTTAAGGCAAGTCTATGAAATACCTAGGTCTACTTTTTTTATTAATGACAACGGTTGTAAGTGCACAAACACTACGTGTTGCTACCTTTAATGTCAGTATGGAAGCAACGAACTATCAACAAAAAGGGCAAGCGCTGGACTCTCAAAAGCTCAGTAAATTACTACAGAATGGTCAACATCAACAAATCAAAAATATTGCAGAAATCATTCAGCGTGTTCGTCCAGATGTGATTCTACTCAATGAATTTGATTACATCGCTGAACCAAATAAAGGTGTACTGGCATTCGTAAATAACTATCTAGCGGAACCTCAAGCGGATCAGCAGCCGATATCGTACCCTTATTTTTATATTGCGCCAGTCAATACTGGATTACCAACACCGTATGATTTAGATAATGACGGTAAGCAATCTAACTATGGCGGTGATGCCCAAGGGTTTGGTTTATATGAGGGGCAATATGGGATGGTTGTACTGTCAAAGTACCCGATTAAAAAAGAACAGGCCCGAACTATGCAGACATTTCTTTGGAAAGATATGCCAAACCATATGGTGACAATAGATCCGACGACGAAGCAGCCTTGGTATAGTGAGCAAGAGTGGCAAAACTTGAGACTAAGCTCAAAATCTCACTGGGATCTGCCAATTGAAGTGAATGGTAAATTGTTTCACCTGTTGGCGATGCACCCAACGCCCCCTGTCTTTGATGGTGAAGAGGATAGGAATGGTAACAGAAATCACGATGAGATCCGCTTAATGGCCGATTATATTGACCCTAAACGTAGCCAGTACATTTATGATGATAATGGCGTTAAAGGTGGCCTTAAAAATGATACACGATTTGTCATTGTCGGTGATTTAAATGCTGCCGATACAGGGGATAAATATAGACCCGGTGTGATAGAACAATTATTAGATAACCCTAAAGTATTCTCGAGCTTTACGCCAAAAAGCAAAGGGGGAAGTGAACATAGCAAGGAAAGTGAGAGTCGTAGTTATACCGCCCATTGGGGAGCGCGTGTAGATTACGTATTGCCATCCAAGTTCGGCTTTCAGGTACTTAGCAGCGGGGTTTTCTGGCCAAGCAAAGAAGACGAATTATTCCGTTTAGTGGAAAGTCGTCATGCCAGCTCCGATCACCGTTTAGTTTGGGTAGACGTGGAAGTTAAGTGACCTCAACGATTGGTCAATTGTGTCGCTTATTACAAATTTAAACAATGACTAACGGAACTAAACCGAAATAACCCTTAAGCTTGCGCTTAATGAATAGGAGAGTGTGATGAAAAGAATTCTATTAAGTGTTGGTTTAGCGGTTTGGTTATCCGGGTGTGCTCATCATGATGATGTGCGTCCATCGTCTGATGGTGTGCATAATATTATGTTATTTTCCGACAGTCGTGATGCGGGGAGTAAAGAGGCATTAAAGCAGGCCAGACACTATTGCAAACAAGCTGATATGGTCGCGTATGTTGTGAATCTAGATATCATTTATAACAGTGATACGCCTGAGAGTACTTATATCACGCAAAAAGGCGTAGCTAACGCCGTTGAGGCTGCCGGTATGGCGATGTGGATTTTTGGTCGAAATAGTGTCGATGATGCAGGGGCCGCAATGACCATAGGTGGAGGAATAGCCGATGGTGCGCTCGGTAAGCCATATGATGTGCGATTAAACTTCAAATGTGGATGAATGCTTAGTCAGCACGTTTAACGTCGCAACATGCTTCAATCTTCATCCTTTTTTGGATTGTTTTGAGGCGTGTTGTTTTTGGACGTTGCCTTATCTTTGTCAAAAGGCGCCGTCTGCTCGTCGATTTTCTTTTTCATTTCAAATTTGGCGGAATACTTTAACAACGCAATATTGCTCCAAATCACCCCTAACACGCCAACAATGATCAAGATCACTTGCCATGTCTCTAATTGATTGCCCATTCTAGCTCCTTAAAAAAGCCCTATTTTTTAAATTTGTCCTGAAATAGGTGAGCATTTTAGCGCGACTGTTGATATTATTCACCACCTAGTCATTTCGCGATAATTATGCTGCATATATTTACATTCTGAGGATAATAGCGCATTCATGGAACAAGTGTTAATTTGGCCTGCCCAGTATCCCATGCTGTTAAAGGGGTTAATCGAACAAAACGGTGCTTACATTCTAGATGCCATAGAGGCATGGCCGAATTGCCAACAAATGAAAGATGAGCAGGGCGTAACGACCACTGTTCTACCTCCTTTATTTTATCTCGCTTGGTTACGACCGCTAGAGCCGTTCGAAGCCTGTTATTTTCAGCATATTGATGACTATGACGATAAACAGCGTCAATACGTTAATAGCGTAATTCAACACATTGAGGAAAATGATACTGATCAGGATGAGCTAATAAAAACACTTATTCAGCGTCTTGGTCAGTACTCTAACATTCAAGCTCAGGCACAAGAGCAAAGTTTATCGTTTGTAGAGCTGCTCTGTGACAAACATTATGAAAAAACGCTGATATGGCTATTGGAGAAAGGGCTTAAATTTAGCGCGAAAGAAATTGTTGCTCTGTGGTGCAACAGCTCGGAGGCAACACATACGGCACTATTGACGCATATTGATACTTGTCTGCTTGACCGAGCAGCAACTGCTAAACTAGCAACGGATAGTTTGCTGGATGGACAGCAGACTTTTGAGCTCCTTTGCGCTATGTGTGACAAAGATGAAGTGACGGGTCTTTTGGAACAAGCGCTATTGTTCCAGCTAACCCAGCAACAGGTGAAGCAATCAGCGATTATTACGCTAGTAACGCAGGGCGCGAAAGGAACGGCAAGAGATAGCAACGGGCGCTCTGCCATTATGTTGGCGGTTGAAAATGGCTTTGTGAGCGCGGTTGAAACCATGTTGCCGTACCATAAAGTAAATGAATTGGACGAAGAGGGCAGGAACTTAATGCATTATGCGGCGGCATCGAACTCTGCTGCTATGATCGAAATGATTATTGAACATGGTGATGACCCGACGCTTGCGGATATTCATGGCGACACCCCTTACCGTGTGGCTATGAAAAATCAGGCGCTTACTTCTAAGCAAACATTTGAACAGCACGGTATTATCGAGCTTTCTAACGAAGCAAAGTATCAAAAAATAAAAACCGTCCATATTCTTTATGCCTTTGCTGCTATTTTGCTACCACTTCAGTTATTTTTATTTTTTACTGATGAGGTTGATGAAAAAACCATTGCAACACTTGTCACTACGGCTGCTTCTATCGCAATTTTTGTTTTTGCGAGACGAAAACGCAGTAACCCTCTATACCCGAATAGCTCAACACCTTGGTCACTTATCGGGGTAAATGCGTTAGCTTGGCTTAGTATTGGTGTGCAGGTATTGTTTTCAGTATTGGTGTTGATAGCCGTACTCTCGTTGCAGTAGCTTACCATATCAAATAATACCAAGGCATGAATACGAAAAAAGCGCAGTTACTTCATTGAAGACTGCGCTTTTTTAATGGAGTTACGCAAGCGAGATTATGACTCTTTATGTTCGTGAGCAGCCTTTTCGTCAGCAAGGTCTTCTTTTAACTTGCGGATCTTCAATCCTAACTCTTGGCCTCTGTGTCTTGCATAGTAAGTGCAACCAATAAACATGGAGGTTGCAAAGCCAATCTCAAGCAGGACTAACACTAGCTCGTCAGGAGATGTCCACAACAGGGTAAAGCCGTGGATAAAATAAAACATCACGACAAAGTTTGCCCACGCATAAGTGTATGGCTTATCTTGCAAAATACCTTTAAGCGGGAGTAATAAAGGTAAAACGTACACCACAAAGACAAAGCCCAAGCTGTAACCTTCTCTTGGTGCAAGCACAAAGAGCCACAGTGGCATCAGGATCAACAGACCAAAATAACCAACTAGCGCAAAGAGTTGAAAGCGTCTAGTGATGGGCTTTTTTGCAATTTCATTCATGTTAACTTTTCCGCGACGCGTAGCAGTCGACTCGCTGCTGCACGACAAATTTTGATTTCTGTTTGAGTGAGTGAAGTATTGTTTTGGCTGCCTGCAACGTGTGTTGCACCGTAGGGGGTCCCGCCCATTTCGGTCGCCAAAAGCTCTGGAACATCATAGGGGATACCTAACAACATCATGCCGTGGTGTAATAACGGTAACGAGAGGTTAAGTAGGGTAGCCTCATTGCCACCGTGCATACTGCTTGAAGACGAAAATACGCAGGCTGGTTTATCGATAAGCGCGCCTTTAAGCCACAAATCGCTGGTGGTTTCCCAAAACGCTTTCGCTTGAGCTGCCATCATACCAAAGCGTGTAGGAGTGCCAAACGCCAAACCGTCGCACGCTACTAAATCTTGCTTTGTTACGACCACATCATGGTCTTGACGTTTCTCAAAAACGCGTACTATGGATTCACCGCCTTGTGACACTATGGTGTCTGCAAATTCGTGCGCCATATTCGCCACAGAGCCATGGCTAGAGTGGTATAAAATAAGAATTTTACTCATTACAGGATATCAAGCACTGACTCTGGGGGTCTACCAATCGCTGCCTTGTCACCATTGACAACTATAGGACGTTCAATCAGTTTAGGGTTTTCAAGCATGGCTGTGCGCAGTGTCGCTTCGTCCGAGTTTTTCGATAGTCCAAGCTCTTTGTAGAGCGTTTCTTTGCTGCGGACGAGCTGGTGAGCAGAACTAAATCCAAGTTTAGAAAGTAAATTAGCCAAAGTGTCACTATCGATTGGCGTCTTTAGGTATTCAATAACGGTAGGATTAACGTCATTGGACTCTAGTAAAGCTAGGGTTTCACGTGATTTTGAACAGCGCGGGTTGTGATAGATTTCTACTGACATGATTTCGCTCTATTTTGCTCTAAGTCGTAATGTAAACGGATCATAGCTTAATGTTGAGATGACGAAAAGCGATGTGCAAGAAAATTGGCTTAAATACGTTTTTACTATTGCTGTAAGCAATCGCTAAGCCTACAGCTTAGCGATTTCTTTTTGCATATTACGGTATTGGCTAAGTAGCGCCTTTAATCTGGTACGTTTGATATCTTCGTTATCTTCGACATGATTGAGTGCACGCTGGACTTCATCTGCTGCCTTATTAAATGCACCGTACTGGGCATAGACACTCGCTTTTGACTCATGGTAAGCCGCCTTGTTTTCTTGGGCTTCATAGGCTTGTGTGAGTAAATCGCGGGCGAGAATATGATCCGGTTTCTCAAGCAAAAAGATCTTGAGCAATTGCTCTGCAACTTCATACTGTTTTGCTTTTATGGCGGCATTAGCATAATTCAGCGTGATAACTTGGTTATTGGGCCTAAGTTGATGTTGGGCCTGAAGCATCTCAACGGCTTTGCCAGAGTGCTCTGTCGCAATTAAATAATCGGTATATACATCAAGATAAAACAAGTTATTTGGATCTTTTTCTAACAACTCATCCAATAGTTTGCCAGCTTCTTCGTACTTTTTTTGATCGAGTAACGTAATTGCTAATCCGTATTGTAGGGCGCGCTTGTCGAGCTCTGCTGAGTGTTTTAGCGCGTTTCTGAAAAACGCTTCTCCAGCATCTTCTGAATAATAGTATCGTGCAAGCACACGGCTTTTAGCTAACGCGTAGGAAAGGCTTGAGGGGTAATGCTTTTTCTCGAATTGTTGTGCTCTAAGCCTAACGTCCGATACTCGACTGTCGGGTAACGGGTGCGTAAGCAAAAATGCGGGTGGCTTATTTTTAAAGCGAATTTGATCCGAGAGCTTAGTTAAAAATTCACTGGCCGCATAGGGGTCAAAGCCTGCTTTATGTAGGGTATTCATACCAAATCGGTCGGCTTCTTGCTCCGCTTTTCGGCTATGCGTTAATTGGTTCAACGATGATTGCGTTTGGCTTGCGGATAAAATGGCGATACCTGCATCTGGGGCAACAACGGTTGCCAAAATACCAGTAATAAGCCCCGCGATGGTCAAGGCACTGTTGTCTTTTGCGTTTTGTACGCGGCGTGCTAAATGGCGTTGGGTAACGTGCGCAATTTCGTGGCCAATAACGGATGCTAACTGACTCTCGTTATCGGATTGCGCAATGAGTCCCGTATGTACACCAACGTGGCCCCCGTAAAAAGCGAAGGCATTAATATCTTTGTTATTTATCCAAAAAAAGGTAAATGGAAAGCGTACGTCATTAGCATTGGCGACGAGGCGATTGCCCAGGCTAGTTAAGTACTCTTCAAGTACCGGATCGCCAACCACAGGGGAGCGCGAGCGTAACTGCATCATCATGACTTCGCCGATCGCTTGCTCTTTTTCAATAGGTAGTACTTGGAGAGCTGAAGTGCCTAAATCTGGTAGTTTCAGCTCTGTTTGTGCAATAGCGCTGCTGGATGCAGCGAGCGCAAATGTTAAAACGATTGAATTTAATAGGGGTTTTAACCGCATTTTAATCCCTTTTAAGGTCTTCTCCGAGCATGATCCTAGCTAAGTCGACTTCATCATTGCATGCTCGAGCATCTTTTTCGCAAAGTTGGTAAAAATCTTTTATTGAGACCCCATCAACACCTGTGATGTTCAATTCTTTTTGCAAAAACGTCACTGTCATATGTAGCACTTTGTGCGCATGAAGTATCAGAGCTTTGTCGGCTATATCACCACGTTCAAAGTAAAACGCAATGAATTTATGGAGCTGGTTGATGCGCAGTAAGTTTTTCATCGTGTGCGGATCCCACACTCGGAATTCTAAAAAACGATTATCTTTAACATAGGCATCAATCTTGGTGCCTTTGGCTATTGGGTAAGCCCAAAGCTCAAAGCCTCTATCAGTAAATGCTTGATGTAATGCTATTTGAGGTTTATTGTCACAGTGAATTATGCCACTGTCATCCTCATAACCACCTAATAGTTCGATATTCCAATTTCGCTTATCTAGCAAACGCTTTACTGCATTATCAAAGCCGTGATGGAGCAGACCCTCACATTCACTCACCGCTGAGGCGACAAGGTGATAAAAAGGCGGAAGTTCACCCCAATTAATTTGTTTTTTGTACCAATTTATTTCTTTTAGTGTTGGATTGGCTGGCAATCGGGCCTTATTATTAACGCCTGGCATTAAGATTCCCAAGAAGTAGAGTATGCTATTAAGAATAAACCATCAACGCCTTGAGGGCTACCGCATTGAGTGATTTGTGTGGAGACAAGACAACAAAATTTGTGCATGATTTGCGAGAATTTACCTGTCCCGCATTATTTGTTCAGTTTAAGTGGCGGTTAAAGCGCCATGACTATACTCTAGGCAAACTAAAGTTGCTGATGAGTCAGGATCAAAGCTTGTTAGACATAAAAAAATATTTGGATGGTAACTCGGTGAGTTACCAAATTATTGAAATTGAAAGCGGTGAAGTGTGTTTGGAGATCATGGATGTTTGAGTTAGTAAAAGCGTGGTATATCAAAAAGTTTTCAGATCCACATTCCGTTACTCTATTGCTGATGCTAGTTGCTACGGTTGCTTTGCTGTACTTTTTTGGCAGTTATGTCATGCCGGTACTGGTCGCAATTGTCATAGCTTATTTACTAGAATGGCCAGTGAACAAGCTTACCCGAGTGACTGGCAGTAGGATGTTATCAGCAGTAGTGGTAATGGCGGTATTTGTGGGGGTCGCTTTGGGGCTGGTATTTGGTATCGTTCCCGTTTTGTGGCAACAGTTAAGTAACCTGCTCCAAGAAAGTCCAACCATGGTCGAAGAGGGTAAGGACTTCCTTTTACATTTACCTGAATACTATCCGACGCTGATCTCTACAACTCAGGTACAGGCAATTGTGAGTTCTGTGGAAAGCAAACTGTTAGAGCTTGGCGAAGTCATTGTGTCAGCCTCATTAACTTCATTAAAAGACGTTGTCGCTTGGATGATTTATTTAGTCTTAGTGCCGCTGCTTGCTTTTTTCATGTTGAAAGACAAATCAGAGCTTACATCTGGAATTTCAAAAATTATACCCAAGGACAGAAAGCTCATTTCACAAGTGTGGCACGAGATGGACCAACAAATCATGAATTATATTCGTGGTAAAGTTTTTGAGATTGTCATCGTTGGTGTAGTGAGCTTTGTGACCTTTTCTATTTTGGATTTACGTTATGCTGCACTACTGGGGACGTTGGTTGGGCTCTCTGTACTTATCCCATTTATTGGTGCTGCACTCGTTACCTTACCCGTTGCCGCAGTTGCTTTGTTTCAATTTGGGCTAGCGCCAGAATTTTGGACTATTCTCATCGCGTACGGCATTATTCAAGCATTAGATGGTAATGTTTTAGTGCCGTTATTGTTTTCAGAAGCTGTGGATCTCAACCCTGTTTATATCATTGTTGCAGTGTTATTTTTTGGTGGTTTATGGGGATTTTGGGGGGTATTCTTTGCGATTCCACTTGCATCTCTGGTCAAGGCGCTGATCAATGCATGGTCGAGTAAGAGTGAAGAACTGTTGGCGAAATAGTGAGAGTTTTTGATGTTAGTCGGCTCAAGAGCCGACTAAATAAATAGCTATTGTGTGATCCTACCCGTGCTTTCACGAACCACCATACTCGGTGTGAAAACATGTGAGACTTCTTTATCATTTTTTCGATGTCCCCGTGTTTTAGAAAACAATAAACGCGCAGCATGTTCAGAAATAATGTTGTTAGCCTGATGTGCAGTCGTAAGCTTTGGCCAAGTTTGGCGGGAGAATGGAGAGTCTTCGAAGCCACTGATAGACAATTGACCCGGGATCTCTATATTCATCAGCCGCGCAGCAAATAAAGCTCCAGCGGCTACCTCATCGTTACCACCTAAAATTGCAGTGATTTGGTTTGGATTGCCATCGGCCAGCAGCGCTTTAGCGCCTTTTACCCCTGATTCAAATGAGTAAGTACCGTGATAGAGCAGTGTATCGTCTTGTTTTATATCGTGTGCTTTCAGGGCATCGCGATATCCGGCTAACCGTTCCGTCGTTGATTTGTGCTCTTCATCGCCAAGTACAAACGCAATTTTTTTATGTCCAAGTTGGATCAAATGCTCAGTAATTTCATAGGCTGCAGCGTAGTCGTCAACAAAGATACAGTTATTTGCGCTATTTTCCGCTTCTTGCGCTCGACCTGAAAGTAGACGAACGTAATGAATGCCCAGCTCATCTAGCATATCAATAATGGTTTGTTGCTCGGATAGAGGAGGAGTCAAGACCAAACCTGCAAGACGTGAGCGTTTGATCATAGTGACGAATTCTTCGGCCATATTTTCCGAATTGGATTCACAGGGGTGGATGACGAGCTCATATCCTTCATCTCTACAGCGAGATAACACCCCGTTTTGCATATCAATTACATAATACGCATTGGGATTGTCGTAGACCAAGCCAATTGCAAATGAAGAAGTACCAGCTAAGTTTCTCGCAGCGATATTAGGCTGATAATTAAGCTCTTTTACAGCCTGCATTACTTGATCGTAGGTTTTTTTTCTAACCGAAGGTTCTTTATTGATTACCCGCGATACGGTTTTCATAGATACGCCAGCTAGCTTGGCAACATCATTAATAGTGACTTTCATGTAGTTGTTCTTCTATTTACAGGTCTGTATCGATCATTATTAAGCACAGAGGAATAGTAGCGCTTTATGTATGCAGAAGCTAGCGCCCAATTTCTGTGATATTAAGCCGTTAAGACGAGCATCGGCTTAATAAAAGGATCATCTGTTTTTCTTAGTCTATCTAATAAGTACAGAATTTAGCACTACAATTCGCAGAAATAAATGAATGATACCGGTGTCAAAAATTTTATTTTAGGTTATTATTCGCAATGTAAAATTGAAAAGAAGCAATTTGACAGCGTTGTCATTTTGGCATAATGTGCTTGTTTAATAATGTTTCTTTGTTGTTACTACCTGAAAAGTAAGGTAACTAACAATCACTTACGTCTTAGGGGAATATGTAATGGGTGGTCGTGTAGATTTGGATAGTTGGCAAAAGCTCAGTAGTTCTGCGCAGCGAGTAGAGCAACAGCATTTAAAAACGATGTTTGCAAACGATGCACATAGGTTTGAAAAGTTCTCTCGTCAAATCTCAGGTGTATTGTTCGACTTTTCCAAGCAACGCATTGATGACCAAACATTCTCTGAGATGATGCAGCTCGCAAAAGAGAGCGATATTGCGCGTTGGCGAGAAAAGATGTTCTCAGGTGAAAAAATAAATATCACTGAGGACCGAGCGGTTTTACATACAGCGCTGCGTAACCGAGCTAATACACCTATTTATGTGGATGGGGTGAACGTTACTGAACAAGTCAATGCAGAATTAGAAAAACTACAAGCATTTAGTAACCGAGTTCGTTCAGGTGAGTGGCAAGGGTATACAGGCAAAGCCGTAAAAGATGTGGTTGCCATTGGCGTTGGCGGGTCTAACTTAGGCCCGCAAATGGTGACTGATGCGCTTGCTGCGTATGCAGATAACACGCTAAACGTGCATTATGTTTCGAATGTTGATGGTGTACAGATTGCTTCAGTACTAAAAGGTTTGGACGCAGAAACCACGCTGTTTGTTGTGTCATCAAAAACCTTCACAACCTCTGAAACCATGACCAATGCAAAGACTGCCGTTGAGTGGTTTTTGAATGCTGCAAATGATAGAGCGGCAATCGCCAAGCATTTTGTTGCGGTGAGCACCAACCTTGAGAAGACCAGAGCATTTGGTATTAGCGATGACAACGTGTTTACGATGTGGGACTGGGTTGGCGGTCGTTTCTCGCTTTGGAGCGCGATAGGATTACCAATCGCACTTTATTTAGGCTTCGATAAGTTTGTCGAAGTGCTGGAAGGTGCGTTTGAAATTGATGAGCACTTTAAAACGGCAAACAACGAAGACAATATTCCACTGTTGATGGCGTTACTCAGCGTTTGGAATACCAGCTTCTTAGGGTATCAAGCACAAGCGATTTTGCCTTATGATCAGGCGCTTCATATGCTGCCTGCGTATTTACAACAAGGTGAAATGGAAAGTAATGGTAAGCATGTTACTTTTGCAGGAGAGCAGGTAAACTATACGACAGTGCCAATTATTTGGGGCATGACAGGGATAAATGGCCAGCACGCTTTTTATCAGTGTTTACACCAAGGTAATGTGATTGTACCGGCCGATTTCATCGCTTCGATTGAACCGCAAAACAAAGTAGGCCAGCATCACGATATTTTACTGTCTAACTTCTTCGCGCAAACGGAAGCAATGATGACGGGTGTAGATGCACAGCAGGTACGTGAAGATTTAACGGCTAAAGGTAAGTCGGATGCGGAAATTGATAAGTTGATCCCGCATAAAATACACCAAGGTAACCGTCCAACCTCTTCATTTATCTTAGATAAGGTAGATGCAAAAGCTGTGGGCCGACTAATTGCCTTGTATGAACACAAAATTTTCTGCCAAGGCATCATTTTGGATGTGTGTTCATTTGACCAGTGGGGTGTTGAGCTTGGTAAAGGACTGGCATCAAATATTGAAGCCGAGTTAACACAAGAAGGCGTTTCTAACCCTCATGATAGCTCAACGGCGGGTCTAATCGCTTATTACAAGCAAAAGAGAACAAATTAATACTTCGAGTGGAACTTGAAGTAAACAGAATACCTTTGAACGGGTAGCGCTGGAGTACTTAGAACCTGTATTTTTGTGAGAGGAAATACAGGTTTCTAAGACTCATTTATACCAACTTACTTAATCCCTCAAATTGAGCAGGTCTTAAGTCAAATTGATATTACTAGCGCATTGCAATCGAAATCATCACCCGTTACACAATGAGTTTGGTAGGCTTTGGAGTGGCTCCAAATCGAATAAACACTGCGTGCTTGTAGTGCACGCCTAACCTAATGAGAGTGAATTATGCTTAATCCTTTTGACATCGTAATTTTTGGTGGGGGAGGCGATTTAGCACTTCGCAAACTCCTACCTGCCTTGTATCGTGCATATCAAGAAGGTAACTTACCTGAAGGCACTCGCATCTTACCGACCGTTCGTGAACAAAACAAACAACAAGAATTTATCGAAACGGCACATATCGCATTGCAAACTCACCTTGGCAAAGGCGAATACAACAAGAAAGATTGGTCCGCATTTGAACAGTTTTTAGTGCCTGTGGTAGTCAACGTTACTGAAGAAGACGAACATTGGGATACGCTAAAGAATATGTTGGCTGATGGGGAAGATAAATCTCGTGTATTCTACTTGTCACTTCCTCCAGCGGTTTATGGCCGTTGTTGTGAGCTATTGTCAATTAAAGGGCTGATCACTGAGCAATCACGTGTAGTTGTTGAAAAGCCTATTGGTTATTGCGGTAAATCTGCAGAAGAAATTAATGCCAAAATCGGTGAGTTCTTCTCGGAAGAGCAAGTATTCCGTATCGATCATTATCTAGGTAAAGAAACGGTTCAAAACCTGATGGCACTTAGATTCTCAAACGCACTGTTCGAGAATTTATGGGATGCTAAAGCCATAGATAATATTCAGATCAGTATCTCTGAAACAGTCGGTCTTGAAAGCCGTGCAGGCTTTTACGACAAAGCAGGTGCGCTTCGTGATATGGTGCAAAATCACTTATTGCAACTACTTTGCTTGGTTGCGATGGAGTCACCACATAAACTTAATGCCAACAGCATTCGCACTGAAAAGCTTAAAGTATTAGAAGCGCTTAGGCCGCTAATTGACACAGATGTAGATAATAATGTTGTGCGTGGCCAATATGTGCCAGGCGACCTTGAAGGCAAGCTGGTACCTGGCTACCTAGAAGAGCTGGGTGAAGGGTCAAGTAAAACAGAAACATTTGTTGCTATTCGTGCGCACATTGATAACTGGCGGTGGTCTGGCGTGCCTTTCTATTTAAGAACAGGTAAGCGTATGAAGAAGCGTTGTGCTGAAATTGTGGTTGAGTACAAGCCTGTTTCTCACAATGTTTATGGTGATGCGGCGGGTCCAATTCAGCCAAACCGTTTGGTGATAAGATTACAGCCTGAAGAAAGTATTCAGTTAACGCTAATGTCTAAGCGTCTAGATAACCTTGAAATGCAACTAGAGCCAGTGACGCTAAATATCTCATTGAGTGAAAAGTATAACAATGGCTATCATTCAGACGCATATAAGCGCTTAATGCTAGACGCTGCTGCAAATAACCCTGCTTTATTTATTCACCGTGACGAAGTGCGTCAAGCGTGGCAGTGGGTTGATCCAATCATTGAGCGTTGGCAGAGTAAAGGGGCTCCGTCACTTTATCGTGCTGGCTCTTGGGGTCCTGAAGACGCCGATGAACTGCTAGAAGAAAACAAACATGTTTGGTTCAACGCGGGAGAGCAAGCGTAATGGCACAGTTAACAGAAAGAAATTTCAGCTCCAAAGACGAGATGACAGCGGCGCTTGCAGAGCTACTTCAAACTGGGCTCAGTCAAGGTATTGAGCAAGACGGTGAAGCGGTGTTGCTAGTGTCTGGTGGTTCATCACCGGCTCCTGCGTATCGTTACCTTTCTGGTGTTGAACTAGGATGGGACAAAATTACGGTTGCTATGGTTGATGAACGTTGGGTCGAACCAGATCACGAAAAATCTAACGAAGCATTTATTAAGTCGACATTGCTGCAAGACAAAGCGGCAAATGCTCGATTTGTAACAATGAAGAATGCGGCAGTGTCAGCTGAAGAGGGCGCTGATTTATGTGAGTCAGCTTATGCAGCGTTGAAAAAACCGTTCGATGTTACTATTTTGGGAATGGGGCCGGATGGTCATACCGCCAGTTTATTTCCAAATGCAAAGGGCCTAGAGCACGCGTTAACGACCACAAACACCGTATGCGCAATTAATGCTCATCAAAGCGAAGTGACAGGTGAGATCACCGAGCGCATGAGTTTGTCTTTGGCGGGAATAGCTAACTCTAAGGCGGCTGTTTTATTGATCTCTGGTGATGAAAAAAAGGCGGTGTATGAAGCGGCAAAACAACCCGGCTCAGAGTATGAAGTACCACTGCGCGCTGTATTAAATCACCCTGATATTAATTTGACCGTATTTTGGTGCCCGTAACCCGAGTGCATCTACTAGAAATAGTAAAATGTAAGGCTGGCGTGATAGCTGGCCTTACCTTGATTACTTGGGTCAACTGATTGAATATCTCTGGACATTCAGCTCGGAGCGACAACACTTCTTACTTCTTACTTCTTACTTCTTACTTCTTACTTCTTACTTCTTACTTCTTACTTCTTACTTCTTACTTCTTACTTCTTACTTCTTACTTCTTACTTCTTACTTCTTACTTCTTACTTCTTACTTCTTA